>QBUM01000125.1 GCA_013180585.1 Candidatus Methanophagaceae archaeon GoMg2
GTTGTGAAACTCACAGTAACGGGTGTAGCCGGTCATAGTATCACGGTGAAAGCAGACCCTTTAACAAAAAACGCATATTTCCCTGCGGGGATTGATGACAACCCACGAGATGTAACGACTAATAAGTTCGATGACACAATAGACGATGACGGCACGAGAACCTACGCGGTTGAATTCAACGATACCGGCGCATTCACAATTAGAGTGGATGATTTGAATGAATGTGGATCGTATGATACCGTTGACATAACTGTTACCGAGAAACAAGTCATCTTTGACGTACCGGATTCCGTGCGAATCGGTGAAAAGTTCACGATTCGAGGCACGGCAAACACCGGTGATACGGTGACTGTTGCTGTGGGTGACGAAATAGTCCCGAAACTGGATTGTATCATACTAAATGAAAACGGCGAATTTGAAGTAGAGATAGATACAAGTGCGGCGGACATGCCTGCAACATTCAAGGTACCGGGTTCTGCGAGATTGTGTGCATTCATAGACCGAGTGTGCGGAATTGGTGACATATCCACTGAAAAAGACGATGGCGCGGCGACTGTGTTCATGCTGAACGAAGCGGGTGGCTGCATTGACATCTCGGCTTCTGGGGTCACCGTGGGAAAGAACGAAACCATAATCCTGACGATAGCTGCAGTACCAGAGCACAACGTGAGCGTAACAACCGCGGACACAGCGCATACGGTCTTTGAATACAACAGATACGACTTTACAGGCACGAGCAGTAACATTATTACAGCAACCCCAGCCGATACTGTCTCAATTCCGACGGATATAGGCGACTGCGATAGTCAGACGAACGCAATGAACATCCCAGGCGTGTGGAATACGATGGTCGCCGACGGCACAATAAGATTTGCGGTGCACTTCGCAGATATAGGAACGTACAAAATCACGGCAACAGATTATGGAGCAGGTTATCCAACTGCCACACGGTTAGACGAAGAGGACATTGAGATAACAGTCATAGAGAAGAATGTCACGTTCGATGTACCTTCTATTGTGATAATAGGTGAAAAGCTCACGATAAAGGGCACGGCAAAGAGCGGTGATACGGTGACTGTGGCAGTGGATGGCGAAGTAGTTCAGAAACTGGATCAGATAGTGATAGACGGGAATGGCGAATTTGAAGTGGAGATAGATACAAGCTCAGAAGACGCACCAGCAGGATTCCAGATTCCGGGTGCTGTGAATATGAAGGCATACATAGACCGAGCATCTGGAATGGGTAGCATAGGTCCCGACGAAATAGATGACGGATCTACGGAGGTGTTCATGGTAAGACCCTGGCTGACCGCAAGTCTGTCCAGTGATTTAGTTGATCCTGGTGATGAGTTCACAATCAGCGGTACTGCCAAAGGTTCAAAGAGTGTAGATATACTCATTGTTGCGCCAAAGGGTTACAGTGGTACGAATATAGAAGATAGCTCGTGGAAGGAGATGTATATATGGTCCACCGGCGTTTCCACAACGGATGGCACGTTCTCAAAGAAGATCAGCGTGGGTGATGATGTAGATACAGGGCGGTACCTTGTGGTTGTGCTCAGCAAAGGAAGCGATGGCGTGTATGGGTGCTGTAATGAAGTAGATATGATTGGTGGTGCTTCGGTTGCGTCACCAACGCCAACACCAACACCACCAACACCAACACCGACACCAGGACGGCGAGGTGGTGGTGGTGGTGTTACAATTGAGGAGGCTTTAGACTGCTATTCGCTCAAAACAAGGACACAGAACGAGATGCTGGCGGTATTCGAGAATATAATAGAATTAAGCGACGACCTAATCTGGGTGAGTTACGTAGCAATCGGCAAACAAGAGACGCTAATCCTGGATCCGATGGCTGATGTAAGAGCCGGCGAGCCATTAGAAGTAACGGGTGAAACAAGCAGAGAAGACGGGGCGCGCATCTGGATAACGGTAAAGGGCTGCTATTACGAGATAGTGCCACAAACTGCTATTACCACTGATAAAGCGTTCAGTGCCATGTTCGATACAACCGGCGCACCGACGGTAACCTATACCGTGAAAGCAATGGATGGCTATGGATATACAGCAGCACGAATTGTTAATATCGTCGCGGGTGCGAATGCACACACGTCGTTATATAGCGATGCTGTAGGCAGTTATCTCAGTATTTCGGGCACGCAAGCGGAGACGATTACGATACAAAAGATGTACACTTATTCCTGCCCCTGCACGGGCGGGCACAGCGAGTATGCTGCATTCTACGCTCAGAATGGCACGAAGCTGGGAGAAGGCTTTTGGAACGGTTACCAGGACGAAGATTATCAGTACATCACGTTTGATAACCCGTTCACGTTGGAAATCGGTAAGACATACGACTACACAATAAAAACAGGTTCGTATCCACAGATTATACACGGACGTTCGCATACTACAGATAATGGCACAATCACCTGCACGGAATTCACGGATGCAAATGGCAATAAATACAACGATTATATTCCCGCAATAAGGTTAGAATAAGCGGGAATATTTTTTTCTTTTTTGTGTTTCTATAGCTGACGTAACAAACCACGAGACTTTACAAGATTAACACAACACTTTTTCTTTTTCACAAAAAGAAAACCTGTGCTAAAAGAAAAACAAGTTTGTTCTTTTGGTAAAGCTTTTCTTTCAGCATTGCTAAAGCAATGGAACAGCGAAGCTGTTCTAAGAAAAGGTTTCTCGTGAAAATCAATGTAATCTTGTGGTTAGCTAAACAAATACTTTTTTAATAAAAGGTTTAATTAAAACTGATTTCGTAAGTAACATAATAGAAATACGATTATGGACGTGATAACGCAGCTAAAAGGGATGGTAGAATATAAGAGATACGCGAAAACGCTAATTCTATCCACAGCACTTGCAGTACTCATGCTTTACATAGCACTGGGCTTGATGTTCTTTGCTTTGGTTTTTGCGGGAGTCAGACCAAATCCCATTCCAGGACCGTACATCCTGCTTATTTTCGCTATATTTTTCATTATATTCACTGTGTTTTACGAATCGCGGGGTAAAAGTGCGACAAAACGAAAAGATAGCTTGAAATCGCTTATTCGTGGCTCGTTCCTCGCTATTTGCGCTACTTTTGCATTCGTTGCTACCACTGGCGGGGTGATACTCACGCTGGAAGGTGGGACACCCGAGATAAACATGATAATTTCCGCGTTAGCTGTGTGCATGATTGTAAGTATGGTGTTTCTTAGTATGGTGAAGCATCTCAATTATTAGCATCTGTGCGTTAGTGCATTCACACTTAAACAGCCAACGTAAATAAATGATAATTACCTTATCCTGTCCTTTTGCACCTTCATGCCTCTACTGTTTGCAATTCACTTTTCCTGCCTTCGCGCGCAAAAATGTGAACAAAGTCTTCTTGAAGCTTCTCGTAATATGCGGCTTGTTCATCATTCAAAAACGAGCGGCCGCATTTGTTGCAAACCCTCTTTGGAATTTTAGAGACTCTGACATTACCCTCTAAAAAAGATATTTCGTATTTGTATAGCAGGGGTAAAACCACGAGATTTCACGAGATTAGCACAAGATTTTAGGGTTAACAGGGGATAAAAAACCAATAGTGCACTTAAACCGGATTATAAGTATTATCTTCTCGTGAAAATCTGTGTAATCTGTGGTTAGCTAAACAAATACGATATTTCTATCAGTCTCTCCTCTATCGCCCCACCACACCAGGGACACACCTCAGGAGTACCATACTTTCCTTTCACAACTTCCCAATCCCCTTCTTTTTCCAATGGCATACCTATAAATTCTATTCCACTCTCTTTCATTGTTTTTCCCTTAACTTGGTCTTCACGAAAAACTTTTTACGTGATTTACATTGTGAAATCGCGTGTTTTTTATTACTGATATATTCCCGCTTACTCACTTACCTCCAATCTACTCTTGCCTCTCAAATACACTGTCGGTATCCCAGCATGCGTCAATTCCCGCTTCAAATCCTCATCCAATGTGAATACCGCAGCTTCCAGCTTCGCTGCCAGCTCTGCAACCAACTCGTCCGCTTCTTTCCCTTCATCTTCTTCTTCGCCCTCTATCGAGACATTGTATCGTCCTCCACCCGACGCATACTTAAGCACCAGCGAATAACCAATCTTTGCCGCTACCTTCTCTTTGCCTTTCAACCCTGACTTTTGCATGAGCACCTGTAATTCGTTTAATACAGCATTCGGCACGATTATATGCGAATATCCCAACCGTTCAAGCTCGTGAAATATATCAACGCCAAATTCGCCCGGTATGAGCAGCGCATTTGTGTCCACTATCACACTCTTCCTTAACACCTTTACTTACCCTTAAATTCCGCCTTACGCTTACCTAAAAACGCTTTAAGCCCTTCTTGCCCGTCTTCTGTTGCCAGCGCAGACCCGAAGCATTCAGCTTCGTAATACAATGCCTGCTCCAGGCTCATTTCTATTCCTTTGTTCACTGCGAGTTTCAGTATCCCAAGCGTAACGGTACTTTTTGTGAGTAAAGCCTCAATTAACTCATCAACAGCAGCGTCCAGCACATCCGCAGGTACGACTTTATTCACGAGCGTTAACCGTAATGCCTCTGCCGCTCCTATCTGTGCACCGGTCATGAGCAGTTCCAAAGCCTTTGTCTTACCTATCAATCTTGTCAGCCGTTGCGTGCCCCCGCCACCCGGAATAAGCGCCAGATTTACCTCCGGCTGCCCAAACATAGATTTATCGGAAGCAATCCTGAAATCACATGCCATTGCGAGTTCCAGGCCGCCACCTAAGCAGAACCCGTTTATCTTCGCTAAAATCGGTTTCCTCAGCCGTTCCATGTAGCTCGTTATCTCCTGAACCCACAGCGACCAGTCTCTTGCTTCTATGGGACTTTTCTCAAGCAATTCAATGATGTCCGCGCCAGCACAGAACGCACGGTCGCCCACACCCGTTATTACAATTACTCGAATGACGGCATCGGCATCGGCATCAGCCAGCGCTGCTCGCAACGCCTTTAACAATGCAGTGTTCAAAGCATTCAATGCTTTCTGCCTGTTTAAGGTTAACGTTGCAACGCTTCCGCGCTTTTCATATAATAAAATCTCGTCACGTTCCTCTTCGGTCATTCTTTTCATGCCCACTCCCGATGGCTGCCGCAGATAACTAAAAATAAACCTCTAATTACATTGTGCTCTTTATGCCAATCCCTTTTCTTACCACCTGCGTTAGAGGTATCGAGCATACCATATACCAGAGCACCCAGTACGGCATTCCGAATACAAAGGTAGCCGTGAGTTCAATCGGACCGATTAATGGAAAAATTACCGCTCCGCTGACATATTCCCACATCCACATGAATACAGGTATAGTAATAATAACGATATAGGCCATAGGCTTCATTTGTTGCTTCATCATCT
>QBUM01000124.1 GCA_013180585.1 Candidatus Methanophagaceae archaeon GoMg2
ACCTTCTCTAAAAACTACATGCTCTGTAGCTATTTGGCTTAAGTTTACGGAAATGATCTTTAAGCACATCTTCAACCCGTTCTCTTATCTCTTCAGCCTTTAACTTCGTTAATTGACTTTTGAACTTCTCTGAAAGCTCTATTTTAGTCATTTTTTCATCAAAGCGCTAAAAAACTGCTCTATCTCTTCGTCCGTCTTGAGTGTATAATACCGCCCCTCTGCAAAATCCTTTTTGCTCTCTGCTATATCTTTCATCACCTCTTCGTCACTTAAAATCTCTAATTCGTCAATCAACTCCGCAATCTCTTCTTGAATTTGCACTAACCGAGATATAACATGCTTTCCCACAGATGGCTCTATTATCTCCATTTTCTCATCTCTATCTTAGTTAGATATTGCCGATATTGCTATATATAATATTCGCATTCTTTTTCTTTCGTGCAACGCTTTAACACTCCAAAATACCCTCAAACTCATCTGTAATACTATCCAAACCTTCTCGCTTTTCTACCTTCTTCATTAGCACTCTCAGTTCTGCTCAGCACAATTGCTTCCTTCAGGAATCTTCAGGCGTATCCACGTAAATTACACCATTATCGTCACCAAACTAGGTCATCACACCGGCAGCCGTGTTGTAATTACTGGTTTCCCCACCGCCATGTATTCGTACAACTTTATCGACACTATATCCGTCTTGAACAACTAAAATCCGCATGTTTTAGAACTCAGCACTTCTGTCTATATTCTCCCAATTCTCAACAAACCACGCCTGCACCTTATCCAAACCCGCTTCGAACTCCGTCTGCGGCTCGTAACCCAACAACTTCTTCGCTTTATCAATAGAAGATAAAAGTCTGTGCTTGACGTCCCAGTCCCGCCTTTCCACATGCATAACACCTGCCCCATTGCTTGCAAGCGCATTCACCCTATTCGCCAAATCTATTACCCGATGCTCCTCACCAGAGCCGAGATTAATAGCTTCCCCCACTGCCTCTTCTCTTATCCCCATTGCCAATAGACCATCTATTATGTCATCCACATACGTCCAGTCCCGCGTCTCTGTTCCGTCACCCGTTATCGGTAACGCCTGTTTATTCATCGCCCAATAGAAAAAGTTCGGTATCACATTTCTATACCTTCCCGGCACCTCCCCTGGACCATAAACATTAAAGAATCTTGCATTAACTATGGGGAGTCCATATAAATTATGAAAGTAGTTCGTATACAATTCGCCAAGCAGTTTTGTTACCTGATAAGGCGTATGCAAACTAATCGAGATGTCCGGTTCTTCAAAAGGCATCTTTGAATCTAACCCGTAAACGCCGCAACCCGAAGACGAATAAACAAATCTTTTCACGTTTACAAGATTCGCATATTGCAACACTTTTAAAATTCCCTGCCCATTCACCATCAAATCCGTTTCCGGATTGTCCACCGAGTTCTGGTTCGCGAAATGCGCGGCTAAATGGAATACATAATCCGGCTTAAATTTGAACACTCGTTTCAACATCTCATCATCCAAAACGCTTCCATTTACGAATACAATATTCTTTGCTTTTGGAATGTTCCACTCGTATGCACTCGACAAGTCATCTAAGATAATTACTCGCTTTGCATTCAATTCCGCTAACTTCTTGCACAGATTACTTCCAATACATCCGGCTCCGCCTGTTACTAATACAACCTCCCCTTCATATTCTTCCGCTATGCCCATTTTTATACACTCCCTTTAGACCACACGATTACACAGATTCTCACGAGGAAAAAACAGTAAAGAGCGTGTTTACATTAGATATTCCATCCCTTATTACTTCGTCTTCTTGTGTCTATCTCGCGAAATCTCGCGGTTTTCATCTATCTTAAGGTTTCTTTCTATTTCTACTAATACCATACTAATATCCATTTTAGTGGATTTTTCTATCTTATCATTTTCATGCTTATGATGCGTATATGTGCTTATCTCTTTATGATGCGGTACATTGTCCCATCTAATAACTTTGTTGCCTTTCATGAGATGATATGAATATTTAATGTGTCCACCATTTTTATATCTTTCTCTGATATGAAGAACAGATGAATCAGCCAAATATGCAATAGCAATGAGCTTTTCATCCTTTGGCAGCTTTATAGCTTCTTTTACAACAACTCTCCTTACTAAATAGCTTAGTTTAAGAGACTTTAATGTGTCTTCAATTGCAATAGGACATCTCTCCTATACTTTTTTACAGATTCTAATAGCTCAATATAGTCTCCCCAATCTATCCAATCGTCCTCTTCCTCAAAAGATGCGCCTTTTATTTTTATTCTATTATCAAATTCCATAAACTCCATGCCATATTTTCGCTCAAATCCCATTACCTTCTCTTCGAGCTTTGAGGCTTTACTGTCGAGCCATTCAAAAACAACTTTATTCAAAGCCTCTTCTGGATCTTCAATGGGATAAAAAACCTCAATGGTCCTTTTTACCACATCGGACATCGCATCTGCTCCTGCCATACTATATCCTTTAAATATTTATAGTTGTATAAATAGTTTTCATCCATTCCACGGTCTTTTTTATCCCTTCTTCTGGTGTGACCTTCGGATCATGTTTCAGATCCCTGACTGCCTTTGAACAATCTATTGTTTTTATATTCGTAGTGAAAGGCTCTGCATCTTCATAAGTAACTATTGAGTTGTCTATGCCAACAGCTTCTAATACCAGGTCCGAATAATCTTTGATCTCCTTTTCCCATTCTGGCTTTCCCGCAACATTATAAACCTCGCCGGGAATGAAATTATCTACAATGTTGGCAAATGTTCTGACAGTATCGCCAACATAATCTATAATCCGCTTATGACCTCTGTAAACCGTGTATGATTTATCGTGCAGTGCATGGTATATAAACTTGGGAATGAATCCTCTATAAGGTGTATAATGCTCACCCGGTCCGTAGCAGTTAACCGGTCTTACCCGGACAGTCTCAGTTCCGAACATCTTCGCTGAATTCATACACATCAATTCGCCTGCCCACTTGGTAATCGCATAGTCGTTCATCTGATAGGTTTCCTTGATCGGATTAGTGACCATCACATCCTCTGTCATCACGCCGCTATAATCACCATAGACTTCCGCACTGCTAAAAAAAACCATCCGGAACTTCTGAGTCTCCTGTAATCGAATGACATGCTTCGTTCCGATAACATTTGTCTGCCACAAATTCTCATAAAAGTCCTCGCCATTCCATCGCCCATATTCTGCCGCTAAATGGTAGACAATATCAAACCTCATTTTTTCCAATACTCGCTCCAGTTGTCTGTAATTTCGCACATCTACCCTCGTGTAATTTTCTCTATCCGTGTTGTAGAGGTCAGATGCAAGCACTTCGTGCCCACGCTGTCTTAGTTCATTCACTAAATGAGTCCCTATAAATCCCCCGCCTCCTGTCACTAAAATCTTTTGTGTTTCCATATTACTCATTCTCCCCTTTGATTCGCCTGCATTTAAATATTACCGTTCCCCCTTCGGTATATGGCTTACCGGGATCAACACACTGCATATATGCATACTCTTGTTCTTTAGGTGTAGTCAATCCAAGTTTTACGGGACACCAGTCATGCTCCAATATCAACGCATAGTGAAGTAAAGTCGAGAGCGCATGCGTGCATAACGCATCTGTCTTATCCAAAATAATCTCTGGATCGTCTATCAATATACTATCCCCAACCTTATATACCGGGCAGTAGCCCCTTATCTCATGAACTACTATTTTTAACATATTTATCTCAAATTGTTCCTTAAGCTAATAAAACTTCGCATAGTTACGTTAGTATCTCTACAATCCTCTCACCTGCACGTCCATCGCCAAACGGATTCGCCCAGTTAACGTTTCTATCCAACATTTCAGTAGTTGCTTCCAATATATTTTCTGCTTTTGTTCCCGCCAATACATTAGAACCCACCTCCAAAGTCTCTGGTCGCTCCGTATTATCTCTTAAAGTAACACACGGAACTTTTAATACGCACGTCTCTTCTTGCACACCACCCGAATCCGTTAAGACCAACTTAGCTTTCGATTCCAATTGCAGAAACGAGAGATAATCCACAGGGTCAATAAACTTTATTCCCGCAGATTTCAATCCGAACCGGTCCATCATCTTCCGTGACCGGGGATGAATCGGATAAATAATAGGCAAGCTAAACGCACCTGCAACACGCTCCAAACCTTTGATAATACCCTCAAATCTTGCCTTAACGTCAACATTCTCCTGCCTGTGTGCCGTCACCAAAAAATAGTCACCCGGAACAAGCTCAAGCTCATGTAACGGACTTGTTCGACCTTCACTGATACTCAAATTTTGATACACCGCATCCACAATCGTATTTCCAGTAACAACGATTCTTTCGGCAGGTATGCCTTCACCAAGCAAGATTTGCCTTGATTTCTCGGTGGGTGCGAAAAGATAATCGCTGCAATGGTCTGCCAAAACCCTGTTTATTTCTTCGGGCATTTTCCTGTCGTAACTTCTTAAACCCGCCTCTACATGCCCTACTTTTATGTGCAATTTCGTAGCAGCTAACGCTCCTGCAAGAACGGTATTTGTATCGCCCTCAACTAAAACCACATCTGGCTTTTCCTGTATCAGCACCTTCTCTATTTCACGTAATATCGTTCCGGTTTGTGCGCCATGAGTGCCCGAACCAACATCCAAGTTGTATTTCGCTTCCGGTAATTTCAACTGCTCAAAGAAGATTTTATCTAAATTGTAAGAGTAATGCTGTCCGGTATGCAAGATGAAATAATTCAAATTTTGCTTCGCGCATTCCCGTATTACCGGACTCATCTTTATTATTTCCGGTCTTGTGCCTAAAACTATAGCGATTTTTTGCATCTTTCTTCGTTATTTTATTCTTTATGATAGTTCAACGCAGCCAAATTTTATATCCTATTCTCTATTACTTTCTCTTTGTTATATATATCGGCACGATAATGGATACAAACGGTTGGAACGAATATTCTTTATTTTCCGGTTTTGGTTTCAACGCAACGATAACCATCAACAAAGGATAACCCCCAAACTGCCATACGAACAAGAATAGAAACAGATATAGCAGGATAGGGGCATTGTATCCGTCCTCCTCCCGCTCCCGCATCAATATCCAATTCCGTGACTCATTTCACTAACCATTTTTTTGCTTCGCTCTTTACCTGGATTACAACTGATATTTTAGCGTGGCTACTCATTTGGCTATTCCTATAACTGAAACATCTCCAAGTCACGCACCACCGTGAGATAGTTATGTCTTTTCCGGTACGCGATCTCGTCCACACCGAGTTTCGTTGGGTATATCACGTCGAGGCCCGTGGCGAGACGACTCAAATACTTCTTATCAATGCGCTTTGCGGTCTTCCAGTTGATCCCTGCAACAT
>QBUM01000123.1 GCA_013180585.1 Candidatus Methanophagaceae archaeon GoMg2
TACAAAATCATGTTTTATTGTGGAATACCAGCCTCTGCCTGCGCCATAGATAACGTTTTCTTTTTTTAGGAGATAGAGATATTTTTTCAGTGTGTCTTTTTTGTGGTCAATTCTTCTATCAGCAAAATACTTCTTCAAATCGTTTATATGGAAATAATGTTTATTCTTTGCGTAATTGAGTATATGCTCTTTGAGAGTTGTCATTTTCTTCATAATGCTCAACGATTTTTCTTGGTTTTTCATAATTGGTTTTGCATTATTTAAAATACTCCTTATTAACCACCTCTACACTTAATTTGGAGTCGTCTATCCAATCTATAAATGTCGAATGACTTAACCATCCGCTCCCACCAAATCTTTTATTGGAGATCAGATAACATTTCTTTCTTGCACGAGTAAGTGCAACTATAAACTGGCAAACTTCATAATCAGATGGGGACTCCGGTGTTCTGGGGAATGTTTCATCATTTAATCCCACAATAAACACAAACCCTCCAGATAGTCCTTTAGAGCCATGATAAGTAGTTAATTTGATTGACGGTTGAGAGTTCTCTTGTGAATCGGTCTTTTGAGATTTATCATTTTCATCCTCTTCTTTTATCTCAAGACGAGTTTTTATTTCGTTCAAATCTAAGTCTATAATCTTTTTTAGTTCATTCTGCTCTTCTATAGAAGCTGTATTTTCTTTAAGATGATTCAACAAATCAATAACTTTTTCATTTTTACATCTGTATCCTTCCGGTAATTGTTCTACTATATCCACTTGGTCAGTATGAGTCTTTCCAATGATGTCATTCATATTCTCTACTTCATCGAATTCAAAAATAATACGCCATCCAAGATTTGGTTCCACATCTTTTAATAGAATTTCATAGCCATCCAGAATATGCAAATTGTTGTCTTTCTTTTTTTCCTCATAATCGACTTTGTAACTATTATTGACCAAGAAATCATTTATTTGGCTTAAATAGTATTTTGGGCCAATAATTAAAACACAGGGGTAATCCTCTTTATTCGCCATATCTATCTCTTCTATTGGGATTTTCTGTATCTCTCTTTCAATAAACATAGAAATATAGGGAGACTTTTTAGTATGAACAGAACATATAGCATGAACAATCTTAGGATAGTTTATACAATCTTGGAGTTTCTTGGGCAAGTAACAAGTATATTTCTTATCTACCCTATCAGTTAAGTTTCCATTTGCTTTGGCATGAGTTATAACATCATCTACCGCATTAACTATAACCTCCGTACACCTGCTACAGTACGGCAGTTCAAAACGTTCATAATCAGGATCTTTAGCTTTTTCTCTGATAAAATCAGGTGAAGCGTTTTTCCTGTCATAAATCGCCTGATCATCATCGCCAACGATCAATATCGGATTAACCTTTTCCATCTCCTCAAGGAATGCCACTTCCAATCGGTTAAAATCCTGAAACTCATCAATCACAACCTGTTCATATCGTGGTGGTTCACCCGAACCTGATTTTAAATATTGAAGCATTCTATATACAGAATCATTGAATCCAACGGCATTATAAAAATTAGCACGATTTATATAAAAGTCAATATGACCGTCGTCTTCAATCAAACATTGAAAAGCCTCCTCAAAGTTGGATTCTTTCCTTCCAAATAAAATCTGTTCATCGGACTTGATAATCTTTGGTAATTTTGGGAAAATGTGAAAGCCCGCATCTATTCCACCAAATGGTGTTCGATGAAGCAACTTTATACAGTATCCATGAAATGTTTGTGATTTCGCGAGCCCTTCTAATTCATTTTCCAAATCATCAGCCAAATTATTTATGAAGGTTAACGCAAGTGCATTTCCGTTTTTCCCTTTAAGCAACTCCTGAAATGTGAAGGTCTTTCCTGTTCCCGCACCAGCAACAATAATTTTCTTTTTGGCTGGAGAGTTAAGTATTAAATCGGAGCATTTTTTTCTATCTTTTTCTTGATCGTTTCTATCATTCATAACTATTCCTCTTTCTCAATGAGATTCTTGATGGAATTTTTTAATGACGGGACATCCTTTTCTACCGTGTCCCAGATCGCATCTAAATCCACACCAAAATAATCATGTATCAGCTTATCTCTCATCCCTGCCATTTTCCTCCAGGGTATATCGGGATATTTCTCTCTGATTTCTTGGGATAACCTCTTAGTGGCTTCTCCTATTATCTCAATCTCTCTCATCACACCCGCTTGAACAAGATTAATATTTATAAAGTCATCGTATCTCACTCCTTTAGTATATTCTTCGATTCTAAATATGGCATCCCTGATATGCCTTAAGTAAACAAAGTCATCTTTCTTCATTCGTATATCACCTCCATTTCACTTTTAATCCTGTCAATCAGGTATGGGCTTATGGACTTTTCCGTTAGCAAATCTGCCTTCACACCCAACACATCAGACAGCTCCTGTTCTATTCCCACAAGGTCAAGTAAACTTTTTCTTTCCGAAAAATCTACAAGAATGTCAATATCACTTTCTGGTTTTGCTTCGTCTCTGGCGTAAGAGCCAAAAATCGCTATCTTTTTTGCTCCGTATCTTTCAAGGGTTGTAACAATTTTTTTGAACAATTCCTTTCTATTCATTTCCCGTCACCTCCACTACAAATTCTTTCACTTCTTTTGCGGTTTCATAAAGTGCCATTGCCTCATCAATACGGAGTTCAATATATTCTTCAGGATATTGTATTTCCAAGTCATTTTCCGCTTTCTTGAGCCATCTCAAGGCCACTTCTTCTTTCATACTCCAATACCCTCCAGATATACCTCGTTAGAAATCGTGCTTGCTACATTCTTCTCATCTTCAAACGATTGTTCATCTTTCAAAATTATATCCACGGAAACGAAAGGGAAATAATCATGGAATCGCCTGTAAATTTTATGCCAGAGTTCTCTTTTCTCTTTTAAGTCTAAATTGCCTTTTACAACTATCAAAAAGTCCCAGTCACTTTCTTCTTCAAAATCCTTCCCTGTTCTACTGCCAAATAAAAGGATATTTGTATATACAACGCCGATTTCATTCAGTATACTTTTCAATTTTTCTATTACTTCTCTTCCGGTGTTCATTCTTATTCTCCTTCTATAACCTTCATTTCGAGTTCTTTCTTTGAACAGTTATTAAATGAATGTAATTCGTGAGGCTTCTAAAACCTAATAATTGTCCCTTTAGGGTATCCTCCTTTTCTCTTCCTCTCACTTTTCACAACCCTTATTTCTGGGGGATTTACTTCTTCCATGGGCTTTAAAATCTGTTTTCTAAAATGAGTCTCCCTAAAAGCAGTTTCAACTACAACAAATTCTTCAATCTCTTCGATTGGCACCTCTTTTCCTTTAAATTTATCAACGATTAACTTTTTTAGCTGCCGATAATCAGGTTCCCGTTTAAAGAGTACCGTTTGGTTTGGATCGGTCCTGTCAGAAAAACTGAATCTCCCAGTCTCATCAACTTTCCACATTGCATATTTCATCTTTTTAAGCCCCTCAATGCTATGTGTACAGAAAATGAGGTGGTATATCGGTTGATTAAACTTATTTTTCATCTCAAATGTGCGCACATATTCCGCACACGACTCTAATCGGTTTTGATAAAATCTAACGATCTTCTTCTCAGACTTTTCATCTGAATCTGAATCAAACACTATTCCACGCCATTCTCTTGTGTCAAAGAGCAGATCTAAAGCTTCCTCTTTATGCGGATCCGATTTGAATCTATTCAGGAATCCCGACATAAATGTGATGAGTACTTCACATTTTTTATTCTTCATAATTCGCTTAATAATTGGAAATGGTGTGTCAGAATAACCGAAAGGGTCTATAAACGCAAAGGTAGGAGCAATGCGTTTCTTCTGTTCATCAAGATAGTTGAATTGTGATGTGAGAGATTCATCAAATTTGCTGCATTCTACGTTATATTTCATATTATCTGGAACATCTATAGGTCTAAGTATCTCTTTAAGGTGGTTGCATCTGTCCTCCCGTGCCTCAATAAACAAAAACAAAATTTCTGCATTTAGTTTTAATTTATGCTCTTTTGCTGTATTAATTGCGATAACCGGGGATCCTGGCTCGCCTTTTGAATATTCGCCGGGTCCTGCAAAACCGTCAATGTAAAGGATTCGCCCGTTATATCTGCTCATTATTGGAAGCCACGCTTGAAGATACCTTCTTAATATTTCATGCTTAGCCTGCGTGTGTGGCTCAATAGGCCATAGTGTCGTGGTTATATTTGACATAATCCTCACCTCACCATATACAATTGCATTTGATTTTCCTGTAATCCATCCCTAACGCTTCCCACATTGCTTTTGTTTCTTTACATAATGCAACATTGTCATAATTATATTTTTCCTCAAGATAATTTATTACAGAGGAATACATAGAGTATCTAAGACTATATTTTATTTTCTTACCCCAGTTTGATCGTTCTTCTAAATATTTCACCCATGATCTATCAGTAGCACAATTAATAGTGCTCTGCAATCCCCTCAACGATCCAATTGTTATTCGTTCAGGTGTAAATTTTGAAAAAATCTGGTCAATAAGCTCTTTATAATCTTCTTCCCAAGTTGAATCCGGAAAGGGAATCATAGGGTCTATTCTTATCCTCGTTTCATAACCAGCATCGCTAACTTTTCTCGCTGCGTTTATTCGCTTTGCAACTGATGGCGCTCCTATCTCCCATCTCTCAGCGTTTTCCGACGTATTCAAGCTGAAACTAATTATTGCATGGTCATGTTTCTCCATCTCTAAGAGATGTTTTACATTGTCCGATTTCGTCAAAAACAAAACTTTATGCCTATCTTGTTTCTCAAACAACGGAATTATAAATTTTGAAAATGATTTATCTCCCGTTTCATTCATAAGAGAATCTGCAATCTCACCTGTATTAAGAACCTCTTTGGAATGTGACATAAGAAATGCTTCTGTATGCAATCTAACCTTTTCTCTATCTTTAAAAACAGGTTTTGTCTTTGTTTTTTGAAATCTGAATGTGCCCTTTAAGTAGCACCATGCACAGTCAAATGGACAGCCATAAGCCCACTTTAACTCAAGGAAATGAGGGCATATAACATCTGTGGATTTAGTTGGCAGAGCGGTCTTTTCAAATCGTTTTATAATTGAGCCGTCAGCTACTTGCTGAACCAATCGCTTTTTATCTCCATCTAATAATTCATAATCTTTGGTAAAAATACTGATGCCACCTAATTTATGCCTTTCCCGTGTGTTTTGCGTTTCCATCTCTCAACCTTCTATAACCTTAACCACCTCATGACCCTTTAACCTCTCTATTTCTCTCATATTTGTATCCGCGCTTTTTATCATCCTACTATTGCTTTGCCTACTTCGCGCACCCTTCTAC
>QBUM01000239.1 GCA_013180585.1 Candidatus Methanophagaceae archaeon GoMg2
TAGATTTTGTGACCTTCGTAGGCGAAGGCGAACCGACTTTATGTAAAAGCCTTGGCTGGCTAATCAGGAAGACCAAAGAAATAGCAGATATACCCATAGCCGTTGATACAAACGGTTCGCTTCTTTACAGAGCGGACGTAAGAAACGACCTTTTGGAAGCAGAAGTTGTTATGCCATCGCTTGATGCCGGCACTGCCGAAACGTTCAGAAAGATAAACAGACCACATCATGGGATTGTTTTTGAAGCGGTTGTGGAAGGTATGGAAAAGTTCAGGCAGGAATACGATGGTGAGATATGGATGGAAGTCATGCTGGTAAAGGGGCTCAATGACTCAGAAGAGGAATTAGAAGCACTAAAAAGCAGGCTTAGCCCCTTAGAGCCCAACCGAACGTATATAAATGTCCCGATAAGACCTCCTGCAGAACCTTGGGCGGTACCGCCTGATAAAGATGCAATCAGACTAGCACATGCGATTCTTAGCGATGCTAATGTAGTGGATATTACCGAAGAGGAGACGGGGGATTTTTCTATTGACGGATTTACAAACCCGGAAGATGCTATTTTAGCAATAATAAGACGGCATCCAATGAGAGCGGAGCAGGTTATAGAAACACTAAGAAAATTTGAGAAAGGTGATATACACGATAGCATAAAAAGGCTGGAGGAAAGCGGAGAAATAAAGAAGGTGAAATACAGGGAGAAAGTCTTCTGGCTTACAATGGAGGAAAAAAGAGGGCATGAATAATCCAAAACCAAGTGGTGCTGAAAAACCCAAAAGTATTGTCAGGTCTTTTTATCGTGCATTCAAAAGTTTAGGGACCGCTATTCCAATGTTGCTTGGAATTGTCCTGCTTTTGGGACTTTTCCTAACATGTGTATCAACGCAGTTTATCGCATCTGTATTTACAGGGGCATTGTTTCGTGATACTGTAATTGGCGCTGCAATTGGAAGTATCGCAGCAGGTAACCCTATCACGAGCTATATAATAGGTGGGGAGCTCATGAAAGAGGGTGTGAGCCTCTTTGCGATAACTGCATTCATATTGACTTGGGTTACAGTTAGTATAGTTCAATTTCCTGCAGAAGCTGCCTTTCTCGGCAAACGATTCGCTGTTATTAGAAACTCGCTGGGGTTTATTCTTGCCATATTAGTGTCTATAGCAGCTGTTACGACATTGATGGTGGTCAAATGAAGGTCATGAGGGCTACAGATAAAGTAGGAAACGAAGGAGGAGAGAAGAAAAGAAAGTGGGATAAGCATTATGATTACTATTTTTTGGGTTCTGTTATTTTTCTATATTTCCTTCTCTTTCTCTTCGATCCGGAAAGTATATATAACTCTCTAAAAGTGAGCGGAAACATATTTATTCAGATAATTCCCGTATTATTGCTCGTTATCCTTTTTATGGCGCTTATAGATTATTTCTTACATCCAAAAACCGTATCAAAGTACGTTGGAAGAGGGTCTGGAATAAAAGGATGGTTCTTAGCTATATCCACTGGAATACTTAGCCATGGACCTATTTATGTCTGGTATCCTCTATTGAAAGATCTTCGAGACAGGGGGATGAAAAGCGGTTTGATTGCTGCTTTTCTGTACAGCCGGGCTATAAAAATACCACTATTGCCCTTGATGGCCTATTACTTTGGGGCTTTATTTGTGGTCGTGCTGCTGCCTTATATCGTTATTGCTTCCATCGTTGGGGGCGAAATTATTGAACTAATAGAAAGCGGAAAGAGACAAAATACCATAAAGTATTCATAATTATTGGAGGTATTATACACACCCCACACATGCTAATTGTGGTGCATTTTAGTTCATGTGCCTCAATAAGAAAATGCGGTTATTTAAAGTTGTTTGGTGCCGGCTCGCCGTAGTTATATAAATTCAAATTTGCTGGTATATTGTATCAACATGTGCGGAATGTGGGTTTAATTTTATTTTTAAAAGTTCTTTTAGCGGTTTTTAATGTGATGTAAGGCTAATTAATTTTACAACAACCTCTGCTGATTCGGATCGGTCAAAGAAATAACAGACTTTATGCGCCACTCCACCCCTGGCTTTTCCCATACAAACTCGCCACGGGCTCGTTCCTTTGCTTCTAACACGAAATAAACCTTATCGCCCTTTATTTCTATGCTTCCATCTTCAACATCCATATCATGACCCACGCAAACGCTCTGGTCACAAAAGAATTGACATTTGGAATCGTAGAAGTAAAAGCATCGGAACCTGGGCTTTGTCAGGCCCAACGTTTTACCTCTCCAGGCATCGGTATGCAGGAATTCGCCACTCTCCGCTATCTTTTCTGCAATTTTTATCCGTTCTTCGTCATCCTCTACCCGTCGTGAGTGCTCGGTTTCTCGTATCCTTATGCTATCCGGTCTTTTATCATCTTCCGGGAAAAAATCATCCACTTCCGCTACGGCTACATCCCACTTATTTAGCGGGCTGTTCAACGGATAAATCCGTTTCAGTTCCCAGTATTCATTTGCTGCAATCGCATGGCTACCTTTTACGCTTAAAATAGTAAACCGTACCTTTTCAGGTAAGAGTTCACGGAATTTACCCGACTCAAACCATTTTCGTAATGCCCACACCGTCTTATTCCCGCGTTTGAACCGTACCAAGCCAATGTCACCCTGTAATTTCTGTACGTACACATGATACGGCGCTTTCTGCTTCAGTTTGGTTGAGCACTCCTTTATCTCGTTCCAGGTGAGTGGTTCCGCCTTCTCTTCCAGTATCCGCTCTACCTCTTTCCTGAATTTTTCGTAGGGCATAAGTCACTGTTTCAGGCAATTGCATTTAAAGATTATTCTTTTTTCGCCACCTCCGCGTTTTCCACGATCTCAACAGTGACTAATATTACCCACTCCGCACTTCCTTCCGCTGTGCCAACCGATACCCGCAAACAACGCTCATATATCCACTCAACTGCTCGTCCAGCTCATCGCTGCCAGTATCAACCATAAGAACCGGCGTTTCCATCAGCTTCTGCGGCGTTGCAAGCACAATCACATTCTCAACACCGACCTTCTCTATTACTTCAGCACTCAACTGCTGATTCCCTCGACCGAAGACAAACCCCTGCGCTCCAATAGGACTCACCAATATTCTCGTTCTCGGCTCGTGTTCCAGCAATTGCAGCAATTCCCGCTCATTCAAATCTTTACCCACAACTTTCCCGTTCTTCACGGCGTCCACACCAAGCAGTGTCTTCTCGTCACTCAAACCTAACAACTCCGCTATTTTGTGGATGGTCGTACCGGCACCCAAGATGTAAAGTTCTTCCGGTATCATGAACTCGCATGCGAACTTTGCTATCTCCTCCTTCGCTCCTTCTTCACTCACGCTCTGGAAAAGGCTTTTTCCTTGCTGAACCAGAACCGGCTCGTAGGGCGTGCTGGCATACCCAAATACCTTCATTCGCAGTTCGTTTCTTCTGTATGCCTCTTCATCAGTATCCATTACCTCGGCATCACGCAATTCCGTCTTACCTTCGACAAAAAGCTCGACTAATTTCGCTGCACTCTTAGGGCTTATCGCAAATACTGCAGAGTGCATCTTCACACCTGCCGGAATTCCTAAAATGGGGATATCATTTCCAACTACGCTGTACACATCACGCGCCGTGCCATCACCACCGCAGAACAGCAGCAGCTCTGCTCCTTTATCCAAAAACAGCTTACATGCGGTCTTTGTGTCATCATTCGTGCTAGTCCCTTCAAACGAATACACTACTTCGTAGTTCTGGTTTAAGACGGCAGCTTCACCCATCTCGTCTGAGCAAGTAAGAATAAAGGAGTCTGCATTTAGCTCGTGCATGCATTTCTTAGCTCGTTCTAATGCTATTGGTCGTGCACCTCTATTCAGTGCTTCGTCTGCCAGTCCGTCAGTTCCTTTTAAGCCTACTGACCCACCCATTCCCGCTATCGGGTTGATGAGGAAACCTATTTTCATAAAAACATAAAATAATGAGGGGATAATTGTGTTACACCCCTCCTCTTATAACCTACTCCACCTTCGGCACCTTAGCCAACGACTGCTTCACCAACTCCGCCGGATACTCGTAATCAACCAGTTTCCCCCTAAGGAAAACATCGTATGACCCCATGTCGAAATGCCCGTGACCGCTGTTATTGAAGAATATCACTTCCTCTTTGCCCTCTTCCTTGCATCTCAACGCCTCGTCTATTACCGCTTTCACTTCGTGTGCCGTCTCCGGTGCTATTATTATCCCTTCCGTCTCGGCAAATAATTTCGCTGCTTTGAATACCTCGTTTTGATGATATGCCACTGCATCTATCCAGCCGTCCTTAACTAACTTACACAGCAAAGGTGCATCTCCATGGTATCTCAATCCACCTGCATGAATCGGTGGTGGGACAAACGTATGCCCTAACGTGAACATCTTTATCAGGGGTGTCATCTCTGCACAGTCACCGAAATCATATTGATACAACCCTTTCGTCAGTGTTGGACATGCCCTCGGCTCACAGCCAACTACTTTTAAGTCCGGCTTATCCCCTTTTAGCTTATCTGCTACGAATGGAGAACAAGAGCCAAAGAAATTACTACCGCCGCCTACACAACCGTAGATCACATCAGGATATTCATCTATCTGCTCAAATGCTTTCTTCGCCTCCAATCCTATTACAGACTGATGTAACATAACGTGATTTAGGACAGAACCCAATGCGTAATGCGTATCATCGTGTGTCGCTGCATCCTCTACTCCTTCAGAAATAGCAATTCCTAAACTACCTGGTGTATCCGGGTCCTCAGCCAGGATTTTCCTTCCAAATTCCGTGTTCTTGCTTGGGCTTCTGTACAACTCGGCATTCCACATCTCCATCATTACCTTTCTGTATGGTTTACGGTCGTAACTTGCACCAACCATATATACCGTACACTTCAACCCGAACAGCATAGTACCAAATGCAAGTGCGGAACCCCACTGACCAGCCCCGGTTTCCGTGGCTATCCGTTCTATGCCATCTTTCATATTATAATAGGCCTGTGCAATTGCCGTGTTTGGCTTGTGACTGCCGGGCGGGCTAACGCCTTCCCATTTGTAATATATCTTCGCCGGTGTCTTCAGTTTCTTCTCTAACCGAAGAGCCCTATACAACGGCGAGGGTCGCCAGAGCCTGTAAACCTCTCGTACCTCCTCAGGTATTGGTATCCATCGCTCGGTAGTCATTTCCTGCTTTATCAACTCCATTGGGAAAATAGGCGCCAAATCATCGGGCTTTACTGGCTCCATAGTCGCTGGATTTATCGGCGGGTCTAACGGAGAAGGCATGTCCGCCTGTATGTTGTACCATGCCTTCGGGATCTCTTCCTCGTCAAGCAATATCTTCACTTTCTCGTTCATTATATCTCTTTCACCTCATCATGCATAAATGCTCGTTGATTTGTGAATATAATCCTATATACTTAAAGGCATCTCTTTTTTGCCATGTCTTTCATCCTCGTCACATTAGGCAGTGCTGATACTATTTTCAGCCTTTATTTCAATACGCTCGCCTCAAAATCGCCGTTACCACGCCCTACTACACTATCTCGCTTTCACTATCACGCCCAATATCTTCTGCATCGTTTTCACGAAGTTGCCCCAGTATTCGTCATAGGTCGTGTTGTGAATCAAAAACGGAGTTAGTACGCAAGATCGGAGCACATAAACGCTCCTTACATTGTCCCATTCCTCTGCAGGAATACCCAGCTCGGCTACAAACGATTTAGGCGCGTCACCATAGTCTTCATAGCTGAGGTCCGTCTTTGAAGTAATCCAATCGTCATAGAAGACAGGTCCGGAATTATAAGAGCACTGTTCGTAAACCTTTTGATTTAGTTCATCCATCGCTTTTAGACTTGTATTCCCCACCTCGTTGAACGCGAAGTTAATAATGTTAAAATCAGGATTGGTCAAAGGCGCTACCACAAATTTCTTGCCTGCTGCCTCTACCACTTTAGTCGAGAGAAGCGAGTTATAAAATCTAACAGCACCTTCAACGCTACGACCAATAATCCGACCGTAACCCGAAATATTGAGTGGAACGACACGATGTGCCGTCCACACCGCGGCTGCAGCAGCCCCTGCTTTCGAGCCTTCCATGATATAACTGCCAAGAAGCATGGGATTATCTTCTGTCTTCTCAAATACGTAAGCTGCAAAGTACGATATCAGGTCAAGTGCACGTTTATCCTTTAAAACAACGCCACCTGCAGCATAAGGGATATAACCCATCTTATGTGGGTCAAGAGTAATAGAATCCGCATTTGCCATCGCCTTATACGCTTCATACACGTCTCTCGAAGGCCAGTTAATCTCTTTGTGCAGAACGCCCTGGTCGTGCAGCTTCTGTTTCAAATTGTCAAATCCCATGAACTGATCGTTCTCATCCAGGAAGACAGAGCGTGTGTAACCACCGTATGCTGCATCAACATGAATGTAGAACGACACGCCCTCCTTTTTGTACTCTTCCCGCAGCTTGACAATCTCGTGTACCTCATCAATCGCACCTTCTTCGGTGGTTCCCGCTACTGCCACCACACCTAAAATGGGCGTCTTCTCGCTGACGAATTTGTCAATCGTTGCCTTTAAGACGTCTATGTCCATCCTGTAGTTGTCTTTAACCTGAATGTAGACCATGTTCTCCTGACCTATTCCGAGCACATCCACCGCTTTAGTCCATGAGTAATGTTTCGACTGTGGTACCAGCAACTTGCCCAGCTTGCCACTCTGCATCCCTGTGCCGCGAACTGAGTGCTGCGTCTAAACCACCTGCGTCTTTTACTTGACTCACCAGATCCAGAATCTTCCCTGTTGACATGTTCAATAGCTGCCAATCATCTAAGCCCTCTACCAGCTCAGGTTTAACCGCTTTGATGGCAAGCGGTATGGATTTTAAGTTTCGGGCTACCCAGAGCCCCTCATAGTTGGCTATTGTTCCATCAGTGGTAATGTGCCCCCATGCTTTTTCAGGGTCATAGCCCAGCATTTTTGCAAACTGCTTTCCCACCTCTATCTCAAGTGCGGTCGTGGCAGGCGCCCCTTCATAAGCGCAGTTGTTCGGATTGTACAGAATAGTAGCCATATACGCCAGATTGGCGGCCATCAGGGTATCGGAGTTCATATGTCCCAGATAACGTGCTGAAAACCACGGCATTGAGCTCGTTTTGAGTTTCGAGGAGAGTTCGAGCAGGGCATTCGTTGTTCGCTCCAACGTTGCCTCGAAGTTCGTTTCATGTTGTTCCCACACGCTTATTACCGGCTTATCATCCGGGTGGAAGTCCCTACGCCAGTGGATATGCTCGTCCATCAGAAAGTTCAAGGTCTCCTTAAAGTACTTGTGGTTTTCCGATTTCGGACCCAGAAACAGTGCATCCACATTTACTTTCTCCTTAATCTTATCCTCTTTCTTTTCCATTTTTCCTACCTCTTTTTTAATTTTTGCCGCTTTGCCAACTTGATTTCTTAAAGTGGTATATGATCAAAGGAATAAGCACCATGATGATAATCCCCACACCCAGAGTAGCCACGTACTGCGCAGTGTTGCCAACAGGGACTTGTTTCGGTGGGAAAAAATCTACGAACATAATAAAAAGTACAGTTAATAGCCCCACACCACTGACAAGCCACATTCCTACTTTACCACCCGGTATTTTGTAGGCTCGCTGTACCTCCGGTTTTGAGTAACGCAAACGAATGGCAGCCATGAACATTAGGATGGACATGACAAGATAAACCAATATCGTGAGAGTAAGCAACATCCAGTAGGCATTGTTTACGCCGGGCACAATAGCGAACAGCAGGCCAAACACGGATACCAGGGAAGCCTGAAGAATAAGCAGATTTTGAGGAATACCATTTTTATTCACCTTCTGGAGAATTGGTGGGAGGTTGCCACTTTGTGCGGAAACCTGCAAGCCTTTGATTGGACCCAAAATCCAGGTGCTTATTTGTCCTATTGCACCAAATGCAACCAAAAAAGCAATGATGGGGACAAGCCATGATATGTGGAACGCAGCAAAAAAGTCGGTAAATGCGACCATAAGCCCGGCATTCAAGCTGATTTTACTTTGTGGCACAACGATTGCCACTGCCATCGCTCCTATAACATTAATGAAGAACAACAGTAGTCCCGCAACGAAAATAGCGATGGGGTAGTCACGCTGCGGATTCTTTACTTCGTTCGCGTGCCCCGCAGAGACTTCGATGCCTATAAATACGAAGATGAACCCTGCAAGTAAGACGATGTTACTAATACTGGCAAAATCTGGGACAAAATTCGCTTCGCTCAATGATAAATTGAGTTGTACGGGATTGCCGGATAGCAGATACACGATACCTAAGATGATAATCAAGAGCCCTGGAAGTAATACACCACACAGAAAGCATGCGGTACTGATCCTACCAGACGTCTTCATCCCACGAAGATTGAGATATGTTGCACTCCAATACACCGCAAGGATGACGAAGAGTAGGAATAACTTATTTGCTGCTAGTGCAGGGTTGAACACGAAAGCCAACGAGCCCGCGATAAAAACAAGTACAGGTACCATTCCAATCACCATTTGAAACCACTGCAACCAGATGGCAGTAAATCCCCTGCGTTCTCAAAAATCTTCTTTTACCCAGACATAAACGCCACCTTGTTGTGACCAACCCGTTGCCAGTTCTGCGGAAACCAAAGCGGTTGAAATCAAAAAAAGTAAAGCAGCAATGAGTGCACAAAAAATCATATTTAAACCTGTTTCTGCCATCATTGGCCGGTTGCGTACACTGGCAACAAATGCAGCAGTGATCATGATCAGTGTGAATACATTGATCCTGTGCGGAACTGCGGACTGTTTGTCTGGCATTGTATACGGTTTTTGCAAAATTGAGTTCTATATGCGTACTCTATACCACGTTATATTATTATCTTGGCTCTAATTGCTTGTTTTATCACAAAAAGGTAAAAGCATATAAGCTTTCCGGTACCATTTCCCGTGGAGTGTTTTGATGCTGGACCTTTTGGCTAAAATGCCTTCTAGATCTGAGCTGGGCTCTCAGATTTTACCACGTTGTTCTGCGAGCTTACCGTGCAAGCGTTACCCCCTGCGTGTTCCGCAGTAGGATTACCCCGAATGGCGGGGGTAGCCACAAGGGCAATCCGCGATGCAGCTTCTTGTCGCAGGACACAGATTTACACGAATTTATCTTTTTTGTCTTTCATACGACGTTTTACCGTCACAGAGCAGAGCGCCCAAAATTAATTAGAAGTTTGTGATTTCCATCTGCGTTAATCTGTGTCCATAAAATACTTTTTGTATGTCGTTTCTTTTGGTTTTGTGGGCCAATTACTTAACCGAACACACATGAAATGCCTGCATAAAACTTTCGGGACGAAAAACTTAGATACCACGAGATATTGAGCAATTACAATAAAAGGATTGCTCTTAGAAACAAAAGAAAGGAAGTTGTACTTTATGTACAATTACGATTCCAGCACATTTACAATCTCTTCTACAGTCTTGGTCCAGTCTGCACTTTTGTTTATTGTACCTTGTGCACCCGCATCGTATGCCTCTTTTTCTACCTCTGTTTTTGCGTAGGCGGTGAACAGGTAAATATTTGCTTCAGGGTCGTTATACATTATCCGCATAGTTGCTTCCACACCGTCCATCACCGGCATTCGGAGGTCCATAAGCACGAGGTCCGGCTTCTTGCCTTTGTTTACCAGTTTGTTGTACGTCTCAACCCCTACCTTACCATTTGTAGCTGTGTGCACAGTAAACGTATGCTTCTTGTTCATCGCCAGAAAAAGTGGCAGTAGTTTGAGAATCGCCTCTTCGTCATCCACTATCAAGATATTATATTCCATTTTTATTCCTTTTCCTCTAAATATTTCCCCGCCAGCGAATCATTCACCAGTTGCTGGATTTCCGCGTCTTTTTCACGTACGAGCCGGAGTTTCTGTTTCTGATCGTCGTCAAGATTGGAGGATTCAAGCAATAAATCTATATATCCACCAATGATCGCCACCGGGGTGATAATTCGGTGTGACGTCTCTTTCAGGAAGTATTCTCTCAAACTATAAGCCTCCGCTATCTTCCTCTTCGATTCTTCCAGTTCTTTTACATGTTCTTGCAATGATAGAGTCAGACATTTCAATTTCTCCTCCGCACGCTTGCGTTCTGTGATGGCCCTGATAGCTCCTTGAGATCCTACTGGATTTCCTTCATCATCAAATAACATCTTAGTTGTTATTTCAATATCTATCCTCTCGCCATTCTTATGCAACAATTGCATTTCAAACGTTTCACCGCTTGATTCAGGACCTTTCTTCAACATATCCTTCGTTAAATTTAATGTGAATTCCCTATCCTCAGAAGAACAGTGGTCAAATAATGAACTTCCAACCCATTCTTCCTGCGTAAACCCAACCATTTGAAGAACTGATGGATTAACATACGTAAATTCAAAGTTCAAATTCAGTTGCCAGATACAATCAACAGTGTTATTTGCCAGTAAATGATACTTCTCCTCGCTCTCACGCAGCGCATTCTCAGCCTGCTTGCGCTCGGTGATGTCGCGGAAGACTCCGAAGCTTCCCTGATAATTTCCGTTATCATCCATCATCGGACTGGCGGTTACTACAGTAATTCGTGGTGCTCCATCTTTCTTAATAATAGTTGATTCATACTGACTTGACTTTCCAGTCTTTCTAATTGCGGTTTGGTCAACAACTCGCTGGAAATCTTCTGGCGTTGTTAATTCACTCAAGTTCTTTCCGAGCAATTCTTCTTTTGAATATCCGAAAATAATGGATGCCGCGCGATTGACGAACGTAAGATTCTCGTTTTCATCAGCAATTACCATCCCTTCATCCATTGTTTCAACCAAAGTTCGGTATTTCTCCTCGCTCTCCCGCAGCGTTTCCTCAGTCCGACATTTGTAAAGTGCCATCTCGATTGATGCGAAGAGTTGCCTCTCCTGGAACGGTTTAACAAGATAAGCATACGGCTCGGTGCTTTTGGCTCTATCTATCAAATCAACATCCGAATATGCAGTCAGAAATATAATAGGAATACCCATCTTCTCTTTTATTTCACGAGAAGCATCTATGCCGTTTCCCACACCTCTCAGGACAATATCCATCAATACTAAATCAGGCTTAGCTCCAAGTGCCTTTTGTACCGCATCCTTTGCGCTGGCTGCACGCCCCACCACTTCGTAACCAATATTGGTAACTGCCATTTCCAGGTCTTCGGCTACGATGGCTTCGTCCTCAACAATTAAAATTCTCGCTTTTTTTGCCATGTTTACTCTTGCGGAGTTCGTTTTTTTCTATACAACCTGATACATACCAGCAGGAACAAATCCTCCCGCTACACTGCACTCATACCTGTCAAGATAACGGTAGGGATATGTAAAATCGCCACGATAAAAATCATTCGCCCTTTCCCTCAGTATCCATTTAACTGTCATTTCTATATTACAATTACAGGTTGTTCCAACCTGTTATATGTTTTTGGGGTACATTTCGGGTGGAGGTGGCAGGTAAAGACAAAAATTAGTCTACTGAAAACAACGTATAAATTCAGGCTCATGGATGAGTTATGAAAGTTTCTTTGGTAAAGCTTTCTTTTTGAAAGAAAGGTTTTATTTTACCATTTCCTTCCTTATCCAGTCTTTAAAAAAAACATCTGTGATGTAATAGGTCTTATCCGCCCTGTCAACAATCTCTTTTTTCATTAAGAGCTTGATGGAAGTCTGAATCGAAGAAGCAGCACCCAGGTCATTATCTACTATAAAATCGCGGGAGAATATATTTTCAGCGCCCGAAGATGCAATTGCGATAAGCACTCGCCTTTGGTGTAGCGGCAGAGTATTCCAGATAGTAACATAAACTGCGGATTGGCCATCAAGTATACTATTCAGGGTCATACTAATATCGTCAAAGGTGACTCTTCTCCTATCCAGACACTTATTCCATAGTTCATGACATAAAAATTGGACATTATACGGATAGTTCTCTGTTACATCCAAAATTTCGTCCAGCACGCCTTTCTCTAACGAAAAACCCGTTTTTGTGAACTTAGCCGCTATGAATGCTTTAAAATCGTCCCGCGGGATTTTGCTGAGGGGCATTATCTTGCCCATATTATAAAACGCTCTTCGTTTGTCGGAGACCATTTCAAGGATTATGTGTCGCCTGCTTCCGGCAAACAGATATCCCACGCGGTCATGATGTTGAAAACAGGCTCTCATTCCCTTCTCTATCATTTCGCCATTCAAAGTCGCTATTTCCTGAAATTCATCGAATACTACAATAAAATTCCTGTTCCGCTTTGTGGCTATTCGCTGAGGTGCCTCATAGACTTCATCGAAGAGTTTACTTGCTCTTTTCTCTTTCACGTCATAATCAATTTCTATGGAAGGGCTACCATCAGGGGTTAGGACTATCTTTGGGCGAATGTTAGGAAAGAAGTCCCGTACGAGTCTATTAAATCCACCTATTTTTGTCTCCGCCGCCCTTGATACCTTCTCCGCATATAGCTCCAGCAAACCTTTAAATGACGATACTTTAAAAAGGTCTATGTAAGCAGTGTAGAAACCTTCTTCCTGTAATTTATCAAGGGCATTCACGATTAAAGACGTTTTTCCGTATCTTCTGGGAGAGATGAGAAAAATAGTTTGTCCTGCTTTCAGCTCCCGTATGATAGTCTCCAATTCGGTTTCCCTGTCTGTAAAATCCGTCCCGGTTACCACTTCACCGTAGATGAAAGGGTTCTTCATTTTTTGTGTCCCATATATCCATTGTCGTATTATGTATATATACATAACGTACATAGGCATAATCTTAAACTCAATGGGGGCATTCCTCAACTCTATTTTCTCACCCCACTCAATCTTTGGTTTCAAACGCTATTTTAAAGGTCGTTCCTTTCTTGCTTATAATATCTAATCGCCCTTGTAACTGATCTTCCACCAGAATTTTTACTGAGCGCAGACATGATTTAGTTTTATTGATATCGAATTCTTCAGGTAATCCAACAACCTTTACAGTGGGGAAATTCCACGAGTAGAAACTCTTTGATTGTACCTATGGTATAACTTTCCCCTTGTTTTTCTCTCGTAAAACTTTTTTAAAACAACAAGGTTTTTGTAACAGAAGGAACAGGATTTATAGAAGCCATTTAATAGATAAGTTGTTAGAAGCAAAAGGTTGATGATATGCGGGCAGTTGTGAGTAAAGAAGGAAAGGAAAGAAGAAGGAATAAGTATTTAATATGATAAAAATCAATAAGATTATTTGGAAAGAGACATTTGTTAAGAAAATAGAAGGTAAACATCACGTGACAATGTTCGAAGTGGAGTGATTTCTACATGGCAAAAAGAAAGTTTATCGCATCGCAAAGGCAATGTCAAAGGTGAAGACGTATACCTAGCGTTAGGTAAAACCAACGCTGGACGGTATTCTTTCGGTGTTTTTTATCTTGAAAAAAAATCACGTTGTGTTGCCTATTAGTGCACGAGATATGGACAATAAAGAAAGGAGGAAATTTTTATGGACATAAATAAAAGGAGGGATACAATTCCAGAGCATTTTAGTAGTGCTGAAGAAGCAGGGGAGTTTTGGGACACCCACTCTGCGGCTAATTACAGTGATGAAATGGAAGAGGAAGAGCGGGAATTTGACATTCAGAAACGCACATTTTTAGTGCCTGTAGACGGGCGGATTTACCAGCTTGCAAAGAAGCAGGCAGAAGCGAAACATAGTACAGTGGAACAAATAATCAACTCGCTATTAGATCAAGAACTTGTTAGATAAGTTGTTAGAATTCTATAAATGTTTTTGGAATTAATGATTTCTGTATTTCCTCACCCATTGGTATCCTCTTAAAAACCTGTGGATTTTTGGCCAGACAATGCAAAATGAGAAGTGCAAAGAGCAAAAGTCAAAGTTCAACAAATAGCGCTAATGAGCATTTTGAAGTCAAAAGGGGTTATTTACATTCCAGTTTTATATTTTGCATTCTTCGATTTGCATTCTACATTTCACAATTACACCCATTGTAATTCGTAATTCTTTCACTCCTTCGCCATCTCAAATTCCACATTAAATGTCGTCCCCTTATCACTTACAACCTTCAGGTTACCCAGCAACTGATCTTCCACCAGATTTTTTACTAAGCAGACCAAGTGTTTTAGTTGTATTGATATCAAATCCTTTGGACAATCCCACGCCATCGTCACTAACAGTCAGACAACCTCTTCGTTTTCCGATATACTGAGACTAACCTCTATCTTACCTTCTTTTTACGGCACAATACAGTGTGCTAATATACATACCCAGCAAGTAAAGGATCATGCGTCACGTCTGTCGCCATAAACTCATCCTCGAAGACCGCCTCTACTGGTTCTATCTCTTCTGCTACTATTTGTACGCCAGCCACGATTTTACCTCTTATCTTCTTCTGCATTCTGTCCTGTATCTGGAGTCCCTCTGATTCGTGCACTAACTCGTCTATTGATAGTAGTATATCCAGCACTAAGCGTTCCACCGCATGTAATCTTTCAGAAGACCCGGTCGGTACAAGACCATCACTATTTTTTTCTGCCGCTATCGCGAGATCCACCACGATATTGCAGTTTACCGCTTGCTGCGTTACCTCTTCTATCTTAATTCCCGCGGATTTCCGCACTAACTCGTCTATTGATAGTAGTATGTCCAGCATAAATCGCTCCGAGTCAATAGTGCAGCCATAAGTCCCGTCTCTGACAGGACCAATAATTCCCGCTACATCTTCTACCTCTATTTTCAAGTTTATCACATTTTCATATTCCATTTTTTTCCGCCACCTTTTTTGCAATCGTTTGGTAAAGCTATATAGTTGAAAAGGCACTAAAAAAGATTTCCTATGGATATAATTTTTTATCGAATATGTGCAATTTTTTTTAGTGATATGTTTTAAAAAAATGTGATGCCTCGGAAAAGTGTGTGTGGGAAAGGCGGCGAGTTGTTGCAAAAGCAACAACATCACGTGGATTTCGGTGTGCTTGTGACACTTACTGCGCGTATTAAACGTCATTACAGCAAATGTCGTCCTCAACTATCTTTTGACAATTAAAAATCTGCCGGGATCAGAACTGCTGTGACATGCAGTAAAAAAACCTTTCTTTCTCGTAACAATACAACTACTTTTTCCGTATCAAATTCCCTCAATCTTATCTATCTTGAATTCTATATTGAAAGTTGCACCCTTATCACCGATAACCTCCAGATTACCCTGTAACTGGTCTTCCGCCAGAATCTTTACCAGACGCAGACCAAGTGTTTTGCTTTTATTGATATCGAATCCCTTGGGTAGTCCAACACCATCATCACTGATGGCCAAACTAACCCCTCCTTCTTCTGATGCCCCGAAACTAACCTCAATCTTACCTTCTTTTCTGTTTACAAAGGCATGTTTAAATGCGTTTGATAACAGTTCATTCACAATTAGTCCAACAGGCACCGCAACCGATATTGGGAATGGATAATCATCCCCCTGAACAATCTGGGTGATTTTCGTATCAGGAACCGGATAACTCTGGACCAATTGCCTTAACATGTTATCCACAAACCCCTTCATATTTATCTGTGATAAGTTTTCGCTTTCATATAATTTAGTATGAATAAGCGCCATTGTATTTATCCGGTCTCTTGATTCCAAGAGTACATCAATCGTATTTTTGTCTTTGGCTGCTCGTGCTTGCATATTGAGCAGGCTCGATACGACCTGAAGATTGTTCTTTACTCGGTGATGTATCTCTCGCAGCAGCACTTCTTTTTCTTTCAGAGATGCTTCTATCTGGTCTTCCGCCTGCTTGCGTGCCTCTTCCATCTCCATGTTGTGGAGACCAAACGCGATATCTCCAGCCACCTCATTCAAGAGTTCCTTCTCTTCTTCGTCAACTACGACATCGGGTGCACGCAATACTGCAATCAGCCCGAAAAGCCGGTTAGCGTGCTCGACACGAATGATCACAGCTTCCTTGCCGACACATGCGTCTTTGAAGAAGCAATCACCGCACTCTAAGGGCTTATCCACGACCAAAAGCGGGTTCTTCGGAACGAGCGCGTTATTTATGCACGGCGGATGATCGCCACCCATCACATGTTCGCGGAAACGTGTGACGTCTTCACTGAAACCGGAACCCTTGACTGTGGCAAAGGTTTCGCCATCTTCTAATAATCCGAGCCATGCGGCATCGTAACCCCGTGCTTCTGTCAGAGTATTGCATACTTTCTGTAACAGAGTGTCACTGTCCTTCTCCATCACAATCAACTGATTTACACCCCTGATGGCTTTGAGGACGCTGTTCAGATGCTTGATGTGTTCCTCCGCTTGCTTCCGTACCTCATCCAGCTCCATGTCGTGGAGCCCAAACGCGATATCTCCAGCCACTTCTTCCAAAATGCCCTTCTCCTCTTCGTCCACTGTGACATCGGGTGCAAGCAATACCGCAAGCAGCCCGAAAAACCTGCCTGCATGCGCGACTCGGATGATCGCAGCTTCTTTGCCGACACATGCGTCTTTGAAGAAGCAATCTCCGCACTCTAAGGGCTTATCCACGATCAAAAGCGGGTTCTTCTGAACGAGCGCTTTTCTTATGCACGGCGGAAGATCGCCACCCATCACATGTTCGCAGAAACGAGCGACTTCTTCACTGAAGCCGGAACCTTTGACAGTGGCAAAAGCTTCATCATCGCTCAGGAATCCGAGCCATGCGGCATCGTAGCCCCGTGCTTCTGTCAGAGTATTGCATACTTTCTGTAACAGAGTGTCACGGTCCTTCTCCATCACAATCAACTGATTTACACCCCTGGTGGCTTTGAGGACGCTGTTCAGATGCTTGATGTGCGTTTCCGTCTTCTTTCGTTCGATGGCATAGCGTATGGTACGTACCAGTAACTCGCTATCCAGCTTGTTCTTAGGCAGATAGTCCTGTGCACCCTCCTGCACTGCCTTAATTGCAAGTTCGGCATCGTCAAGGCCTGTAAACATCATGATTGGCACATCTGGTGCTTGCGCGTGTACAGTGATGAAGGTGTCCAAACCCGAACTGTCAGGCAGTCCGAGATCTAACAGAACCACGTCAATATCTCCTGCGGCAAGGCGCTCCATACCTGTCGAGAGGCTGCCGGCAGATTCCAGCTCGAACGTAGAGCCGTCTACTTCAGACAGCATCTCCTGTATCAGGCGAGCGTCTCCTGGATTATCCTCAATTAGCAGAACTTTTTGAGTCCTGTCATTTTGATCAGTCGCTTCTTCCATCTAATGGGAGCTTCACAATAGTAAACCAGAAATTCTCGATAGACCTCACTACAGCAATGAACTGGTCCAGGTCAACAGGTTTGGTAATATAGCAGTTCGCATGCTGGTCGTAGGCTTTAAAGATGTCCTCTTCTGCCTTTGATGTAGTCAGGACCACCACCGGGATGCGTTTCAGCTTGTCATCTTCTTTGATCTCTGCGAGCACCTCACGACCGTCTTTCTTCGGTAGGTTCAAATCGAGCAGGATGAGGTCTGGTCGAGACGCATTAGCATATTTTCCTTCTCTGCGCAGGAACGCCACAGCCTCTACTCCATCTTCTACCACTTGCATGTTGTTGCGCACCTTACCGTCTGTGAGGGATTCTTGCGTCAGACGCACATCGCCTGGGTTATCTTCCACTAACAGAATCTCTATCGGCTTAACCAACATTTTTCTCTCCAATTAAAAATTAAAGGTTAAGGATGAATAGTACTTCTGCTAAATATATATTACTGTTCATTTTCTCCGTTCTGGCGTATGCAGAATAGAATTTTGGTATTTGCTTACCGCCGAGATCAAGGAGAGCGCTGAGGCGAGATAAAAGTTTATCATGACACTCTGTGTTCTCTGCGGGATCCGCGATAAACAAGTCTTAATAGGGCATTTTCATGCCCAAGGTTGTGCGTAATCCTGTAGTTACGAGGAAGGTGCCTACCAGAAGAACCAACTTTCCGTATATACCACATAAAGAAACAGCAGCAGATTCGCCATCGCATGCGCCTGCACACACGCGAATATGTCTTTTCTCTTGTACAGCAGCAGATTCAGGAGTATCCCCGTTAATAATCCAGGCAGCCAGCGGAAGTGTGCAAAGCCGAAGAACAACGCTACCACTGCGAAAGAAGCAAACGTGTATGCCCCTACAGGTACATCAGCCCACCTTTCCGGGTCTATTATGTATCGCAATAAGAACGACCGGTTGAACAACTCCTCGATAAATGCGGCAACCAGTACGCTACCTATAAGCCGCAAGCTCAGCAGGACTATCTGCACACCAGAACCAAAAATAGTTGGGTTATAGTGGCTGGATGCTGTAGAAAACATTGGATAGCGCCCTTCCAAACCCACCCACAATACAAAGATAAGCATCCCGACAAGCAACGCCACCACATCGAGTTTTCGCACTGCAAGTTCGGTATATAAGCTTCTATATCGCAATAGTATGCCGCCCACTATCACGGTTCTCAGTCCGTATGCTACAAAGAGATGGTACTCTTCATAGCCAACAAGCAACCCGGGCACGAGTTCACCGATGACAAGGTAAATCACAAATGTGAACACGTATTTCCAGGCACCATCTAAGTTCCAAATCGTCTCGAAATAACGTGTATGAGTACGCTGCACGAAATAGTATAACGGCACAACCGAAAAAATCGCAGCGATTCCGACAGCCCAGCTCACGAACGAGCATAGATAAACAAGCAAGAGACATGCTATTACCGCCACCGAGAGTGTATTCAGACGACTTTCGAGTGTCATTGTATTAATATAAGAGCTGTATCGTAAAACTATTTTTGTGTTTGTTTACAGCTATGATCACGGGTAGTGCCGAGATGAAATAACAGATAAAGTATATTCGTTTAGCTAACCACAGATTACACCGATTTTCACGAGAAGATAATACTCTGGATCCGCTTAAGTGCACTATTGGGTTTTTTTCCCATGTTAACCCCAAAATCTTGTGTTAATCTCGTGAAATCTCGTGGTTTGACCCCTGCTATGGTAAAGCGTTCTTTTTGAAAAACTTGCGTTTTATCGCCCTTTCAATTTATAACCCTTCTCCGCTTTAACTACAAGGCCGGCGAACCTGAGCCAGTTTAAAAATTTCTTTGCATATGTCTTCTTCGTTATCGCAGACCATTCTTTCTCATACACCGATTCTAAGACATCCCCCACCGTCACCATAGTTATTTTATCCTCTGGTAACTTATCTATCATCCTTTTATAACCCGAATTCACTAAATATTCAGTAAATTTCCTTTTGCGAAGCACATCGCTATACCGCGCCATCTCCTTTCCTACTTCGGTTAATTCATAAAAACCTCGACGCGGGTGCCTAACAAACCCAAATGCACAACAGCATGTAAGTTCCTGACTCAGCCGTCTTTCCTTAGTCCCCAATTCCTGCGATAACGCATGAATATTAACACCCGACGAAAACAGTACATTCATAATCCTAAACATCTTATCTGCGCTGAGATAAGGAACCGGTATATTTCCCTCTTCTTCTTCGAGCTTTTCCGACCTTAAGACGCCCCTTTTATAATACCCGGAACCCACGAAATCGAGGACGCTTGCAATAGCCGCCCCATAAGTCTTTAAGGTCAGCGGGTTCTTCCAGTTTTTATCATACTGCGTGGCTATCTGGTTGCCTATATCGTATATCATAAGTTTTCCCTCTTGCTGGAGCTTCTGTTTGATCACCTGGAAATATTCGATATTCGCCACCTGATCTTGCAGCACCTTTTTTGCCTCTTCCTCGTTATCCCGTATTAGAGTATTATATTTTGCCCCCGCATCAGTAAGTTTATATTTCCTTTTACCAACGACCAAATCAAGCGATTTCTGTGTTGCTATTAAATTATTAATAGTAGTTGCACTTGCGCACATCACTTTTGCTAAGTCCAGTGTTGAGAACTCGTCCACTTCCGAAACGTACGGCAACGGTATTTCCCGCACGAGTTCGTTCATTTTACCGATACGTAAGTATGGAAAATAGCCCTCATTTACCCTATTCATACTTTCACCCCTCCTTTCTCATTTAAGACACGCAACTTCCCGCTCCTCCTCCAATACTTTTATTATCTCTTCATAAACTACTTTTAAGTTCTCCTTTTTAACCTTTCCCAAAAGCTTATTTATCACTAACTCCGGGGTGCTTGACCCGATATGGTTGAACATCGGTTGCCTATCCACAATAATGTTTCCGGAATCATCTAAACCTTCCGATTCTATTCCGTCTATTCTCACCTTCTCCACACTTATATGCGGCAATATCTCGTGAATCAAATGCGTTATCACCACGGCTAACGTATCTTTCGGGAGGTTATTCAGTATAGACGCCATTATACGTCCCATAGCGCCGGGTTCGGTAAGCGCCTCTAACTCGTCTATCAAAACCACTTTTCCACCCTCTCGCATGAATATTCGGCTCAACGCTCGCATTGAATATTCAAAAGACCCCGTCTTCCTTATCATCTTCCGGCGATATAAATACAAAGGCAGTAGCGGTATTTCCGCTCTCTCCGCAGGCACCGGCAGACCCAGCTCCGTGAGTATAACCGAACTTGCAAGCGTTATTAACAAACATGTTTTACCGCCGCTATTCGCACCCGTAAGAATGGATACCGGATGCTGTGTAGCGCCAAAGATGCCTAAATTCGCTTCGCCTATGGAATACGATACCGGTATTACCTTCTCCCCACCTTTTCGCTCGTCGTCAACCAAAAATATATGCCTGCCCCCCGTCACGCCCAAGCCTTTCTCTTTTATCTCTGGAGTATTCAGCTCAAAGTCCCGGCTAAACTGCGAAATGGCGAGCATAAAATCGAGATAGAAGAGCATCTTAATACTTTTGCTCACCTCCGCTCTATGTCGCTCCAGTTGCTTTGCCAATTCCCTTAGCTTATAATAACGCCTTTCGCCCCTTTCTCTGTTATACCGCCGTCTCAAACGCTCTATCTTCTCCCTTGAGAATTCAAACGGTAGTCCTGCTTCCAGTGTCTCATACGCGCTCTCACTCAGGACTTCTTTATCCTCGCGCGTCAGCATCAACTCATCCGCCATGCTCTCCAAGGTTTCCTCCAGGTAAATTCTAAAATCTTCAGCACCGCCGCCCAGTCTCATAATCTTGGCCGCTTCCTTGTTTATCGCTTCCTCCCACCTGAAAATCACTTCATCAAAGTCTATTTCACCTCTACCTCGTTCTCCTTCTACGCTATCTATAAGTGCCACAACCTCTTCTAAATCTGCTACTGACACTCTTTTGAACAGCCATGACTCTTTAATCGCATTAAATTCATTCAAAACGGATACTACCGCTTTTATCGCCTTCTTCTTTGATACAAAGGAATTGACCACGAACTCAGGATAAATCTCACACGAATCTGATAAAACTTCAATACTTTTGGTTATAATGCCGGGCGCATCAAGTACTTCCGCCTCTACCCCTTCTCCGATTAATAGAATGGTATTCTCTCTTTGCACAAGCTCTTCTGCTTTACCCGCAGAATCAACCAATTCTACACGCACAAAATCGCCATAAATCGCCTTTACCTCCCGCTCTATCGCTTTACTTCGGGTAGCAATAAGAGGGGCTTGTCCAAAGTTCACTTTCTCTATCTCCGCTTTGGAGAGCGTAACCTTCACCCTATCCACATTATCCGCACCCATTAAAGCCCTCAAGTCTTCACACTTCTTTATATCTCGGAACCGCTTCTGCAGCGCCTCTTTGTCGCGCGAGGGGGTAAGTGTGAGTAGTATATCCCTTCCATTTTTAGTCGCCTGATAAGGAGAAAACAGCCCCAAAATTTCGCGTACCAATTCCCGTGTCTCTTTTGTGCAGAAGACATCCCGTACTTTATACCCCGTCAAATACTCTTTATGCTTTATCACTGTCCTCTCAGCTTCCCTTCTCTTTATCCCCAGAATTGTGGTTAGGGTATCAATGTCCGGGAACTCAATTGCATCCTTCAAATAAGGCTCCAAGAACTGTGGGACATTAGACAAAGAAAACAGTGTCCTACCACCCTTAACAGAATCTTTTCTAAAGGTTTTTGACGTTGTCATTCTACCACTTCATTTATTTAGAACCTGACTGTTTCAAGACGATATTTTTGCTGTGCATAGTCATCCTCACGTCATTCATGGGTACCTTACTTCTTTCTGAACCCCGATTCACCATTAACCCCACCACACTGCCTGTGTTGGTATCAAAAATAATATCGTCCACGTTACCCATATGATCCCCCTCAGACGTTATAACATCTCTATCAAGAAGAGACCTGCTGAATACTCTCACCGCTTTTGTCTTATTCTTGGATATTAAGTCCATGATAAAGCGCTCTCTCCCTTTTATCCCTTCTATATCCAACTCCAAAAAGCCACTCATCGCGTTTAAATTTACCACATCGTCCAACACGAATCCCAGCCTGTATAAAATGGTATGCACCAAACATTGAGCGAATGCAAAAGGATAGTGACCCGCAAATTCTCCATGTATCCTCACTACCTCTCTATCCTCATCAAGCAGATAATCGTTTAACGCATCTTTTAGCTCTTTTGCAATCATCGCTTTTGCTGCCCCTTCTTCTACAGACCCCTTCTGTATCCCCTTCTCCTCGCACCTCTGGATGGCATAAGGAACGAAATGTTCTATAGACTCCTCTTCAACGTCCTCTAAAATAAAATTCCATGGAAATAGCCGCGACTTAAGGTACGCAATTACTTTATCCCTCTCCTCTTCTTCTCTTCCCCTATTCATCTCTTTTCCCCACGTGTAAAAACCTCGCTTCTTAACGAACATTCGAGTTTGAACTTGAAATATCTTTCCTTTCTCCCTCTCCTCGCCTTGGCATTACAAACCATACATCTCCATACGAAGACAAGGCCTACGCAAAACTATTTATAGCATAACAAAACGACCAAAAGCTTTATATACCCCATCCTTCTTAAGAAGATAACTACACGAAAAGTAGAATAAAGTAGTTTTTTAAAAAAAGAGAGGGTAAAAAAAATGGTAGAGGTGTTAGAATACGGCCATGAGGAGATTGTCGTCGGAGAAATGGAAGATGAATTGTTTGGAGTACCAAAGCTGGCGATAGTAGGAGTAGGCGGAGCAGGGAATAATTCCATGAACAGGTTGGAGCACCTGGGTGGACTGGAGAGTGTTGACAGGATAGCGATAAACACAGACAAGCTACATCTGGATTCGATAACCTGCAAAAAGAAGCTTTTGGTAGGGAAATCGCTTACCCGAGGGTTAGGTGCTGGTGGTTCCCCCGAGGTGGGAAGAAAAGCAGTGGAAATGGACAAAGAGAAACTATATGAGTTGTTAGCCGGTAAAAACTTCGTGTTTTTGACTGCTGGAATGGGTGGTGGAACCGGAACAGGGGCTACGCCCGTTGTTGCGGAAGTGGCGAAGGAAGCTGGAGCAATCGTGGTTGCGATGGTATCATTCCCATTTGGTGCGGAAAGGAGAAGGCGAATAAAAGCGGCGGAAGGTATAGAGGAATTGCGAAGGGTAACAGATACGGTTATTGTGCTGGAGAATGACAAATTGCTGGAACAGGCGGGTAATCAGCCGGTGAATGAAGCGTTTAAGGTGATGGACATGTTGATCGCCACCACGATACAGGGCATAACAGAGACGATAACAAAACCTTCTTTGGTTAACCTCGACTTCGCGGACCTCACGGCTGTGATGAGCGAAGGTGGCGTAGCGGTAATGCTCGTGGGCGAGACGACTAAATCAGATAATAAGCCAGAGGCAGTTGTATCTGATGCACTCAGTCATCCATTGTTAGAGGCGGAGTATCAAGGGGCAACGGGCGCTCTTATACATATTACAGGAGGGGCGGACCTCACAATGAAGGAGACAAATGACATCGTAGAGTTGCTTACCTATGACTTAAACCCCGATGCAAATGTGATATGGGGTGCGCGGATAAATGAGAATTTCGATGGAAAAGTGCGTGTAACTGCGATACTGACGGGTGTTGAACCAAGGTGGATATTCGGCGGGAACTCAACTAAACAAGGAAACCCAATTCCAATAGAAGTAAGTAGAAATAGAGCAGGAATCGGCGGTATTACACAGATCGTGTAATAGTTTCTGATTTTTTCTTTTTTTCTTTTTTTCCTCTTTTATTATCTGGTTTCTAAATGTCTTATTCCTGCTTAACTGCTCTTGTGTAACGTGAAAACTATATATTTCGAGAGAATAAAATAATTATAGGGGAGAGAGGAAGGGCAGCTGCCGGTAAACTTTTTCCCGTGAATGCTTATTGCAAGCGAGTAGCGGGAAAGAGTTGGCTGAGGAAAGTCCCCCCACCACAAGAACACGAATGCTGAAAGGGCATAAGGCGAGAGTCTTGGCTCTGGTATAGAAACGGTACCGTACTATATTAAAGCGATGATTCCGTGAGGATGAGGTCGTATAGCTGCGGATGGAACGAGCAACCTCGTGGGTGCAAGTCCGAAGTGGCGCATAGATAAATGCTGCTAAAACAGAAGGGGGCTTACTCTCCTCACTCCCCCCTTTGTGTAATCTTATAGAAGTTTCGTATTTGTATAGCCAAATAAAAAACCACGAGATTTCACAAGATTAACAAAAGAAATTTGGGTTAATAACTGATAAAGCAGTTAATAAAACACTTAAACTTGGTTACTATTATTATTCTCTCGTGGAAATCAGTGTAATCTTATGGTCTGTTGACAAGAAGCTGCATCGCGGATTGCCCTTGCGGCTACCACCGCCATTCGGGGTAATCCTACTGCGGAACGTGCTGAGGGTAACGTTTGCACGGTAAGCTCGCAGGACAACGTGGGAAAATTCGAGAACCCAGCTCGGATCAACTGCCAGAATAAGAACGCTATGAAGAGTATAATGCAAACCATTGTAAGAGTCGTAAATTCCGATAAGCGAAATTGGGCTGATACGCTTAGACCAAAAGGTGCGGAATCCGACCATAACGGCTGCCATGACGTTATGAGGGATGGACAGATGATTCCCTGCTTAAAGATGGCTTCTAAGGCGTTCATAGTTATCTGCGGTGCAGAACTTGGTAAGCCCTATATGCTCCCGGAATCACCGGGTAGGGACCCCGTAAGGGTAAACGATGGCATAGAGGGTAGAGGAACTGGTAAAAAGCGAATGCCGTCTTGTAATGAGGCGTATAGGGGTTCAAATTTTGCTCTAACTCGAAAGGGCGCTGACTTACCAGCCGGTGTTTCATTGTATGCACGGATGCAAACCTGTGAATGTAAGTAGTTCAATTACGCCTGCAATAGGCGAGAGACTTACAGACATTCGATCAAAACTACAGTGGACTGATGTCAACTGGAAAAAGGTTGAAGAACATGTTAACAGGCTGCAAACCAGAATTACAAAAGTAGCTAAAGAAGGAAAATGGCATCTGGTCAAAAGATTGCAGTATTTGCTAACTCACTCGTTTTACGCGAAGTTGTTAGCGGTGAAGAACGTAACTCAGAATAGGGGAAAGTGAACAGCAGGAATTGATGGCGCGAAGTGGACAACACCGAACGCCAAAATGAACGCTGCTCACAGAATATCTGATAAGAAGTACAAAGCAAAGCCGCTGAGAAGAGTCTATATCCCGAAACCGGGTTCCGCTAAGAAGCGACCTCTGAGTATTCCGACCATGTACGATAGGGCGATGCAATCGCTGTACGCTCTTGCGTTAAGCCCTGTTGCAGAATTAAGAGCAGATACTTGCTCGTTTGGCTTCAGGAAGTATAGAAGCGCGCAAGATGCGTGTGAATATGCTTTCGCTTGCCTGAGCAC
>QBUM01000122.1 GCA_013180585.1 Candidatus Methanophagaceae archaeon GoMg2
TCTACTGCAAGGTCTGCACCGCTCACAAAGATTGTTTTAGTACAGCTATTATTCCATTCATTTAACTCACCGACTTCGTTATGCGGGTCAACACTCACATTTATGGTATGATTTCTAATCGGGAAATTTGGCTCATCTGTTGCATAAGCACTTGTATTCCAGGTTATGTTATAGTACCTAAAATCACTTGCATTTAACGATATACTCACATTTTCGAGCTGTGCCCTGTACCCGGTAATGGTGAATGCGACAAGGCTGTCATTCGCAGCGTAGGATACTGCTCTAATCGTGCTGCCAGAACTCCAGTTAGTCCAAAAATTCGATTTTGCAATATCATTATATCCTCTCGTGAAATTATGAACTGATTTATTATTTTCGTCATAGATTCTGAGGTACGCACCTTCTCCACTTATAATTCCAATAGATGAAAAATGCAGCCTTATTTTATCTGCGTCTGGGATGTTGATAGTAACGTTGCCGCACTTATCATAATTTGGATCTTCGGAATACATTCTTCCAATTTCTACCTCTTTCTCATCATAGAATTCAACAATAGCTTCTCCTTCTGTTCCCGCATTCTCTATCGTTGCATTTAGCCAGACGAGGTCGCCGAGTTTCGGCTCCCTTGGATTGAAAGTGACATTTGTAACTATGAAATCTTGCACACCCACAGATACAGTCCTGGTAAGATTGTTGTTCATCTCATTCGATTCATTGACTTCGCGATTAGAATCCGCAAAAACCGTGATGTTGTAACTTCCTTTAGAGGAAAGAGACCATGAAAAATTTATATTTTCACTTCGTCCGGGTTTCAAGCCGTGAATTCGTGTTTCGTTCTCATATTCTGTTTCATTACCGCATTTAGTTACTGAAAGAGTAACGTTAAATGCTCCAGATGCACTGGTACCGTCATTCAGTATGGTGACATTTATCGTGTTTGCTTCATTCTCTATTATCTGTGTAGGCGTGCATATCTGTGATATAACTAAATCAGGCAAAGCGCACCCTTTATTGATATCCACTACAATGGCACTTCGTTCAATCTCCGTTTGATTCACGGTGTGAGTGGTATTTCCAACGGGCGTTCCATTTTTGCTCGCTTCTATTCGCAGCACGTCGCTTGCATTCACAAATGCTGAATTCGTTATGAGTTGATAGAACGGTTCTCCTCTTATATTATCGGTAATGAGTTCTTCACCTGTATTTAAATTAGTTATGACCACAAAAGGAGCATTGCATGCACTACCATTTTCATAAGAGACATATCCATAGATATAAAAAGGTGTTGACGGTGTGACGTTCGTGGTAATTGGTGGTGGCGTGGGAGAAGGACTGGACGTTACATTCCAAATCCATGTCTGCATATCGCCGCCATTGGAATTGCTTACAATAACTGAGACATTCCAGGTGCCGATAACTGCGCTCGGATTCGTGTAAGCTGCCTCATTTACATCGTTCTGGTTAAAAACTTCGGTTCCATTGATTTGCCAGCTAACATTCACTATCTGGTTTATTGAGATGTTAAACATTCTTGTTGCACCCTCATAATCACTTACCGGCGATGGCGGGGCATAGGATACAATCCCGGGCGCTGCAGGTGATGACTGTGTGGTCTGCAAATATGTGAAAATCTTCGCACCAACGCATGTTAATCCCTCGGTATCGGTCACACTAACTTCTACTTTGTATTCGCCCTCTGTATGATTGGACATATAAAAAGTTCCGTTGTAATTAGCAGTGGTTGCACTGATGTTTGAAACGAACACTAAGGATACAGGGCTGGCTGCCACAATGCTTGGACCTGTGATATTTGCTATAACACTGGTAATATTCTCATAGCCGTTTAAATCAGTGACATTTGCAATGATTGTAACTGTTTTGTTCTTGCTACTCTGGTCTGGATTGATTATTTGTATTTCCGAAGTAGAAGGGTCGTCATCAGGTGTTAAATCCACGTTTACGGTTAGGGCCGAGACTGATAGTGCCAGAGTGAGATTGAAATTAAATAACCCACTATTGGTTATCTCAATCTGATTTATCTCGTGTGTAGCAGTAGTGGATTCCGTACCGTCTGATGCATTGAACTCAAGCACATCGCCTTTGCTTATATTGTTAACGAGGAGCTGGAAAAAGTTAGAACCCGAAGAAGTTTCTGCTTGCCAGCTATTGCTTGTGTTCAGATTAATTATATTCACGATAGGATTGAGGCATTCAGCACCATTTTCGTAATGAACCCAGCCATAGATATAAAATGGTGTTGATGGCTTGACGTTTGAAGACAAGATTTTAAGGGGTGCAGGAGTTGGGGAAGGTTTTGGAGCAGGTGTTGGAGTGGTTAAAGGAGAAGGGCTTGGTGTATGACCTGGAGTAGGAGTAGGAGTTACTTGCGAGGATACATTCCAAATCCACGTTTGCATAGCTGTGCCATTTGCATTCGTTGCAACTGCGGATACGTTCCGCGTACCTGTTTTAGAACTGGTATTCGTGTAAATTGAGTCTGTCACATTGCTCTGGTTGAACACTTCTGTGCCATTGAGTAGCCAGTTAACGTTCACAGGCTGGTCTATTGATATATTGAACGTTCTTGGTTCTCCGTCTGTATCTTGAACAGGCGAAGAAGGAGCGAAAGAGGTAATGGTTGGTGTTATCGGGGACGACGGGGAAGATGGCGTAGGCGTTTGATTAGACGCAGGTGAAATACTGGTGTTTTGTTCTATTGTTGGCGTTAATAAAGGAGTTTGTATAGGAGAAAGCACAGGAGTTGTTTCAGGTGAGGACCTTGGCGTTGAAGTAGGCTCAAAGATATCATCCGTTTCTCCATCAGTAGCATTACTCACATCACCAAACAGAGAAATAGAGGATTGAGTCATTACAGGCATAACCACGCATGTTAAACACAGCGTAATCACCGCTAATATGCCGATTACTCGCCGATTGCTGTTCTTTCCACTCCTTTTCGTAATCTCTGTCATCAGCTCGCTCGCATTGAATGTCCCTGTATCGATCTAAACGTCAACCCGCTCCTTCCACAGATTCATTCACCAATATAAATACCGAGCTATCGCCCTGTTTTATCTCATACAGAGTGCCCGATTCCTCTATCTCACCGGAAATGGTAACTACCTCTTCTGTCGGGGTCATCTCCATCCTTTTACCACGCTCGATTATCTCTTTCATCTGCTCCGGATTCGTGAGTGCCTCTTGCGCTTGCATCTGTATCAGTAGCGCAACAAGCAACCCAAGGGCAAATATCATTGCCACGTCGAACAGATTCGCAACTCCACTTAATGGATCTTCATCTTCATGTAGTCGGTTTCCACCTCGTCGCCCAGTTCTTCTACTCCTTCGCTTCAAATAACTCATCTTTACTATCACCCCCCTTCTTTCTAAAAACTTCTCTCAACTTGCTTCTTTCCGTTCCCTTCACCTTACCCAGATAGTGCAGGAGTCGCGTACTACGCTTTTTCTCGCCTTCAAAACCACATTCCTCGATTATCCCTAATTCTAAACCTTCTTCGCTTTCTCGCTCGCCGAACAAAATCTCCGATAGGTACTCCATATCGCTCATATCCTGCTCATACCACCTACTTCTAACTAGTGAGATAAAAGTCCCCACCAGCCCAGCCACTAATCCGAGAACCGTTGACCCGAATGCGATAACCAGGCTCTTGGCTAACGCCTCGATATCGCCACCGGCGAGCGCAAGCAGTGCGGGCCCCATCGGTATCAGCGTGCCCATCAGACCAAGCATAGGACCTGCCCGGGTAACAAACCTCGACTTCTCCAGCCTCTTCGTCATCAAACTCTCTAAATCCTGTAATAGCTTCTCTACCTTTACTTCCATGAGTTTCTTACTCTGATGCACTCTCCGGAACGCGGATAATCTATCGAGAAACTCATGCACGAATTTAGTTGAACATGACTCACTCAGGATGCCAAAAGCACCTTCTAAGTCATTTTTCTCCAGTAACGCCCTCGCCTTGAACGCACCTCGCTCAAGCGACACGAAATTGCGGTCTCTCTTGTGCCATTCGTACAGAAAACCTCCGATCGCTATCAAACTCCAGACAATTAAAACAAATAGTATTATTATCACGGGATACAATAAACTCGTTGAAATGAGGTATATTCCTGATTGCGCTCCCGACTGAAATATCTCCAATGCCGTGCCTGGATCCATCTAAATACCACACCTCCTTCCATTTCCCCTTCCCTTACATGGCTCTTGCATCTGATACCCTCACCTATTTTTTATTTGACTCTTACACTATACAAAGATAATAATATCCGTCATTAAATATTTTTCGGTTTTTTAATATAACTTTTTATTTTTAAAATGTATGGGTTTGTATAGATAAAGGTGTGGTAAATAAGATTATGAATAAAATTCATAAGACGATTTCGCTGATAGTGTTAATACTAAGTATTTCAGTGCTTGCAATCGCACCAATTCTTTCGTCTCTGCACCGATTTTTTTTTCTGCGCCAGCACCAAAAACAATCCGTTTTGGCATCGGATCTGCAGGCATACCCGTTTTATGCCCCGCCAGGACATAATACTTGACGAGCCCCCGCAAGTGCTTTATATCTTCGCTTATAAACTGACCACGAAAGTGACATCCAGAAAACAGATATTTACATAAAATAGACGAGTATCTCAATCTATATTGGCAAGAGGACATATTAATAGTAAGATTTCGCTTGGACTGATTGGAGATTGACACGTCATTGTTTTTTGAGTGGTTTGTTGAGGGGGTTAATACCCATTTTCACCTATCGGTAAAAATAAAAGGTGATTTATTTTAGAGGCCGTCCCACAATTGATTTTGACCGTAAAAATAACGCTTCTTGGAGGTTTAAAGCCCTATTTGTCTTTCTTTTTCTGCTATCTTTTGGTTATTGGACAGCCTCTTGAACCCACCCCAAAAAAATCAGATGATAGTTTGATGTTTCACAAAGTGCCTAATCTTGAAACGAGAGAAAACAATTGAACTATTTGATACAGCAAAGTTTTATTATAAACAAAATAGAGATATAAAATATGGATAAACACCTTTTAACAGGGATTCTGATTTTAGGAATATTAGGCGTTAGCGTAATTAGCGGTTGTCTTGATGGCGATACAGCATTTGACAAAGCCATAGACGAAGCCGTAAAGAAAGGAGACCCTTCAATTTGTGATAAATTGAAAGGCGAATTGAGTAAAGATCACTGTTATTACCGTGTAGCTTGCGGGATGAATGACGTTTCTGTCTGTGC
>QBUM01000121.1 GCA_013180585.1 Candidatus Methanophagaceae archaeon GoMg2
GGCGTGGTAGCTACGTAAAAAAGAAAAAGGGGGTGGTGTGAATATGAGTAATAAGGAATAATCCAAACATTCTGCATTATCATAATCCTCTAATAATACACTAGAAATATTTTTTATTAATTCTTGTATTCTATTGATGGCTATTGTAGGTTCAGAGGATTTCTCATAATGTTCTAATAATTGAAATTCAGGTAAATGAATATCAGATATGATGTCCTCATTTCGAAAAGCTTTCCCTATTTCAAATACTTTCGGATGAAGGGAGAGAGTTCGCCTTACGAATTCCTCGTGACACGTTCTTAAATGAAGACGTGGCCATCCCCGTGGACCCATAGTAGTAAAAATAGGATTATCGGTTGGATCTTCATAACCACGTAATATGGGCGTATCCACTTCAATGAAATCATTATTCCAAAAATATTCTCGAATCGCCTTTATTATGCTGCTACGTATTTTGAATATATCCGCGATTTTTTCATTACGGATTATATTGTTTGCTGTAGATACATACGGTATCATCATATCATCATATCCTATTTGTTTATGTTAATGTGCATATGCCTTAGATGTATACTTGTTCTTCCTGTTTTACGCCTTTTGCTCACGATTGCGTATAACAACTTATATCCGAATTCACTTCGCATATCCTTCCAATTTGGAGGTATATCCAAACATGGTTTGCATATACCACCCTTTAACTGAAACTTCACACTTATTTTTCGCCTCCTGACTTTAAGATAGATAGGGGTATATAAATAACCTGATGTGTTTTCAAAAGAAAAACTAAAAAAGATAAAAACCGGAGGGCTAATCGCACCCCCTATGTTTGTTCCCATTCCCCCTTTATTTATTCTCGCCACCGAGGTAGTTTTGGCATCATGTCATCAGCCATTTTCACCGCTTCCTCTCTTGTCTTACCCATAAACTTCATCGCGGCGTTAATACTGCCTTCTCTCACCTGCTCTTTACTTGCCAATTCACCGTTCTATTATATCTGTTCCTGAATTTTCTCTTTTAACCAAGTGCTGATAAGTACCTCGGAAGAGATTTTTCGGGATTTAGCAATGTCTGTCAATTTATTAGCAAGTTCGGTGTTAATAGCAAAGAGATGCGTCTTCCTCTTGATATCAACTTCAAAGTGCGCTTCCGGCATCTCGGTCCAGTATTCACCCAGATCATGGGTATCAAAGAACTTTACAAGTTCATCAAGGGATCCAAAACGTGGCAGGTTTTCGGATTTACTTTTTGTCATATTGTCTCTTCTCCTTTCTTGCCATGTCTCTGGCACTTAATATTAGTATTTCTTTTGTCTTTTTATAAATAAAAAGCACTGACAAATATCGCCCTGCGCTGGTTCGTCCTAAAGCCAAGTATACACCTTCACCTTCTCGCTCCCCTTTCTCAACAAAGCGAAACTTAGATTTGCCACTGAGCAGTTCCTCAACCTCATGAGTTTCAACGTGGTGTTTAAGAGCAAGCTTGTCCACAATGTCTCTTAGCCATATTATTCCTTCAATCTTCATTTATATTTCTCGTTCTATCTTTTGGACAGTTTTTTTCCCGTTCCTCTCTTGAGAGGTCATAGTATCCTACTTTTTCACTGCAACTAAATAAAAAAGGAAAAAATATGAAGTGCAATTGCACCCCGTATCTGTCCCTACCCCCTATTCACTCTCGCCACCGTGGCAGTTTTGGTATCATTTCATCAGCCATTTTTTCGGCTTCTTCTTGCGTTTTACCCATAAACTGCATCGCGGCGTTTATACTGCCTTCTCTCACCTGCTCTTTAGTCGCCAACTCACCGCTTTGCTGGTCCTGGCAATGAATGCAATACCCACCATCAAATTTAGATGTCGTTTTTTCATCAACTGGCATCCCGCAGCTTTCACATTGGTTCATTTTCGCGTCTTCATCGCATTCCCAGAGTCCAAAGGTATTATTCTCAGTGTCAATGCAAACAGCAGCATAGCCTATACCGGGTACAGCCGTCTTGGGAACCACTACTTTACCACCGAGTTCTTCAACTTTGCCAATGTACTCATCCACAGACGGAACATCAACATAGCTGACAATTGCTTCTTGTGGTTCTTCTCTTTTTGCCAACCCGCCACCAAGACCTTCCTCGCCGTTTTCATCGGTGGTAGTAATCGCATAGTAATCTATAGGTCCCGGGAATTTTTCAATTTTCCAATCAAATAATTCGGCGTAGAACTTTTTCGCTCGTTCCATATCATCTGCCGGTACTATAAAATGTGTTATTATTGGCATTTTTATTTACCTCATTTCATGTTTTACTTTTTCAATATCTTTATCTTGTATCCCTCATCGGTATATTCAACGTCCAATTCCAAGCCCAGTTTCTCCGCTCTCGGTTTGAAATAGCCTTCAATGCGCCCTCTTTGAAAATCTTCCTTGGTTATAGGCAATAGTCCTTTTTTATGAGATTTATCGCCGTCATCACGAATCCGTCTCTCTTTAGATTCAAAGTTGCTTCGTTGGGATTTCCGTCAACTTCTACATCGCTTCCCATCAAACTCTTACGCACTATCGCCTCGCTCATTGCAAAGCCGATTGCGTTATCTTTGCCCTGTGCCTGCAACATATCTGCATATTGCTGTGCGGTCATTTCCGCATATTCAGTCATCTTCTCCGTTCCCAGTTGCATGATGAAGCCAATATCTGCTTGCTTGTTCAGCACGAATATCTCGCGCATCATCTCCCATTTCTCTTCTTCCGATAAAGTTGGTATTTCCATTTTTCTTTCGCCCCATTTCAAATCCATGTCAATCAACCATTAAATATATTCGCCAGATATTTCTTACTTCATCTTATTATACCAATACCGCTTCCCTTCAATGAATTTCTCAATCCCCTGTTTCTTAATCTTCCTTAAGTTCTTCAGATGTGCATCCCCATGACCTGGCTTCAAAAAGTCCAGCTTTTCGCATGTTTCAAATTCATCGCATTCTCAACACCCTTCAATACCTTTCTTCTGGCTGCATTTTCGTATCTTACAGAACGGTGGGCCGCCACCATCACGACATGCTTTATTGCACCGGAATTTCACCAAAGCACCCAAAACCTCATAGCACTGCCCGTAGTTTTCAAATACCTTGAAGAACGGAATGTCAGACAAAGATTCTGCGGTCTTATCGAACTTTGCCTGCCGCAATTCTTTTCTGAGGTCTCTTGCTAAATCCGCAACCTTTCCCTTGTGGGCAAAGCAATCGCCGCAGTAAAGTCCACAATAGGCAATCAGGTTTCTATCTTCTTCATTAGTGCTCATCTCTTCACTAATTATTTTTGCATCCTAAATATTTTATTTTTATTATCTGATTTAGCTGGTGGAATTATCATCGGCGTTTTAGGCGACGTTTACCTAAGGGAATCCCAAAAGAACGTTTCATTATGGGGTCCCTGCGAAGAAAATAAACCATAAAGACACGCTAAGTTATAGTTAATTGTATTCATTATCCCTCCTTCTTACCAATACCGGAACGTAAATTAGTATAGAGATTGTTTATCTTTTGGATACCTGCGATATTTAGAATCGTCTTTAAATCCATCCTATCGAAAGCAGGGTAGTCCAGCAGACGGCCAAAATTCCTGGCCAGATGATAATTGTAATGGCCGTATGCGTAGATCAGGAAATAGGTGAGTAGATTATCCAGCCGCCTCGCAGAGGTATATACTCGTTGATTCTTATCGTACTTGCTGAGAACATCCCCTTCTTTGAACGTCTTCACAGATATATCGAAGTCTTCTAAGAGTGAGATATTCCGGTGACCATCTATTCGCTGGTATGTCTCCCTTTTAATCGCCATATTAGACCCGATCAGCCAGTAGAAATCGAAAAGGTGGAACAAGACGTAGATCTTCCGCCATAATCGTAATAGGTTTGATTTGTAGTTGCCATCATAAAATAGAATGGGCCCCGTGCTTACGTCATAGCTCTTTAAATTCTCTGAGATTACTCTCAGCCAGTGCCTTTCGTGAATCGTATCCGCATCGGTAAATACCAGGATCTCTCCGTTTGATGCTTCTACACCGTCTCTTCTCGCACCACCAATTCCTTCACTTCTCTGGGGAATAACCTTATCCGCACAGACGCGAGCTATCTCCCTTGTCCTATCAGTAGATTCTCCATCCACCACGATTATCTCATACTCGCTCCGATCCAGATCCTGCTCTTCTAAGGATTTGAAGCACTCTTCGATTCTTTCTTCCTCATTCAGCGCAGGAATAATTATTGATAACACCCTGGACCTCACCTCTGCATGTATAAAGTGGATATGCAATTAAATACGCAAACACACTGCCGTGAAACATCATTCCTATATCAGAACAATGAGCAATCAGCACTAAATTCACAATAGACAGGAGAATAAAAAAGCAAAGCATAGCCCAACCTCCATTCAGACCCACTCTAACAACGGTGGTACTCGAATTACCGAAATCTTCCTCGTAATCATTTATTTGATGCGTGAGTAAAGCCTCGCAACCAATTATCATAAACATGGATGCGAGTAATAGAGTTAGCGTATTTAAATCACCTCCTGCGAGCGTAAAACCCGCTAAAAAGGGAAATAAACCAAACATCATACCATGGGTTATTATATCAACAATAAACCGCTCTTTGAGCCTTATGTATTTTATTGAATATAGCGTGAGGAAAGCAATACTTAACAGCGTGAATAAAAGACCTGCTAAAGTTAAAAAACAGGAAAGTGCGATTGGAATTGCGAGCAGCACACCCATGAGCGCAGAAGTTCCCTTTTTGTTACTTTTCCCGTCGAGAGCGGATTTTTACCCTGCATGACTTTTTTCGTATGCCGTTTGTCTATTTCAACATCGAAATAGTTGTTTATGACGAATCCATAGGCTATCACGCAGAAGAAGATTGTGCCGACTGAAATAAGAGCAAAAGGTGTAGCATCTGCTAAAATCGCCCCTATAAGCGGGATAAGTGTATAGAACTTTATCCATTCTTTGACTCTCAGCATCTTGAAGTACTCTTTTATCTTCATCTTTTCCGCTCCTTCGTCACGCTCATAATATACAGGTTATATAATGGTTCATATATATGCATAAATAGATTCATATAAAGGTTTGAGAATAAAATGCCAGCAAATGGTAATGTGCCGATAGTTCTGACAGATACAATTAATGATTGAAATGAGAGGGGCTTTCCTTTATCGCAGTTCCAAAAAGAGTATAGGCGTTTCTACATCTTCCCATGCCGTAAAATCGAAAATAACAGCCAAAAAGCCATTATC
>QBUM01000120.1 GCA_013180585.1 Candidatus Methanophagaceae archaeon GoMg2
CTCTTATCCATACATCTACAAGATTCGTGCAGAACCTTCTTACTTTTGGTTTGTATTCGTCATCCAAATATGTTAATTGCTCCTCCTTCATGAACATCGAAAATTCGTCCACCTGCTTTGTAAAATCCTCGCTGAAGCCTTCCGTGTAATTCTTTAGCGCCGAAAGCTTATCCTGGTATTCCTCTGTTCTTGCATCACGATTGCACATTCTATCTATTTCTTGAACAGTTTTAAACGACAGTGCAAGCCTCACTGCGTCTTTCTCCGAAAATGCCTTTTTCAATTCCGGTTTCACCGCTTCTGGCGACATGCGGACATCGCACAGATATTTGAACTCCTTTGCTCGTATCGGCACCTCTCCAATTGCACTTTTGAAAACGCCGCTGATTTCATACGTTGTTTTTGGCTTATCAGCACGAAGTTTGAAGTATACACGCTGTGTTCCTCCTTTGGGTATTACAATACCGTATTCTTTCGGCACTGAAATTTTGAATAACCCTAAATGCGCTTCCTGAGGAATTTCACGTTCTATTCCCTCAATCTTTACTTCGCTCACTTTTAAAGCAGAGGACATTTCTAAGTCAATATCCCATTCTTCTATTGATCTGTCAGTATTGTTTTGTATTGATATAGCAAACCAATATGCACCTGGATCATAGCGGTTAATCCATTCTTTCATTCGTGGTAATGCCCGCTCAATAAAATCTCGTTTACATGAGTCATAGATTGCTCGTTCGATTGTTATTTCTTTCTGTTCAGTCGGGTTTTCATGGTCTTCCACTCTTCTTTGTAGCTCTTCTCCAACACTAATCCGAAAACGCGTTTCTTCTTTGTATTCTTTGTTATCCAAATCCATGTAGGTTATTGTAGCAGTTAAAGGAACTTCTCCTACTTGTTTAGGTCTAAAGTCAATTTTTAACTTTTTCTCGTCATTAGGCTTTAATTCTCCTATTGCCATTAGACCCTCTATATCTACCCTATCTCCTGGATATTCTACATTTATCTCTTTTGTCGTTGCAGTCCCGCTATTTTTAAATATCAAATCAATTCGTTTCCATGCGTTTGGTTTAAAAGATGTTTCTGAGAGTTTTATCGTTATTTCTGGTTTTGCTTCTTCCATTATCTTCTTTGTCTGCTCTTCTATCTGTTTTGATGCTTTGACAATTCTTTCATAAGCACCTTCCGCAAATAACAGTTCTGCACTCTTTAATCTCTCTTCGACATCCGATACATTGCACCCGAATTCTTTCGCATTTTCTATTGAAGACTCTGCTGCTCTTATCGCTTCTTGTGCGTCTTGATATATTCTTTCTCTATCACTTGCAAGGTTCTTCAGTTCTTTTGATAATCTGACCGATTCATCGTAATCGCCATTATCACAAGCTTGTTTGGATTTTGTTAGTAAATCAGTTGAAACCATTACACCACCTTTAGTTTTAGTTTCATTTAAGATTCTTTCTGCTTCAAAAATCAAACGAAATGCCAAGTCATATCCCCCTCTTCTTTCATAAGCTATTCTCTTTGCTTCTTCTGCGAAATTCTTCGCACTTTCAAAATTGTTCTTGGTTAGTTCCGATTTTGCCTGCACAATTAATTCTTTATATTTCGGTATTTTAACACCAGTATTTTTAATCGCGGTTATTTCTGATTCGAGCGATGAAATGTATTCAGAAGACACTTTATACGTTTCATAATCTTTCTTTAGCCCTAATACTTCTTCTTCGGCTTGATTTGATAATTCAAAAGCTTCTTCGTACTTGCCCTCTTCGGATAAACTTTTTGCTTTATTTAGTAAATTTTCTGCATTTGACACCTCTATTTCTACGCTTTTTGCAGCGTTTAATGTCGCATTTGCAGAAGAGACAGATTTCAAAGCTTTTTCATAGTATTCTTTTCTTTCGGATGCAATAATCTTTGCTTCGCTTGCCAATTCTTTAGCATTTTCAAAGTTGTTCTTTAGGTCTGACTTTGCTTGTGCAATTAACTCTTCGGATTTCGGTATTTTGACACCAGTACTTTTAATCGCGGTTATTTCTGATTCAAGTGATAAAATGTATTTAGATAATTCTTTCGTTTCAAAATCTTTCTTTAGCCATAACGCTACTTCTTCAGCTTGTTTGGATAATTCAAAAGCTTCTTTGTATTTACCATTGTCTAATGAACTTTTTGCTTTGTTTAGCAAATCCTCTGCACCTGATGCCTCTAGCTTCATGCTTTTAACATCTCTTATCACTTCATTTGCAGATGAGATAGAGTTTGAATATAGAGAATATTGCATCCACATATCGCTTATTTTCTCCTTAGAAACACCAGTATATTTTGTAAAATCCGATAAATAATGTATATCATCCGGTATTCGGCCCAACTGATTAACGAACTCTAAAACAAAATATTCTATTTCTTCTTTATTACCCTCTAATTTTATTGAGATATACACCTTATTCGTATTGTTTGGTGAACCAATTTTGAGCATCCAACAGTCTAAAAGTATTGTCAATTTTTTTGTTCTGATTTGAATGAAAAAAGGATTTCCACATCCTAATTTTAATTGATTAGCCCTCTTAGCGGAATACAAATCCCGTAATTTTATACTTGCATCGCCATCCAACAACTTGGCAGTCTTCCAACATGTTTCACCAATATCTGTTATAGGTACTCGAACTAATGCTGAGGTTAGTGTAAAAGGCTTATAAATTCCTCTTTTCAGTTTGCTAACATTAAGCCAAGGCGTTATTTTAATTGGTTGAGCATAAAGAGTAACTGTGTCCATTATGACACAATGATTTTTAGCATCAATTACCTTTACAGCATCAGTTCTTGTTCCCTCTCGTTCGTTTTCTTTTTTTTGCTCCATGCTTTTTTCTTTCGCGTGTTTCTCTCTTGTAATTTGCATTATTAGTTCAGAAACTAGCTCTGTCCGTTTCCTAGTAGGTCCCATCAGTATTTTGGTAGAGTTAATTACAAGTTCATAACTGCCATTTACGGAAACAGAATTTATGCCGGTGTATTTTATCATGCCCTTATTTGGCACTGTTCTCCAAAATAGTTTATCCCTCGTGAAAACCAAACCTCTTTTACCAGAACCCAAAACGGTGAAATCGACAAAAAATAATATTTCTATTTCTTTGATTCCTTTTGAAATATATGCTAAAGCATTATTCAACTTTTTCTTTGGAATATGACCGTGTAAATAGAAGGGGAAAGTGTTAATGAGTAATTCGTTTTTTATTACAATTTCTTCTATCAACGATTTTATTCTTTCGTTTTGCATTGACTCATCTCCCTCAAAATTGAGATTGGCAACATTTTCCGTCATTCCCGCCCTAGAATCGGTTTTAATTTCGCTCTCAGCAACCGTATCTTCCCGCGGCATGAGTTCGTCCGGTTCGATAGAGAAGCGGACCGTAGGTTCCTGAAAGGCGTATTTGCGGACAAAGACAAAATCTACTTGTAAATGCCCCTCTCGAAATCCAATATAACCCGGAGTTGGCAGCGGTGTGGGATCGGTGAAATCAATAAGTTTAGTCCCTTCTATCCAACCCTCAATTTTTTTACCTGCTTTAACTACTTTCCATCTTAACTTTTTATCGGTTGGCACGGTGTAATTCGTTTTTTCAGCCACTATATCCATATTGCGCTTGTAAACATTTAGCTTATCCTCTTCTTTTCTGATAACATAGCTACATTTCTTTTTACCGTCTGCTATCACCCATTTTAGTTCGTTTTCTTTTGTAATCACAATCTTTTCAGAGAGTGAAAACCCGTTTGTTTTGAATACTTCCTTCAATGCTTCAGAAACGATGCAATCGTTCAAGACAACTTCTAATCCTATATCCATGCTAAACAAGTGCATGCCCTCATTGACAGGTTGCCGCCATAATCTTACACGTTTTAGAGTCGTTGCAAATAAATAAAAATAGCCTTTAGTAACACAATCATTCATGCTTTCATCAAATGATGACCCACTAAAGGTCATTCCCACGTTTTGGCCTCGTTTAACTGATAGAATACTTATTAAGGCTTCTATCACAACATTATCTGGTATTAGCACTCCTGTTTCCACTATATACTGACAACCAGATCCAGTATAATCAAGAATGCCATTTGATATTGTATAAGTAACACCACCAGTTTTCCAATAACCTTTATCCGTGCTAAAAGCATCAAAAAAGTAAAAAGTCTTATCCCCGTTGCTTTGCGAAGAAACATCGGATTTTCCATAATACATCAGCACAGTAACCGTTCCACTTGCAGGTATATTTGGCACTTTCAACCAAACTTTACCTGTCTTTGCACCTGAATCAAACTCTTCAATCCAGTAACTCAGCTCTTTACCAGCAAGCACGAATCTGAGGTCGGAACCATCTGCATTTGCATTGACCGGGAAAGTACTGCCAGAAAAAATCAGGATGACTTGATAATCTTCTAACGTTTTACCTGAATTCTCACGAATCGTAATCGCTTTCTGATATTGGTAGTTGCTGTAGGTCCCTTTTCCCGCTAATTCCGATGCCTCACCAACTGACACCATCTATTATCATCCCACATTTATGTCAATTACCGTTGAATCCTGTATGATTTTCGTTAACAAATTAACACTTTCGGGGTGACAAGTGAAGTAAAGAATTTGGTTGGTTTTTGCTAATTCTTGGATAGCTTCACCTGCTGCTTGGAATCTTTCAGGGTCAAAATTCACAAGAATGTCATCGAAAACAATAGGTAAGGATTCAGCTCTTTTACTAAATTCACGGATGAAACCAAATCGCAATGATAAATAGAGTTGTTCTGCTGTTCCTCTGCTCAAATTCTGAATATCTTTTCGTCTGCCATCTTTATCCTCAACATAGATCTTTGCTTCGTCTAACGGTGCAAAAATACGCGAATACCGCCCAAGGGTCATTTTTGAAAAGAAAGTTTGTGCTTCCTTAATAACCCCTGGTTGCCTCTCATGTTCGTATTTTTCAATTGCTTTTCCCATGATAGTTCTTGCCAAAGTAAGTACTGCCCATTCCTCCGACTTTTTCTTCAGTTTTTGCATCTTCACGATTTTTTTCATTCGCAAAGAAGAGCCTTCCTCCCTCCGCTCTATTTGTTCGATTTCCTTAGCAATACCCCCTCGTTTTTCTCTGTGTATCGAAATATT
>QBUM01000119.1 GCA_013180585.1 Candidatus Methanophagaceae archaeon GoMg2
ATTAACTACTTTATCCATTATTAACCCCTAATTCTTGTGTTAATCTTGTGAAATCTCGTGGTTTTTTACATCAGCTATACAAATACAAATGATTTTTGCAATATCCGCTCTGTGACGAATTAAAGAGCGGTCACCACACGAAAATAATAGTTATCCATAAAGTTTGTGAGTAAATCCAGCTTCTTAAACTTTATTTAGGATAACTCGCAATAGAAGATATAAAGGATGAAAAAAGATTTGAACTCCTTACTGCATGAATTGCGGGACATACACGCGGATTTCAATCTTATCTCCGTAGATGAGATAGAAGTAGCCGAGTGGGTGCGGTGGAAATGTGAGTATGGGTGCAGAGCATTCGGGAAGCATCTGACTTGCCCACCATACACGCCGAGACCGGAAGAGACGAGAAAGTTACTAAAAAGCTATGAAAAAGCAATTATCACACGATTTGCGGATGTGCAGCCGAATTTAGAAGTGGCACCCTCGCATATCCACCATTACCTCTGGGATGCGATATTTAAGATGCACAACATGATGTTTGAATTAGAAAGGCATGCTTTTCTTTCTGGATATTATAAAGCGTTTGCAATGGCTGCGCTGCCCTGCACTTACTGCCAGGATTGTCTGCCGGAGAGAGAGGGTTTTGGCTTAGACTACGCGGCTAAGAGGTTTTGTGAACATCAGGATAAGGCGAGACCGTCAATGGAGGCTTGTGGTATTGATGTATACAAGACCGTGCGGAAGGCGGGTTATGAAATAGAAGTGCGCACATCGCCGCAAGAACAGATAATCTTTTTTGGGTTGCTGTTGATAGAGTGAGTGGTTTGAATTCATCTGGTTTTTTCTGTGTAGAATGATACGGGGATGCATCAGGAGACGTGGGAATCAAAGCTATTGAAAGATTGTGTGCGGTCTTATTCGTCTGCAGGTCGAGGGTTTTGGGCGCCTTCTGTGGTTAAGCATTTTGGGATACCCAAGTACGAGAGGGCGAGTGAGGGGCATCTGGGGATTTCGGAGCTTTCTAAAAAGGTGCATGGGTTGGCTAAGCGATATTACGAAGGAAAGGATTTGCAGACACGAGAGGAGTTGAAGGAAGTGGAGGAGGAAATTGATAAGATTGTTGCAGAACTTTATGGGATTACGGGTGATGAGTTGGAGGAAGTGAAGAAGACATTGAGGGGTTTGAAAGGAAAATGATAATGAGCGGTAGTTTTATATATGTTCATGTTCAGAGCTTTAAAGCGTGATGAGATGTTTCAAGTGCGAGGGTACATAAGCGAAGTTGGGCGAAGTTGGGTTCTTAGATATAGTGAAGTTATACGCAATGCCGTGCCAAAAAATGAGAGATGGAGACAATGAGTAGAATAAAGCCAACGCAAAGAATATATGACGTAGTAAAGGATATACAAGAAGATAGGTATCGATTGCCTTCTATCCAAAGATCTTTTGTTTGGGAAGAAGAAAGAATATGTAAATTGATGGATTCATTGATGAACGATTATCCGATTGGTTCATTCCTTGTTTGGAAACCAAACTCAGAGTTTACAATTAGAACAAGAAAGCTCGTTCAAGATTATAAAACTGGTGAAAGACTTATTTCGGAGGAGGAGCCATTAGAATCTTTACCCTATCTGGTGTTAGACGGGCAACAGAGATTACAATCATTATTTCTCGCGTTTTTTGGCAAATATAACGGTAAACATCTCTATTTCAAAATTGATAGCGATCCTATCGGGGAAGAAAATGACCTAAGGTATAACTTTCAGTTTGTGACACCGGAGAAGGCTGCTAATGATTCACACTGGAGACAAGTTGGAGAACTGACACACATAAAGATACCAAAAATTTCAGCATTTGTAGACGGAGAGTTTAGAGACGATCCCTCAGATGTAAGAGAAAGAATAAAGGAAAACATAGGTAAGTTTATACAAGTTTTTAGCATCGAAGAGAGAATACATATTCAAGATGTAAAAGAAGATTTGCCATACAACGATGTTCTCGAGGTTTTTGTGCGTGTTAATTCTGGTGGAATTGTCCTAACTAAATCAGATTTGCTTTTCTCAACAGTGATATTATATTCGCCTGAAATGGAAAAGAAGTTTATAGAAGTTGTAGATGAATTAAATGGCAATGGAGAATATGATTTTAACACAGATTTTCTTATCAAATGCCCATTTGTGATTTTAGATAAAGGAGCAAAATATGATATCAAAAAATTAAAAGACGGGGAATATATCAAGAAACTTGAAGATAATTTTGAAAAGATTAGGAAAGCATTACTTTCTACTGTCGAGTTTCTAAAGACCGATGCAAAAATCCTTTCTAAGAGATTCTTAAAATCCGATTTAGCGTTAATTCCGATTGTAGATTTTATTTATCAACAACCACATCAGCAACTCTCAGAAGGTCAGGCTATAAAACTCAGACAGTATTTGTATATGTCATTTTTTATGAGATTTTACTCCTATGGTCCAGATGGGAAATTAGATGTCATCCACAAAAAAATCAAAGAAGCTAATCCAATTGTGAACTTTCCAATCGATGAGATTAGTAAATATATGGAAGAGCGGACTGGTATGACTTATGTTTTTTCTGAAAATAGGCGTTATGATTTAGATTTAATTCTAAATATTATCCAAGGTGGTGTTTTTGAAATCCCGAAAAAGAGAGGTTGGAGTTTAGAACGAGACCACATATTTCCAATGAGTATTTTAGAAGCTAAGGGATTTCCCGAGGAATTGATAAATAGTGTTGGTAACTTTCGATACATAAATAAAACACGTAACATATTGAAAAGCAATGACTTACCTGAAGAAAGTACAGATTTTTATGGTTCCGATGACCCAACACTTAACGACCTTTTTATGAATGCAAGGGACAATTTAACAGAGGAAACATTTAGAAATTTTGTCCAAAAACGAAAGGAACTAATAACGAACAAAGTAAATGAATTTTTGGGGTTTAGTAAATAAAAAAGGCACGGCAATGTTATTGTTATCCAAATAATAGAAAATTTTAGGTAATGAATGCTTTTTATAGTCAGGAAATAGAAAGTAGAAAAGGTGATATAAAAAATGGATAGGGATATTTTTGAGGAGGACACGATGACAATAGAAAAAATTCTTGGCTATTCTTTCTTTGACAAGAACTTCTTAAATCGGGCATTGACACGCAAAGCCTATGCACTCGAACAAAAACAACGAAATCAAGATTATGAAGATCAAGAGATATTTAGCACTCTTGGTGATGCAGTGTTGAAAGCAGTACTGGCTGATCTATTGATAAAATCCGGCTGTAAAACGAGTGATGAGATCTCAAGCAAGAAAAAAGAACTCGAGAGAAAAGAATCACTTGCAAGGATTAGCCAAAGTCTTGGAATAGGGCAATTTATTAAGTTGGGTGCTGGAGAGAAAAAGCAGAAAGCAAACGAAGAGCCATATGTCCTTGCTGAAACGCTTGAAGCGTTGATTGGTGCAATTTATCTTGATGGGGGATATGATGCTTCGAAGGAGGTCATTACTAAATGGTTCAAGAACTTCTTCGCCTAACTTTTCTTTTCTGGAGATTTGGACGGTTTCTTAGAAAAAAGAAAGGAAGCTATTGTGAATGTGATGAAAGAAAAAGTTCGAACCGTGGAATGATGACCATGAGGACTGATAAAACAAGAGGAGGCTATTAAAATGCGTATTCTCATAGACACCAACAGATTCATCTACCGGGAGTATTATCACATTATTCCAAGCAATCTCCAATTTCTTTTAAAAACATTAAATGATTTGGTAGTACCAATTTTGGGTCATCCCCTCTCGGTACGCGAACTCAAAAGGGACAAGAATCATGAAAGAAGGGTGATAATCATATCAAAAATTAAAACGTATCCCATTTTAGATAATCCCCCCTCTTTAGAAGTTGATCAACAGTTTCTCACCATTGTTGGTCAAACAAATAATGCTCACGAGTTTGTGGATAACAACTTGCTGTATTGCGTTTATAAAAATGCAGTTGATTTTCCGATAAAACGAGGAGGGGGTATAAATGAACGTTTTACTATCAATTAGACCCAAATATATAGAAGAAATGGTTAAGGGAAACAAAAGATACGAGTTTAGAAAAGTTATATTTAAGAAGGACGTGGATAAAGTATGGATCTATGCCACATCACCAACAAAAAAAATTGTTGGCACATTTGTAATAGGGGACATAATAAAGGACACGCCCGATAATCTGTGGAATAAATTTAATGGCCATTCCGGTATGTGTGAACAAGATTTTTTTGAATATTATTCTGGAATAAAAGAGGGGGTCGCTCTTGAACTTAAGTATTTGAAGTTATTTAAAGTCCCTATTGATCCTAAAGTAATTTTTCCTGATTTTACCCCGCCTCAGTCGTTCTACTATCTTGACGATACTTTAATCAAAGCCATGGAAAAAATAGAAGATGGAGAACATAATTACTTTTGATTTGTTGACAAATGCAATAAAGAAGATCAATATTATCGGCAACCAAGCTCATTTAAGTTGGTTATTTTGACACCCACACTCAAGTAGCGGGGTGCCCCCCATTATTGTTCTCTCGTGAAAATCTGTATAATCTTGTGGTTTGCTAAACAAATATATTCATTTTAACTGATACACCTCCCCTATTTGCAACGGCACCGCCTTAATATCCGATCTTGCCTCTACTTTCTCCTTGAATTCTTGCGGGTCCGCCTTCAAATAGTCCATAGGAATCACGACCTTAGGCTGAATAGCTATTGCAGCATCAACAGCCTCTTGAATGTCCATTGTAAACGTTCCACCAATAGGAAGTAAAGCTACTTCTACATCCCCAAATCCGCTCATCTCTGGTATAAAATCCGTATCGCCAGCATGATAAATCGTCTTGCCCCCCAAGGTTATTAAATAGCCTACACCATTCCCTTTATGATGCACTTTTCTGGTAGAACTGCCTTGTTCCGTATTGTAAGCGTCAACTACCTTTATTGTTATATCTCCCAAAGTTATCTCTTCCCCCGGCGCAACAACATGTATATCTTTGCCTAATTCCTTGATACAGCGCTTAGGAGCTACTACTAACGTATCTGCATCCTTGAGTCTATTTACTGTAACACTCTTACAATGGTCCTTATGGTGGTGTGTTAATAGGATTACATCCGCTTTTTCTAACTCTTCCGGCAATCCATCAATCGGGTCTGGCCACTTAG
>QBUM01000118.1 GCA_013180585.1 Candidatus Methanophagaceae archaeon GoMg2
ATAGAGGAGATACTCAAGAATTATTTTGAGGTGTGAGTTGACGTTGTTAGATCAAGCGCGGGGTTAACGGAGAACGCAGAGGAGGTAGGTTTTAGGGCATAATAAGACGAGAGGCAAAAGGAAAAACAATGCGCCAGTGCAAAAATACGAGGGGTATTTGTGTGACAGCATATATCTAAAAGTAAGGCGGTTTTAAATGAGTGGGAAGGTTCAGTAAAAGGGATATATCTGCGAACCATGTTTGGATATACTACTAAAATGAAGAGATATGCGAAGTGAGTTTGGGAAATAAAAAATATTGATATTCAAAAAGAGGAGATGGATATACAGGGAAATAGCATGACAAATTCATTTAGTGAAAAGCTGATTGAGATACTCAAGACGGACTCGCGTTTTGTGGGTGATGAAGATTTTGCTGTAAGCAAGGAAGACAGGAAATCAAAACAATTGTTTTATGGGAAATCATACAATGGCTGAAAATCTACCAATGAAAAATAGCTCTCAAATATTGATTTACCAGACTGAGAGCGGTCAGACGAAGATAGAAGTCCGGCTGGAAAATGAAACCGTCTGGTTGACGCAGAAATTAATGGCAGAGTTGTTTCAGACAACAAAACAAAACATAAGCCTTCATATCCAAAACATTTATACTGAAGGTGAATTGCCGCCAGAGGTAACTGTCAAGGAATACTTGACAGTTCAAAAAGAAGCACAGAAAAACTCATTAAAACTTAGTTTAACGTATAAAGGCTAACCATAAAATGGTAAGAAATTCACTCAAGAAGACTTATGGAACGAGAAAATTAAGGAAACTACTTAACGAGCATTACGAAGGTGAAATCATCGAGAATTTAGTCAGCGAATTATACCCTCTGCTCGATAAAGTAGGTTATGACGGCTTAGAGCAGATAGCAGATGCTTGCAGCCAGCTCAACAAGTATAGCGGTCGAACTGCGGTTACTTTACTTGAAGAGAGTCCCGAGCTTGTTGAGAAATTGCTGATGTATGGCGATAAAGATTTAGTAATGAACGTTTACGGTCTTTTTAGTCTGGCTGCCGGCTATAGTGAAGGACCTGCGGTTAGGTTGCTTGCGGTAAGTCCGGAGCTAATAGATCGAGTAGGCTATGACGGTTTAAAGAAGGTCGCAGGGCTTTGTACTCAAGTTGCCCAAGAAGACAGTTTTATCGCTACCCGGTTGCTGGGTCTGAGCCCGGAGCTAATAGATCGGGTAGGCTATGAAGGTTTAGAAAAGGTAGCGGGTCTTTGTAGTCAAGTCGCAAACGATCGCAGATTTATTGCTGCCTTGCTTGTGATGACCCCGGAACTAATAGATAAAGTAGGCATAAATCTTTTAGAGCAGGTAGTGGGACTATGTAGTCAAGTAGCAGGATATAGTAGTAGCACTGCGATCAGGCTGCTTGGGCAGAGTCCGGAACTAATAGATAAAGCAGGTATAGACGTTTTAGAGAAGGTAGTAGGTCTTTGTACTCAAGTAGCGCAAGAGGATGGTTTTGTGGCGGCTCGGTTGCTTGAGATGAGTCCGGCACTCATTGACAGGGTAAGTTATGACGGTTTAGGTAAACTGGCAGAACTTTGTTGCCTGGTCAACAAGGATGATGGGTTCATTGCGGCTCGGGTGCTTGATGGTAGTCCCAAACTCATTGCGAGATTGCACGAGTATGGCGATACCGAATTAGTTACTATTGTTTATGATCTTTGTAGTCAGGTCGCCCGGGATTATAATTGGCGAACGGCAGTCAGGTTGCTGGGGATGTGTCCCGATATCATTGAGCGATTGCTACGGTATGGCGATAAAGATTTAGTGCTGAACGTTTATGGGCTTAGTAGTCAAGTTGCCAGGTATAGCAGTCGAACTGCAGTTAGTTTGCTTGAGGTGAGTCCAGATCTCATTGGTAGTGCGAGTTATGAAGGTTTAGTGAAGGTTGCCGGCATGGCTTCTGAAATAGCAAAGGTAGAAGGCGAAGAAAAAGCGACCTCTTTTGTGCGGGGTGAGTCTTCAGAATATGCGGATTTCTTTGAGTCTATCACAGAAGGTCTTGAGCTGAAGAGAGTACGAGCGGTATTGTTACATTATCTGAATGCGTTGTTGGGTTACAGAATCGAAATTGTGGAAGCTGATGGCGCCACAACCGACGGTGAGCGGATCTTTCTTCCTGGCAGGTTAAAAGAGTTCGAGGCTGAGGACCGGAATTTCGCTCTGTACAAGGTTTTGGCGACACACGAAGAGGCGCATCTGGAATATGGCAGTTTCGATTTTGAGTTAATCAGGGTTCAGGATGTTGTTAGTAGGATAAAGGCGAAGTATAGCACTATCTAAATTCCAAGCATCAAATTCTTGGCCTTTTTGATTTTGAGAGGATATATATTTATAAGCATTTATATCATCAAACTTTATATAACAACGGATTGTATATAATTGGATATAGTAGCAAATCAAATAAAAAGGAAATGTGGTAACGATGAGAGATGTTAAAGGAGTTAGTAAGGAGCATTGGATGAACCGCTACTTAGAGCGGTTGAGTACTGAAGCGGGACTATCCGCAGAGGAGATATACGAAGAAGAGAACGCACGTCGGACCAGCGAGGGTGGGATACCTTTGCTGAAATTCAATTCGATAGGGCGTACGTTAAATACCTTTGGCTATCCAAAAGCGGGTACTAGCAGGGATAAGCAGTCAGCAGAAGTGAAACCAGTTCGTATAGGGGTGTTCTTAAAGGACTTGAAGCGGAAGGTGACGAAGATTAGCGAACTTATCAAAGAAGAGAAGTTGTCGAATACAGAGGAGGAGTTCATTTGGATGTACATAGAGGATTATCCAGAGTCTCAGATAGCGGATATGTTGCACCTGGATGCTGCAGAGCTGAAAGAAATAAAGCAGAAGTTGCAGTTATAGAAGGTCTAACAGAGTAGGAAACAACAACGCAAAAAAATCTGTTGTATATTTCAGACGGCAAAGCACGGTAGGGTGTGACAAAGTATCTCGGGGGTTGGCTATCAGGTGAGTTACGTCACTTAGTTGCGGGTAGGTAGTACCTTCAGGGGTTTACACAAAGCTCACAAATAATAATACTTTCCCTTACCCTTCTGTTCACGGTCTTTTGACGACCCTAACTTATTTATCCTCGGTCGAAGCGTGCTTTCATCTCGCCTGAACGTCACACCTAATTCCTTCAAAAACATATTCATGCCATCCCGCATATCAAAACACCCTTTTATATCGCCTCGTACTCCAGGATCACCCTCAAAGACCATCAACCGGTCGCTTAACAAATCTATCAGATAGATGTCATGATCTACAATCAACATGGATACGCTCCTACGCTCCGCATACCGTCTTATCGCTTTTATCAGCCGCACCTTCTGCTCCACGTCCAGATGCGCTGACGGCTCATCCAGCATATACAAAGACGCATCATGACAAAGACAGGCAGCAATCGCAACACTTTGCAATTCACCACCACTGAGCTCGTTTATCTGCTTCTCCTCTATCTCCTGTATTCCCAATGGGCGTAGCACATCAATAATATCTGCTTCGTTTAGTTTTAGCGAATAAATAAAATCCTTCACACTCATATCCAACTCGCCTTTTATGTACTGCGGCTTGTACGAAACCGTAATATCAACCGATATTGTCCCTTGTGTGGGATCGGTCTCGCCTGCTAATACTTTCATAAACGTGCTTTTTCCGATGGCATTTCTGCCGACTACACCCAGTACCTCCCCTGTCTCGATATCACCCTGCTGTGCCTTCAATACAAAACCCTCTTCGCCATACCTCTTCTCAAATCCGCCGTATTCGATGAACAAATTCCGTTTTTGTCGTTTCTCCCGTGGTGGATGTGCAGTAAATTCTATTGCCTTCTCTCGTATCCGCACGTTCTCGGCATGCAAGAACCCCTCCAAATATTCTTTTATGCCTCTATTCGTGCCCTTTGGCATCGTGACTACGCCATACTCGCCGGGCTTACCGTATATTAAGTGTACATAATCGGCGAGCATATCAAGGATAGCGAGGTCGTGCTCCACAACAATCACCGGTTTATCTTTCAAAACATCTTTTATACCTTTTGCTACGTTCACACGTTGGTATATGTCCAGATACGGTGTTATCTCATCAAAGAAGTAGAAATCCGCTGCTTTTCCCATACAACCAATTACCGCAACCCTTTGCAGTTCGCCGCCACTCAGCTCATTCACATCCTTATTCAGTGCTTCTTCAAGTTCAAAACTCTCCACGAGCTGTTTTACTACGCCTGTCTCGTCTGATTTCTCCAGTAACTCGTGAACTTTACCTTCAAAGTATTCAGGAATTGCATCTACATATTGCGGCTTATACGACACTTTTATTTTACTTTTCGCCAGTTTATCAAAGAAATTCTGTAATTCCGAGCCGGCATATCTCTTTATTATCTCGTCCCAACCGGTTTCTGATTCTACATTACCAAGGTTAGGAACCTGCAATCCCGACAATATTTTTATTGCCGTGCTCTTCCCCGTCCCGTTCGCCCCTAATAGCCCTGTTACTTTGCCTGCTTTTGGAATAGGCATGCCATAAAGAACGAACCCGTTTTCGCCATATCGGTGCGTCTCTTCGCCCTTTAACTCTTCCGGTAAGCCTATGATTGAAATAGCCCCGAAGGGACATTTCTTTATGCAAATTCCACAACCTTCACATAAATCCTCGGATATTACAGGCTTACCGTCTTTACCCAGCACGATTGTCTCTGCTCCTGTCCGAACCATCGGGCAATATTTCAGGCATTCAAGCTCGCATTTCCGTGGCTGGCACTTATCCCTCTTTAATATCGCTATCCGCATTTTACTCTCTTATCATTCTCCGATTTAGGTCTGATGGTTTATTTTTTAGTAGTCAAACAAAAGATACAGAAGCTAAAAAAGAATTTCTTACAAATCCAACCTCAAATACTTTTGTCACAATTTTACTGTTATATTTGCACCATTTGTCAAGTTCAAATCATAAAAACTTTATAAATCGAATATCTTTTTATTTGTTTTGGTTTATGAAATAAACTGAGAGAGAGAAAAATGGGGCGGCGCGAAAGATGGAAGATAAAAAAACGATGGAAATGCTAATATCAAGGTTGGGAGAGGAA
>QBUM01000117.1 GCA_013180585.1 Candidatus Methanophagaceae archaeon GoMg2
CGAGGAGGGGCGAGCAATCGCCCCATCCTTAGTCTGCTAGCTAAACAATTACAATCCTTCATCTTCTCGTTTGTGAAACATGCAAAAAAATCTATAATTTGGGGAGGGGTTGATAAGAGGAGCTATACCATCACGAATTACTTATTTCCTTCTCTTAACCCGCCTCAAATAACCCCTCACCACTACAAACGCTATAAATAACAGTGCGACCTCAAACCCTGGTATCCGCGTTTTCGGCGTTGCCTCCGGTGTCCCCTCGGGTGCCCCCACCGGTGTCGGTTCAGGCGCTGACGCCACCACCGGCGCAGAACTCGGTGTTGCCGCCGGTGTTCGTGCTGGCGCTCTTATCGCCAAACAAGCAACACAGTCAGGATTCGTGTCACATGGATCATTCGGATCAGTGCCCGCAATTAGTTCGTCCAAATCGCTAATGCCGTCACCATCCGTGTCTTGCGGAGCGCCACCGCCTCCACCACCGCCCCCTCGTACGGTTGGAGTTGGTGTTGGTACAATCGGTTCTGATCGCTTTTCTCCTGCTATACATCCACCCTCACAACCTTTCCACCCACAAACCTCTTTATATAACCCGCTGCAACGCTCATACCCTCTTTGATTTCATCCTTTGACATCCCGGGAATGCCATAAGCAACCAAAAGCACATCCCGCGTAGAATCCGTTACCTTTGTCACATCCACATCACCATGCACATACACGCACAGTATCTTAGCCGAATCCGTCAGAACTATCTCCTTGCCAGTTAATTTCTTTTTCCTATACCCTATCAGAGTAACTACCTCATCTTCTCTTGAAAACCGCACAGACAGAGGCGGTTCTATCCGCACGATGTCAAAAGCGCTGAAAGTAAGCAGAGTCTTCACCGATGCGAGATTATAGGCATCCACAATTGCCGATACCCGTGGCAACCCTTTATTCAACAGAATTCTTCTCAGCAATGCCTCGGATGCAGGTCGAACCTTTGTCGGGTCAACACCCAGTCGCCAGAAGAAGTCTCTTTGCCACCGTAAAGTTCCGATGTCTTTTACTTCGTCAATTTCGTATTTACTTTTTAGCTCCGCTTCGACTGCTGCTATTTCTCGGCTTATCTCGCTGTTTTCCTTTTCGTTTTGCCGCAATCCTTTTAGCTCGGCAATGCCAACACGTATATCAAATTTTTCCCGTACCGCATCTTCTATAACTACTTGCATTCTTCTATCACTATCGTATGCTTCATCAGATTTATTTCTTTTATCCGTCCCTTTGCGTGTTGTGTCTCGCCTAATATCCCTCTGAATTTTATATCCTCACCTTCTACTGTTACGTGAACCACATCCTCCATCAGTAATTCTCTACCCGCCCCTTTTTCTATTAGCACACTTGATTCACACATAATTTGGTTCCCACCTTTCCTAAATCTATACTTAGCTATGTCTTTTCCCTCTTATGACACTATCTAAAAATCCCGTGATATTTAATCTTTTTGTATTTGTATAGAATGTGTAAAACCACGCGATTTTACGAGATTAGCACAAGATTTAGGGGTTAACCTGGGAGAACAAAACAAATTATTGAGACGGATTAACACGGATTAACACAGAAAAAGATTGAATCTGCGTAAATCTGTGTCTTAAAAAGGTAGAAGTTACGCTTTATGTACAATTAAAAAACCCCAATAGTGCACTTAAGCAGGATCCCGAGTATTATCTCCTCGTGAAAATCTGTGTGATCTGTGGTTAGCCAAACAAATGCAATCTTTTTATCTGCCTTACCTTTTGATTTCACTACAGTTACATGCAGTAAAAGTCGTAGCCCCTGTTTTATCACTGATTTCCGTCACAACATCCTCGTATCCATCCACAAAACAGTACAAAAACGGCATGAACATCAAGAACGCTTCCTGCTGTGTCTTCTGCATGCCACCTATAAAAGAACAAGTTCTGGCTCATGCCCTTTTAGCATTTCCACCCGTTTTATCCTGTCCAACCTGAACACACGCCGCTCATTCCTTAAGTGACAATACCCCTCTACATACCTTTCACCCACTTCATAAGGGTCAATTACTCGTTCCGTCTCTCTAAAACCTTTTGAAAGATACACCATCTTTATCATCTTATCCTCACCTATCGCCTCTTCTATCAACTCCTTCTTCCGTCGCTGAGAATATAATTTTTCCTCCTTCTCGCTGACAAAATCCTTTGGAAAGATGTCCCTTTTCTTAAGAGCGATGCTGCATTTCTCCCTATTCTTATCTTCTATCACGAAGATCTGTTTGGATGGTCTTCTTATTACGTATTTCCCTATCGCCTTTTCGACCTCAGCAGCCGTTATTGCATCCACTGCTTCCAGAAAAAGCCCTTCATCCTCTTTTATCAAATCCGATAGCACGCCACCCGTATTTAATATCACAGAAGAGTCGGAAATCTCCCTTATGACTCGTTCTCTTATTTTAGCTTTTATCACTCGCATCAGCTCGGGGTCTGCTTCCAAAAAGATACCCCTTTTCAACTCCACTTTACCATACGACTCGCGCCATTCTTGTATGCTGTACAGTACATTCTGAGGAATTTCTGCTTTTGCATTGTTCTGAAGGAGTTCGATTATTTTTACCGCATCCATACCACTATCTACTGCGTGTAAGAACGATTTTTTCGTAAGCATGAATATGTGGACTTTGTCTGCCGTTTTTATCTCCGAGAAACGACTTAACAGAAATAAAACATCGTCCGGAGTCTCAGGAAGGGCAATTATCTCGAAATTCGGCTGCACGATAATACCTCGTGCTCGTTCTCTCGTTCCTTCTCGTATGCCATAGAAGGATGGTTTTATGAGGAATACGTCCTTAGCTTTACCCTCCTGGACTTTACCTTCTTCTAACAGTCCAAACTGCCGTAGATCCGAGAAAATTCTAACCGAACTCCTCTGATTCAGGGCAAACCAATCCCGGGACCTCTTCCGGAATAACGCGTTCATGACTCGTTTGTAGAATAGAGCACGGTCATACCAGACGTCCGCATCCAACCGCTTCAGTTCTTCAAAAATCATCCGGTCTATCCGGTCGTAATGGCTTGACAGCACATCGAGTATAATCATCACCCGCTCTTCTCTGCTCTGTATCAAGAATTCCTCCACCTTATCAGTAGTTACCAGTGTGGGTTTACCGCCTCTATAAGTCTCTCTAACGAGTTTTAACGCATTGCAGACAGATAGCATGAGCGTGAGCCTGCCTCGTGTCTTCTCTTTCAGCATACTCATGATTTTATCCGCGGTTCTTTTTGGTATTTCACGAAGTGAGGGCGTTAATATAATACCACCCGCTGCGTGAGAGAGAAACAGAAAGAGGTCATCAAGAAAGGCATATCCTTCTGATCTCCTATCTCTTATCTTTTCTTGTTCCGCTATGCTTATCGCAGGATTTGGCTCTGAGGCGAATTCGCTGTTTATTACCTCTCTGAACTCTTCAGGAACGACGTACACGATGGTGCCAGAAGTCACGTATTTACGTACACGCACGAGTAAAAGCCGTCCCAGAATTCCTTTTGCCTTGAGCTCGGACTTCCGTGGATAATAAGAATAGAAATCGTAAGAGAAGACATTATAAGGGAATACCCCCAGCTCGGATTCGCCTATATCCCACATGAAAAGGTCCATAGCTTCTAAAATCCAGTTGTTGAGTGCAAAAACACCTAAAATCTGCCTCTCCCTATCGGATAGTTGGCTAACAACAGCTTTTATCCTGTCTTTCTCTCGTATGCTTTCTGCAACAAAGTTAATAAGTGTTTTCTTGCTCCGGTTCTTGCTGTTCTCTATACGCCTGGAGCTGTCACCGCTATCGAGGTGCCAGAGTGAGGCAAAGCTCAATATACCCTCAATTGTGAGTTTCCCCAGCCGTTCCTCTAGTTCTATCTTGCGTTCCATTATTTATCACTTTTTAGTGATTTTAGCGCGGCAACATAATTACATTTATCTCTTCGTTAAAATATTTTCAATTATGACCACACGGGACTATAACCCACTGATTGTGCAGAGCGATAAGACGATACTATTAGAGGTGGACAATTCGAGATATGAAGATGCAAGGGATGCGATAATAGGATTTGCTGAGCTGATAAAAAGCCCTGAGCACATCCACACGTATAAAATAACGAACCTTTCGCTCTGGAACGCAGCCGCAACAGGAATAGATGCCTTACAGATAATATCGGCACTGGAGTCTTTTAGCAGATATGAGGTTCCCGAGAACGTCATCACCGATATAGAGGATTACATATCGAGATACGGGCGATTGAAGCTGGAGAAGCTGAATGATGCGGTGGTGCTGCGGAGCGATGATGAGATATTGATGCAGGAAGTGATACGAAACAAGAAAGTCCAGCGTTATCTTACAGAGGAGCAGTTAGATGCGAGAACGGTAGTCGTGCAGTTAGGTGCAAGGGGTTACATAAAGAAAGCGCTTACTGACATAGGGTTTCCCGCTGAGGACCTCGTTGGGTACGTTGATGGCGAATTCTTCCCATTCCACCTTCGGGATACCACAAGAGGGGGATTGCCGCTTTCGTTGCGGAAATATCAATCAGAAGCGGTTGATTCGTTCTATGCCGGAGGCAGTGCGGTGGGCGGTAGTGGCGTGGTGGTGCTGCCCTGTGGTGCGGGTAAGACCGTGGTAGGAATGGGCGTAATGGAGAAATTGGAGACTAATACGCTTATTATTACTACCAGCACGGTGGCTTCACGGCAGTGGCGGGCGGAACTGTTGGACAAAACGAGCCTGGAAGAGGACGAGATAGGTGAATACGGTGCAGAGAGGAAAGAGATAAAGCCAATAACAATTGCAACGTATCAAATCCTCACTTATAGACCAAGGAAATCCGAGGAAGAAGATAATTTCCCGCATTTTTATCTGTTTAACGAGCGTAACTGGGGCTTGATCATTTATGACGAGGTGCATCTGCTGCCTGCACCGGTTTTCCGGGTGACGGCGGAACTACAGGCGAAGAGGCGGTTGGGACTTACTGCTACGCTGGTACGAGAAGATGGCAGAGAGAGGGATGTCTTCTCATTAATAGGCCCGAAGAAATACGATGCGCTCTGGAAAGAGTTAGAACAGCAGGGCTGGA
>QBUM01000116.1 GCA_013180585.1 Candidatus Methanophagaceae archaeon GoMg2
TACATTTTTTAGCCCGAACTTTTCCACAAAAGGCAAAACTCGTGCAATCGGTAAAACTGAGTGTTTTATCTTTATATTTACAAATCATAAAACGCACTCGTGTCAATGAACACTTTCGTTTGTAGATATGCTTTGTTTCTCAGCGACTTCTTCTTCATCCAGTTCTACCTGAACCATTTTCATCTTAACCTTTAATACAATATCATGCTGTTTATCATATAGCGATGTTTTTTTATATTTTTTGAACAGAACCCTATGCCGATTCCTCTTTTGACAGCGCTGTCTCAATACTACCGATGACTTCAATCAAGTTTACTTTGTCACATTTCATAACACCTTCTGGTGTGTGCAAGTGGAATGGAAAAGAGGCAATCTCTTTGTGATGGGGTGCGCTGTCCCATCGTTTGATCAATCTATTATCTCCATTCATAAAATGAAAGCGATAACCAGTATGTTCTGCCGATACCAATTCCCGGAAGTCCAGGGAATAGTTGTTGACAAAAACGATTTTACCTTTGATAATGCCCATTTCCTCGGAAACTAAACTGAATTCGATACTTTGCTTCTTTATTAACCATTTACACTCCTCTAACTTCTTTTCCACATCACTAAAATAGCCCCGGATCATCCTATCTGCTTTTATAGTAGTATCTCTTCTACAAGCTTTAACTTCTTTCTCACATGCTCATAGGCTCTGTAAGCGAAGAGAAAATCAAACCACTCTGCGTCATCTCCTAAATCACCGGATTCAAATTTTTGAATAAATTCCTCTCTCGACATTTTATATCTCGTCTCAAAAGTTTCTAAATCCTTTTTATATTCGCCTAAACTTATCTTCAATATATTCTCCTCAATCGCCAGGCCAGACTTAATTATAGGTATCGCCTCTTTCTGAATCTTTATAGTCGTCACATTTTCAGTGCTCATTTTATTTGTTATATATTCTATAAATATATAAGCTGCATTTGTTTAGCTCCTTTTTAGCACAGGTTTTCTTTTTGTGAAAAAGAAAAAGTGTTGTTTTAATCTTGTGGAATATCAAGGGTTTTTCCATGCTATACAAAAATATAGTAGATCACAGTATATAGATTATAGCATGGTCACAAGACAACCGAAATCGCCACTATTTTCGTGAGTTTATCCCTCCTGTTTCGCCCCTTCTTTAAGCTGCTACTTTCAGGTTGTGAACTGACTCTTTATAAGCTTTTCGGTTTTACGTTTTTCGGTTTGTGGAAGATCATAAACTCACCACCGCCACCTTCCTCACCTCTACCGGCTTTATCATCTTATTATTTATCTTCTCTCTTACCATCTCTATCTTCTGCATCTCCTGTAATGTGTACATCCTCTCACCACACTGAACACAAACCTCTTCGTTTACACCTTTTATAATATATGCCGCCCCTTCAATCATCTCCTGCACCTCTACAATGTCCTCTTTCGTATCACCACCACAAATTGGGCACTTTCCTACTTTCAACCGCCAGCCCCTTCCCTCCACAGGCATTACCCCGCTTCTTCGATACTATGAGCTGTTGCAGCCCAGTATCCCACCCCCCGGCTTCACCACAGCCTGTTACCTGACTGGGTTCCGTTCTGAGGCGGTGGCTAACCTCAAGTTGGATTTGCAGCAACGAGATATTATGAACTTTGCTCGACACACCCATTTTTTAACTCTTTCTATTTCAAATTACCAATATTAAAAAGGTGAATACCCTCAACAACAGCAATGCAATGCGCTACTTGCAAATCCGCAAGCCCTGTAATGACTTCCCATGTGTTTGCGATTTGGATTTTTTTCCCCGTTCTAAATTTTTATCGCATCTAAAAAGTACAATCCTTTTGCAGTGCAATTCTCAAATCAGAAGCGGTATTTACGTTTATTGCAAGCAGAGGGTCGTTAAATATAAGTGGCAGCGATTCTTTCGAATTCGTGACGACATTGATACCACAAGCGACAAGCTCTTTACCTTCGTGCTTAAACGTGTGGCTCTTCGTTATACCATCGTGGACTATAGCCCGCGGAACCGCACCCGTGATGCTGGTATGGTACATCGAATAGGCATCAATCAACGCATCAATATGCTCGCTTCTTAGAAAGGGTAGGTCACATGCAACGGATACGAATTCGGGATAACGCCGGAGCAGGTATCGTAAATCCTCATGATAGCCGTCTCCAGACGTTTCTATCGTCTTATAATTCGCGTGTTGGCAATACTCCGCGGTTTTTGGTGTATTTTTCGTGATAGCCACGACAAAACCGTCTGTCTTTGAACCGTTCACGCTATGTACAACTAAATCTATTAGTTTCCGGCTTTCTAATTCTATAAGTGCTTTCTCCGTTCCAATTCTGCTGCCCTTCCCGCCTGCAAGGATTATCGTTTTCATTAAACCCTTTTCTTTAAACCTTTTAAGAAAAGTTTTATCAAAAAAGCTTTGCAAAAAAGAAAAGCGTTTACGGAAAAGAAAACTTTGGCCATGTTTGAGCATATAACGAAACGGGTGCCTCAAACCACAATGTCGCGGATTTTAGTGCGGATTTCTGGCTCTAAAGTAGCGATTAGCGAAATATTATGTGTCTTTCCTGTTTCGCTTACCAGCTCGTTACCTTTTAAATCTGTTATAACTCCGCCCGCTTCATTTAAGATTAGCGATGCACCCGCGATGTCATAACCGTTTATCAAGCCACGCACGTCTATCGCTGCATCTATTGCACCCTCTGCGACTAAACAAATCTCCATTGCGATACTGCCAAGCACACGAATTACCACATTCTTGGCTTCGTATTGAAATTGTATCAGTCCTTCAGGTATTGAGCCGGCACCGTAAGTGTAGATAGAGAAAGCGAGTTTTGTCTTTCCTTTCATTTCACGGGGTAGTTTCTTACCGTCAGCGAACGCATTCCCGCCTTTCACGGCATAATAGGTTTTACCGCTGATAGTGGCAACCACGCTCGCTTGTATATCGTCGAATGTGATGTGGTCTACTTTCGGTGAATATGCAATGGAGGTGCAGAAGAACGGTATGCCGAGGATAGCATTTGTGGAGCCATCTATTGGGTCGAAAATAAGCGTGAATTCCGGGTCGCCACCTTCGGGGAATACATGGTCGCCTAATTCTTCTGATATTATTCTCGCACACAGGTTGCGGCTATGCAAAGCTTTCTCTAAAGCCTTTTCCGCAAACATGTCTATTCTTCTCGTTACGTCTTGCTCTCTTTTTACTATTACCTCGCCATAGTCTGCGGTTTCTGCAATGTACGTTCTTATAGCCTCTCGTAGCTCTGACGAAATCTTTAACAGGTCTTCTATTTGCATTTTCTTTCCTCTATCACTATTACAGATTTATCAATAAAAGTTTAAGCGTGCAATAGTTTTTTGTGAATTGAAATAGTGCGATGTTTTAATTGTAGCTAAAAATCAAAGTTGTTGGATCAGTATCGCTCAACTTGATTTTGTTCTCAATTGATGTCCCTTTTGAGGAAACGAAAGAGATATAGCCAAGAGTTGTTTATTCCCTAAAGATTTTAGTGGTAATTCTTTTAACGTTTCGTATCAGCAGTTTTCTTTTCACGTGTCTGACGCCAGTACCTGTTGGCAAGAACATGTAATCACTTGTAGCCTCTACAGCACTCACCCGGTAAAATAATCGCTTCCTTGATGTCCGTCGGTTATATTTTATTCGCCTTTTTCTTCTTTGTTCCCAATCGCCGTATCAGCCCTAACCCTTTATCCTCTATCCCATTTACTTCAATGTACCCTTTCTCGATTGCACCTTTAACTACCTCTTCTCCTCGCTCCGTGCGAACGAAAACCGTTGACCAGCCACCTTCCGAGCCTACCGAGCCCACCGAGATATCAGCAAGTTCTGCAGTATAATCCATGCAAACAGAACATCCCTCGCCTATATAATCTTTAATCTCTTCCAGTGGGATAGCATGAACCTTACCTTCATCATCAGATACCAGAAATTCTTTACCCTTTATGTCCACCTTCTTCACATTCTCTAATTTGACATATTTCTTCGCGATGAACTCCAGCAAATCCGCTGTGAAATTCTCCATGCAGAACAACCCTACCAACAACTTTATCTTCTCTTTTCCCACGTCATACGGCTGCTCCGCAGTCTGGACTTTTCTCAAACCCTGTATTTGACATGGCAAGCCCACAAACCCTATAGCGGCACAACCTTCTTCCATCGCTTCTTTTACACCTACCACACTGGGATAAAGCGTGTATTTCGTACCCGCGCCTTCCTTTAACTCCTCGTAGTTCTTGGCAACCTTTATTATCGGTTTCCACTGATTATCCGATGCCGTAATCACCGCACTATCTATCATACCTTCTTCAAGTGCATAAGCAAGCAGAGAAGTAACCGCACCACCGTCTTGTCCCTTTATATCCGCTTTCTTCGACCGTACAGCATAACAACTTTTATAGATGCCGAGAACATCTTCTTCTGCACTTTCCGCACCTAATATCCGTCGCTCTATTTCCGATACCGGCAGGAAAGTCCTGGGACAGAAGGTATAGCACAGCCCACATACCGTATCATAGTCCTCACCGAACTCGGGCACTCCGACCTCGTTGTTACCTTCTCCCATGTCTAATCTAATCTTATCGCAAAACGCTACACAGGTGCCACATAGGCTGCAAATGCTCTTATCCACAACCTCACGTTTCAAATCCGAAAAACCCTGTTCTAAAAAAGTCGGTAACCGCACATATTTCCGTTCTTCTATTTCAGTCCCCATTCTTCGCTTTCACCCCTCTATTTCTCTATCTATTTCCCATATATAATCTATCAGGCACCTTATAAATATCCCTCACATATTCATCATTGATTGCCCACATCGGTACGCTCTTGTTCCTCCTTCGTATAAAAGTCATTTGGTTTTGACATAACGCATTATCAAATGCACTATAGCTTTTTACACCGAAATACCTTCAATTGAAAGCGATGGTTGAACTGTTCCAACTATTTATTAGATAATAGCGGTTATCAGAGAATATGCCAAAGTGGGAGATTCATGATAAATGGGCGGAGAGGATGGGGCTGGCCAGCGAGGTATCGAACTTTGTGAATCATTTGAGTGACTTCCCCGAAG
>QBUM01000115.1 GCA_013180585.1 Candidatus Methanophagaceae archaeon GoMg2
GTTTTGACCGATACGCACAGTCTACTAAAGGCAAGAAGGGCACTGCGGAAGTGGATAGCGAATTTCTGAGAGAGATAGAAAGCTGGCGTGAACTGCTGGCTAAAAATATCGCGCTTCGTAATCCTGATGTATCCATCTACGAGTTGAACTATGCTGTACAGAAGATAATAGACCGGATAATCTTCTTACGGATTTGCGAAGACCGTGGAATCGAGCATTATGGACAGTTACAAACGAGGGCAGAGGGTGATACTGTTTATACGCACTTACTCAATCATTTTAAACTTGCAGAATCTAAATATAACAGTGGTATTTTCGATTTTGATGCCGATAATATAACGCCCAGCTTGCATATTGATGACAAAGTCTTGAAGACGATTATTCTGGATTTGTATTATCCGAAGTCGCCATATGAATTCTCTGTGCTCGGTGTTGAGATTCTGGGTAATGTGTACGAGCAGTTTCTGGGTAAGGTCATCCGGCTGACCGCGGGGCATCAGGCAAAGGTTGAGACGAAGCCGGAGGTGAAAAAAGTGGGTGGGGTGTATTACACGCCTCAGTATATCGTTGAATATATTGTGGAGAACACGGTTGGTAAATTAGTTGAGGGGAAGACGCCGGAGGAAATTGCGGGAATAAAGATTCTGGATCCGGCATGTGGTTCCGGTAGTTTCCTTATTGGTGCCTATACCTATCTGTTGCGGTATCATTTAGATTGGTACGTGAAGAACAAGCCGAAGAAGTGGAAGGGAAAAATGTTTCTGGCTAGGGAGAATGAGTGGTACCTAACAACGGCAGAGAAGAAGCGGATTCTTTTGGATAATATCTTTGGTGTGGATATAGACCCGCAAGCGGTTGAAGTTACGAAATTGAGTTTGTTGTTGAAGGTGCTGGAGCACGAAAGCCGGGAGAGCATAGACCAGCAGGTGAAGTTGGGGATGGAAGGTGTGCTGCTGAATCTCGGTGGTAATATCAAGTGCGGGAATTCGTTGATCGGGCCGGAATATTATGAGCAGCAGCAGGAAACGCTGTTTGACGAGGATGAGATGAGGCGGGTTAATGTGTTCGATTGGGCGGAGAGGCTGTCCCACAATCCAAAAATAGCGGAAAAAGAAAGACAAATAGGGCTTTAAACCCCAAAAGAAGCGATATTTTTATGGTTAAAATCAATTGTGGGACAGCCTCCGGACAGTGTAAAAGGGTTTGGGGGAATTATGAAAAAGGGGGGATTTGATTGTGTTGTGGGGAATCCGCCGTATTTAGGTGGCAGAGAGTGGAAAAAAGAGTTTGGTAATGAATATGATTACTTTATTGGGAACTATGATGTAGCAGAGTACCAGTTTGACATATATGTCTTGTTTTGGGAAAGAGGTATCAGACTTCTTAAAGAAAACGGATTAATTGGATTGATCACGCCAAATACTTGGTTGAACAACAAGGGAAACATAAAGCTAAGACGTTTCATTTTGGACAACACAGCAGTTTTAAGAATTACCGATTACTCTCGAACAAGAGTTTTCCCAAAGGTCGTAGTTCTGTCAATTGTTACGATTTTACGGCGAACATCTCATTTAAAAGGGGCGGTGGAAATTTACATCTCAGATGATAAGGACTTAAAGTTATCCCATGAAATATCTCAAGCAGTATGGTATGCTGATAAACAGAATATTTTTAACATAAATTTACGAGATGTAGATGTACCGGTTCGGCAAAAAATTGAAATCAATGCTGTCACCCTTGAATCATTAGCAGAAGTAAAGTTTGGAATAAAACTCTACGAAACTGGAAAAGGAAAGCCTCCACAGAAAGCTTCGGACGCAAGGAATCACATTTATGAAGCTAATACGAGATTAGACCAAAGTTATCGCTCATATCTCGAAGGAAAGGATATAAATCGGTATGTGATTAATTGGAAAAATCGGTGGTTAATGTATGGTCAAAACCTTGCTGCGCCACGCGATCCTACCCTTTTTGAGGGGGCGCGTTTATTGGTCAGACGGATTGTCGGTACCCGCTTAATCTGCTCTTTTACTGACTCTGATTACGTGACGAGTCAATTACTCCAAATTGTCAAACCTTATAATGAAGATCATGCAAAGTATCTACTCGGTGTACTCAATTCTTCACTAATTGCATATTATTTTAGGAAAACGTACAATCGACAAGATAAAACCTTTCCGGAAATCAGAATATATGAATTACGTTCACTTCCGATCCGCACGATAGACTTTTCCAATCCTAAAGAGGTAGCACAGCACGATAAACTTGTAGCATTGGTGGATACTATGCTCGAACTGCAGAAGAAACACCACGAGACGAGATTGGAGCGAGATAAAGAACTTTATGAACGGCAGATAAAAATTGTTGATGCGCAGATTGACAAACTGGTTTATGAGTTGTATGGGCTGACGGAGGAGGAGATAAGACTAATAGGGAGAGCATGAGCTATGTTATACCAACACAGTATCTATGATCACACCTCATACATTATGGCATTATGCTTATGCCTTCGTGAATACACATTTGTTGCAACTGCGACATGGCGGTAATGCGTCCGTATCGTCATCGAGATGCAAATCCGCTCCACAATTGGTACAAATGTATCTGCCTTTTCCGGGTTTTTCACCACACTTATATTCCATTTTCCAATCTAAACCTAAGTTTCAGAGTATAAATGCTTTTCGATTTTTTTAACATTGCTCAATCCCAGAGGAAATTACTATTTGGTCGTATTGTATGGATTGTAAACATAAACTTTTTAAGGGAATGGTCCGCTTATAATTTGTATGTACTCTCGGAAGAGGTGAAGATGAAGGTGATGGAGGAACATGCTTAATTCATTAAAAAAGATTACGGATAAAGTCAAGCAGCTTTATGATCAGCACGGTAAAATTTTAGACTATCTTTTCCAGCATTACTGGAAGGATACTCGACCATCGAAAATAAAGGAAGAGACATCAGTTACAGATTTTAACGATTTCTTTGATTCTTTAAGTAGTCCGACAACCACGATAACATCCGAGAAGAAGAAACTTTCTGAGAAATTTAAATTGGATTATCAAGATTGGTATTCTTCCTGTTGTGCTCTTTTAGAACGGAATTACAACAAAGAAAGAACGAGCGAGTTCAAATCAGAGTATGAAAACAACATCAAAAAGACCATATCAGCAAATTATATAACACGGGACACGGAATATGGGTTTGTTGATTCGTTCAAACACCAAGCATCAATTCTGAATGCATTACCTCAGTATTTGAAGCACAGACTTTCTGATATAGAACTTACTGTTGCTTCTATTTTGATGGACGATGAGCTTCTTGAAGCGGAATATCTCATCAAAAAAGGTTTTATCCGGGCAGCAGGTGCATTAGCTGGTGTTGTTTTAGAAAGGCATCTAAAAATGAGGTGTGATAAAAATGAACCCAAATTAAAATATCCTAAAAATGCTACTATTAGTAAATTAAACGATATTCAGAAGGACAATAATTTATTGGACATCTCAGACTGGCGTAACATACAACGTTTAGGGGATATTAGGAACAAATGTGATCACGATAAAAAAGTAGAACCTAAAAAAGAAGAAGTTGCCGATTTGATTTCAAAAGTTAAAGAGATGATACATTGTTATTGAGCTAGAAACTTTATTAATATAAAACACCAGTTGTACCTATGTTATTCAAAAAACCCTTGTCAGAAGTAGAGTTTCCAGATATTCAAAAGTTGAAAGATGCTAAAATTGAAGAGTCTACAATTTTAGACTACAAAGAACAAATAATTTCTGAGGATAAGCTTGTAAAGCACGTTACCGCTTTTTCAAATACCAGCGGTGGTGATTTAATATTTGGGATAAAGGAAAGTGGTAGGGGTGGTTATCCCACAGATATACCGGGAATTGAAGACAATATTAATCTAGAGAGATTAGAACAGATCATAATAAGCAATATAAGACCAAGAATTAGAGTGCAATTTAGGAAAATAGCAGTCCCCAATTCAGATAGAATAATTTTAATCATTCGTATTCCAGAAGGTCAAACTCGCCCATATTACGACCTGAGGTCAGATAAATACTCTAAACGGTACAATTATGGGGCAATACCCATGGATGAATTTGAGATAGAATCGCTGTACCAAAAGAGGTTTTTTGGAGCGAGTAAACTCGCTAAATATGTCGAAGAGATAATATTATTTCATAGAAATATGCAGTCAGATGACCTATTAGAAAGAATTGATGGACATATTATCATTACACCTTTGAGGATTGATGATCGGATTATTGATACCTCGAATGAGGAACAAATAAGAACCCACTTTGACCCAAACAAAATACGTTTTAAGCCAGATCTAAACCAGCTATATTTAGATGGCATACCAGAACCTTCGAGATACGGCATCAAATGGAATGCATGGGATAATAATATAGAACTTCATAGAAACGGGCTTGTGCATTTTGTGAAAGATTATAAAGATAAAACTAAAAACACAAAAGTAATTTGGACATACAAATTAGCGTTTGATTTATTATAGTTGATGTCATAATAAATTAGACAAAATGGGTTGAAATGTTGCCAGCCAGCCAGTCATGAATGTGGTCTTCTTGGCGAGCCGGTGGAATGTGGTGCGTATGGTTTCCTTAAACGACCACTCGGATTTGACAAATATCTGGGAGATTTTTCTTCTGATGCTTTTCCAAATCAACTCTATTGGATTAAGATCAGGAGAATAAGGCGGTAGGAAAACCAAGCTTATACGTAGTGATTCTGCAAATGCACGCGTTTTCTGTGCTATGTGGGCTCGTGCGTTATCAAGGATCAATATGATGTGCTTTTTAGGATTTTTATCGCGGATTAGACGAAGGAATGCACACACATACTCCGCAGTTGAATGCTCCATAAACTCCACAACCTCTTTTCCGTTTATGGGATAAAACCCAAAGGTATTGGCCCTATACCTGCTTGTGTTTTTGACAAGCTGCGGCTTACCAAAAGACCAGAACCTTTGCTTATTATCCCTCGTCTGTGGTGCCGCCTGG
>QBUM01000114.1 GCA_013180585.1 Candidatus Methanophagaceae archaeon GoMg2
CTCGTGGAGCCGTACTCCTGCCTGAAGTTCATCCGTTATTCACTGATGTGAATCCGTTATTTGTTGATTTCTTCGTGCTCGCCTTCGCTACCAATATGCTTCGCAGCCCACGTGATTTTGTACGCCGAATAATTGATGCAAGAACCGCAATCCCGTCTGATGTAGCGTTATGGATTCCCGCGATAGCGACTGCGGAAAATGCCGCTATTCTGTTCTACATGGGTGTGGACATAATAGACGACACGAATGCGGTGATAAAAGGCTACCAGGGCATTTACCAGATGGAAGATGGCGAATCGAGATTAGCAGAATTGGAAGACCTGCCCTGCAATTGTACTGTTTGCGCCTCTTCAAATATAGACGAGTTACGAGGGTTGGACAGAAAGGAACGGGCGTTGCTTCTCGCAAAACATAACACGCTGCTGCTGGAGAAAGAGGTGAAGAAGATAAGAGAATGTGTAAGAGTGGGTAATTTACGCGAGTACGTGGAGATGAAGGTACGGTCTTCTACGTTTTTAACTGCGGTGTTAAGACTCCTTGACTTTCACGAAGAGCAGTATTTCGAGAAAAGAACGCCCGTAGCTCGGAACCAATCTATGAAGGCGAATACGATGGAATCGTTGAAGCGAATAGAAGTGAAGCGGTTTGCGAACCGTGTTCTGGAAAGGTACGAACCACCAGCGCGACCAATATTGCTGATATTACCGTGTTCCGCGAGGAAACCTTATTCCCGGTCGAATTCGCATACGAAGTTTATAGATGCGATTGCGGGTTGTAGAGGACACGTACATGAAATCATATTGACATCGCCGCTTGGTGTTGTACCAAGAGAACTTGAAGTGAGCTATCCCGCTGCGTTCTATGACATACCTGTAACTGGATACTGGGATGCCGAGGAGCGAGAATGGGTTTCTTCATGCTTGCGTGCATACCTAAAGAAGAACCAGAAGAATTACGATGCGGTGGTTGCACATCTTAGTGGTGCGTATAAAGAGATATGTTCGAGCGTGGCTAACGATCTGGGCATAGAAATCAGGTTCACATGCGAAGACGACGAGGGAGCAACTTCAGCAGTAGCTTTGAACAGGCTGAAAGAGCGGATAGCAGGGTTATGTGCAGACAGAAGGCGACTTTCGGGATTTGAACGGAAAGCGGGCATACTAAAAGCGATGGCGGATTTCCAGTTTGGTATCGGTGCGGGTAGCGAGCTTATAGCGAGAAAAGAAGGCGAAAGGCTAAAAATAACCGGGAAGTTCCCGTTTCACAAACTTAGTTCAAACAATGAAGTGCTTGCGAGAATCGTGCCGCAGTACGGGATTTTGACTCTTACGTTGAAAGGAGCTCGTAGAATTCCAAATATTGTGTCTTCCTATAAGGTGGAAATAGGTGATTTTGTGCCTAAAGGTTCGATACTGGCGCCGGGTGTTGTGAACGCAAACTCGCAGATAAGAGTGAATGATGAGGTGGTATTTTGTGGCGATAAAGCGTTTGGCGTGGGTCGAGCAAAGATGAGTGGTTGGGAGATGGTGGAATCACGAAAAGGCGTGGCGGTGCAGGTGCGGGAGGTGGAGGAAGTCTGAACTAAAAAAATCGTGTTTGTTTAGCTAACCACTGATTACACGGATTTCCACGAGAGAAGAATAATTTGAATCGGTTTTTAGTACTCTATTGGCGATTATATCTGATTATTTATCCATCCCATACTGACCCCCATTTCTTGTGTTAATCTTGTGGTTTTTTCACCCCTGCTAAACAAACACAAAAAATCACTTTCTCTTCTGGTTTAGCATCCTCAGCACAACAAATACAATCAGACAGATAGAAATCAGCAATACAGAAATCGGTCGTGCACCTGCTATTCCGGGTAAGCCACTCAACCCATAAGATGTGAACCGGTCGCCTATCAAAATAGACGCTGAACGTGGGTATGAGGCAATGATCATTACCGCTGCGAACTCGCTTATCCCCCGTGCCCAACACAGGATTGCACCACTGAATATAGAAGAAGCCGCAAGCGGAAACGTTATTTGCATGAACGTTCGCCACTGCGAAGCACCTAAAGAGCGTGCAACATTCTCTAATCTTGGATCTACCTCCTTAAAACCTTCGCGTGCTGCATCTACTAAAAACGGAAGACTCACGAATAGCATTGCAACCACTATTCCCGGAAAGGCATCTGTAAAAGCAATTCCCAACGTTTTAAACGGTGCTCCTATCACGCCGGAACGCATGAACACACCGTATAACGCGATCCCGGCAACTATGTGTGGAACGACCAAAGGAACGTCCACAATACTTTCTACTACGCTCTTTCCAATGAACTCCTTTCTCGCGAGGAAATAGCCTAACGGAACGCCGAAAAAGAACGCGATCAGTGTGGCACAAATAGCAGCAGAAATGCTTATCCATATTGCTTTTAGAACTACGGGGTCTTTTGCTGCGTCAATCAAGCCAGAAAAGTCTTCTGCTTGCGCGTAAAACATGTTTCCGAGCGTAATACAAATAAAAACAATGAGAAAAAGTCCTAAAAAGAGGGCCAGCACAAATATCTTTTCACGCTTTAGTTTTTCCAGTCCTGACCATCTCGAATGTGAGTTCATCGCTACTCCCTCCTGCTTATACTTCCTTATTTGATAATTTCAACGATTTGGGTCAATAAAAATCCCATTCATACTCTAACGCCTCGAATGCTTCCTTTATTTCATCTTCACTTACTTTGAGACTGCAAAATGTTTTTCCCATCACGGATTCCGTGATAGTAACCAGGACTCTCGCATTTTCTTTTTGGTTTATCTTTTCCGATAACTTAAACACACCGTCCTCATATACGCATTCGATTGCTTCTGACATGGTTTGATTTTATTTGAGTTACATGTTTTTAAACATTTCACAGCAAAGCGGCAGCCTCGGCAAATCAAAAAAAGCAGCGTAGGGCAGTGGACAGCCGCCCCACGCTGACGGTCGCGTTCAACGCTTCCGAAATGGATAAAAATATGGACAAAATAAGTTTTACTCCACTATTAGACTTTCCTCCTTATCCTCAAGAGACACATAACCGCTAACAGAGCAGTAACTGCGAATATCGCTTCGAAGCCTGGTGTTTGTGACGTTGGACTCGTACTTGCCGTTGCACTTGGCATTGTAGTTGCCGAAGGCACAGCCGTGGGCGATATTGTGGGTGTTTGACTTGGCGTTGGCACTAAATTTACCATGCCCTTCAGCTCTTCCGGCACCTCTCCACTACCTATAGGCGGTACAATTGGCGGCTGACCCATATCCGCGAAAATCTTCTGCCCTGCATCGCCAATCACGAACTCCACGAACTCCAGCCCAAGTTCCGGATTCTCTGCGTTCTTCGGTACGGTTATACCATACACAATAGGCTTACCTGTTTTCGTCTTTCCATCCACAGTTTCCAGTTTCACCTTTTTGTAAACATCCGCATACTCTACACTGCTCAAATCTATTGGCAGCGGCAAATCCACATAGCTCAGATTATGCTGGACGGCAACGCTCCGGTATTCAAAGGCATAGTCAAGCCCGCCTACTTCCACCATCGCTACGAGTTCGACGGATTTCGGTCTTATGCTCACCTTCTCCGTGTTTGGCTTCATGTCTTCCGGCGTCTTTATTAGATACGTGCCACCTTCTTCGCTTATCGTAATTGCCGTGTTGTCAAGAATCAAATCGTCAAATATCGTGTTATCACAGGAATATAGTTCCGCAAGCTGACACACCATTACCGCTCGATAGCCACAGGGGTCGAGATTCGGATTTGAAAAGGCAAAGACCACGCCATCTCTGCGCAGAATCTCGTACCAGTTATCAGGCGTGATTTCATCTGCATAACTTGCTCTTCTCAGGATTGTATGCAAGCACCATGTCATTCGTTGCGAATCGCACTACCCAATCCGCATACCCAGGATACATCATGCTTGGTATGAGCGTGTAATCCGCGGATGCAACCACATCCCCTATCTTCCCCACATCTGTTACTTGCCTTATCGCCGCTATACTGCCCATTGACTCACGCCGCACGTCCACATTCGGATGCGCCGCCTCGAATTGTATCTCTACTTCTTCCAGAGGCACGGCTAAACTGCCAGCATGGAATATTTTGAGTGTTTGACCTGATTCCGCACTTGCGGACGGAGTGCAAAAAGCAGTTACTGATATGCACATAATCACTGCAATCGCTATACTCAATACTAAATTTTTTCCCCTTTCCATTTTATTTCAATCACCGATATGCAAAGATACACCATTCGGCATAAAAAGAGTTTCGGTTTTTTCCCTGTTGGTTTCTCAACAACCATTTATAGAAAGCTTTTTATCCTCGCACCACATGCACCGAAGTCGCTTTGAAAGTTGCGTAAACTTCATTCCCTATCTGTAACCCAAGGCTTTCACGTGATCGCTTTGTAATAAGTGCTACAATCCCGGTATCCATCTGCACGCGTGTTAAAGGGCCTATATCCTGCAGCTCGTTTATTCTTCCTTTTATATCATTTCTGGCAGTGCTATCCTCCTTGTGTCTGGACAAAATTATCTCCTCAGGTCTTAAGAATACTTTTACCGCATCCCCTGCATGGTACTCAGAAACAGCAAATATATTACTACCTATATCCGCTATTTCTATCTCCGCAACGCCAGCCTCATTATTTATGACGACACCGCTCAATATATTCTCGACACCGACGAAATCGGCTAAATCATTGTTTAACGGTTTATTAAAAACCTCATGAGGCGTACCCACCTGCATTATCTGTCCTTGCATCATCACAGCTATTCTATCTGCTAAGACCAACGCTTCTGTCTGAGCATGCGTCACGTGAACCATGGTAATCCCAAACTCTTCTTTTACACGCTTCAGTTCTTCTCTCAGATAATCCCTCGTCCTGGAGTCTAAAGCGGATAAAGGCTCGTCCAGAAGCAATACCCGGGGTTCAATAGCAATCACTCTGGCAATTGCAACCTTTTGCTGTTCTCCGC
>QBUM01000113.1 GCA_013180585.1 Candidatus Methanophagaceae archaeon GoMg2
GGCTTCTGTGTTTTTCTTGTGTTAAAATGCAATGATTTATTTGTGGGACAGCCTCTTAAGTACGGGGTATAGTGACTGCAGAAATAAAAATAAAAAACTTATATCTCGAACAAAGTTCGAGTCAGCTCAGAAAGGATGCCCCGGAATTCATTCTGGGTTGTGGAGTGGTTGGGGCTTAAATAGGAGCTAAGATGGAAAAGAAAGAAGAGGAGGAAGAACTCTCTATCGGTGATGTTGCAGTGGGAGTAGGTCTGATTGCTTTAGTAGTTACCGCTGTCTATTTATTATATAAAGTTATTTCAAGTCTTTTTGGAAATAAAGAAGCAAATGTTTGGAAATGTGGTAACTGTGGTTTTATTTTGATAAAAAGATATGACAAATGTCCAAATTGTGGAGTGAATATTAAGTGGGAGTGAAAATCTTGAACAAACAAGAAGTAGGCAATCGGGAAGTTAATCCATTACCTGTAAATTTAGATGTAGGGAAGTTATGTTTAATCCTGGTGATTATATCTTGGGTATTATTCATATTGGTTTTACTTATAATTTCTTATTTCCCCCCACCAGAACCTGCTAATCATAGCGTTATCTTTCTCTGTGAGGGTTTAAAATTTTTTGCATATTCAACGACCGGATCTGTACTCGGATATGTTGGAGCTAACTTTCCAAATCCAGTCAAAAAGCGATAAAGAAGAAGATGCACTTAACCGCGAAAAAATGATATTTATAGCATCGAACGAAGTAGAGTCGGCTCAGAAATGGATGCCCGGCGGGGGTGGCGAGGCTTGGGCTAAAAATGAAGGCACGGATAAAACTAAAGAAGACGGGGCTTCTAAGTACGCCGCATGGGCTATAACAAATAATTTCGATACGCTTATAGATGGTGTAAGAGATTTGCTATTCAAACTCTCTGAAAAGGATAAGGCTGCCAGACTTAAAATGTTGCCTATTTCGGAAATCTTGAAATAGTAATATTTTAAGTTAACTTGTCGAGGATCATGAAAAATAAAAAGAAAAAATTATCTAAACCGTACAAAAAAGAACTTTTAAATAAACTTTATCAAATTGCGGAAAATAATGAATCAGCAATCAGAGAAATGCTTGAAAAAGCAGGCATTGATACTTCTAAATTAAATATTGTTGATAGAGCTAAGTTCATGGTTCAATACATGCCTGAAGTTATGGAAGAATTATTTGAAAAATATGGGACTTCTAAAGTTTTAATGGATGATGATAAAATAAGAAAAGAGGCCATTGAGTTAATAGAGAAGAGATTTCATGAGGACTTAAATAAAATGAAGGTTAAAATATGGAACATATATTACATATTACTTTATTGTAAAATAAATGAGAAAATTGACATTAATGAAAATGTTGAGTTAATTCCTTTTGGGGGTTGGCCATGTAATGATTACTTTGAAATTATTGATAAAATATTCTATAAATTAGGACCTCATGCATCTCGTATTTCAGAAAAAACTTTCGAAAATGGTAAAGAATATATTAAAGAAAAATTTTGTGAAAAAAATCCAGTAAGTTTACTTATCATTAAGAATGTAAATGCAGATACTGAATCTGAAGTATATGAAAAAACAAAAAAAATTGCTGGAGATATGATATTATGTATGAGTAAATTAACAAACTCCTCCATAGAACAAAGAGGTTGGGTAGTTGAAGGAAAAATGGAGGGGTTTAAACAGATTCTTCCTACAGTATATTTTGAGCACTATCACCCTCATCGTATGGAGAGTGTTGAAAAATTAAAGGAAATTATTAATAGAATTTTACAGAACCTTGATAAAAATCATTTACTAAAGTTGGCTTTAAAATATGAAAAAGAGGCTTTGTCTGAAGATGAAGAAGAATTTGCGCTAATGAAACGATGGTCTGCATTAGAAATTATCGCAGAAGAATATGCTCGAACAAAAAACTTTAAAGAAGAATTATTATCAAAAACAGATATAAATGCAATTACAAAATCCATCAAAGATATTTTAACTGATAAGGTTGATTTTGCTAAAAATTCTAACATTGAAAATAAAATCAAAAGTTCAATAGGACAGATAAACCATAAAAATGCTAAGGAAAAAGTACGTAATCTACTGGAATATGCAAATTATACCGTATGTAAATTAACTAATGAAGAAAAAGATCTTATAGACGTGATATACCAACATAGAAACTGTTTAACCCATTTAGGTGGGTGTTATAAATATAGTACCAACATTAAAGAATGTCGAGGCCCAAAATATTGTAGAGAATCGGAAGCTGGACTAACAAAATTAAATTTTGAATTAAGACTTATGCTATTACATGTAATTGGAAGATTTATAGATGTAGAATTCCAATTTAAACTGGAAACTTCAGGTGATAATTAAATCTTGTTTAAGTAGTAAAGCATTGCTAAAAGATTTCTTTATACAATTTTTTAGTAAAAATCTACCTAAACGCCAATCGTATATTAATTGCGTTGTAAAGATGGTAATCCAATGCTACTAAAAATTTTTAATTCGTTATCGTAAATGCGATCAGAAGCCAAACTCGCTTGTTTTCATAGGCATTTACAAAATTGCATTCAATAACGTTATTTGGGCTGAAGAAGCACAGAAGAACGGCCACCTTCCTACTGATTCCGTGCCCCTATTATTTCATTATTAGCCTGAACAACAAATGAACTTTAGCTACCCTCATGCACCCGCGCCGATGCCCCGCCGTTCACGGCAGGGTTGGTGACTTAAACAGGTAAAGTGAGATAATAAATATAATAAATAGGTGAAGAAGATATGAATGTTAAAAGTGTAGTTGTATCCGTAGGGCTAATATTGAGGATACTGGCGGCTATAATAGCAATTGCTAATTTTTATGCAGATATTAAAACGAAAGATCAGTTAGTTACAATTCCGCCAGAGCCCACACCCACAATAACGCTTACACCTACACCAATATCATCTCCAACCCCTATATCTACGCACTCGGTAACCGTTAAAATCACCGAGCCTAAAGATGGGAGTGATTTTCCCCTCCTCGATACGAGTAAACTTGTTGGTATTATATCCTATGTACCTGATGATCAGCATCTTTGGATAGTTATGTTACAGCCGCCGAATCCTATTTATTATCCATTTCCCGATGAACCTGTCATTTATGGTGATACTTGGGAAACAATTTCATACGGAGTAGGAGAAGATAATGAGGAGCAGGATGGAGATACGTTCATTATCGGTGCTTATTTATTAGATGAAAAAGCGTATGAAGAGATTAAAGAATATGTGAAAAAATCTGTAGCTACAGATACTTGGGATGGGATGTATCCGCTACCAGAGGGTGCTACGGAATATGATAATGTCAGGGTAATAGGAAGGCTCTGAAAAGCAGAGGGGATTAAATAAAAATAGCGAGGTTCGGAACTCTATGGCGGATTCGCTGTCTTGTCATTTGGTTATACAGTGTGGTGCAGAAGACTCATTAGAGGCAGAACAACCCCCCATATGTTCATTCATGGTGGTAATGGACGGGTCGGCGTTAGCAGAAGAGGAAATATGGCTCCTGAGCAGGGGCACGGATGCCCCGCTCTTCAGAGCGGGATGGGAAGGCTGGGGCTTTCATCAGAAAAGAAAGTTATATTAACTATAATGAATGTATAATAGATATGGTGGTGGATATGACAACCATAACAATCCAACTGGAAAGTGAAATCGTAGAGAAATTAAAAGCCCTTGGCAAAAAAGGGGAATCTTACGACGATATTATTCAGCGTCTGATAGAGAAGGTAAATTATGAGGTGTTTATGAGGGAGCAATATAAGATTTTAGATGAAGAAGACGAATGGGTTCTTATAGATGAACTGTAATGCCAAAAGCCATTCTTTTATCAAAAGTTGCGAGAAAGCATCTTAACTCGCTGCCAAAGGAAACGAGAAGCAGAGTTTAAAAGGCGCTATATTCTCTTAATGAACCAGAGAAGAGGAAAATGCTTGACACTAAAAAGTTAAAAGGTGTGGGGGGAAGAGAGGATCTTTTTCGATTGCGAATCGGAGATTATCGTGTCGTTTATTTTGAAAATGCCGATAACTTTAAGATAATCCAGATTTTACATCGTGGAAAGGAATATAAGGGGCTATAAAATCTAATAAACACAGGGATGCCTCGGAATTTATTCCTGGGTGTGGTATGGCTGGGGCTTTTTATGCTAGTAGAGGGGTTATAAAAAATAATAAGGAAAAGAAATATTAAAACGGTGATTAAAAATGGCAGAAGCTAAAAATTTTTATCTCCCGGTTCTTGTGGAGAAGGACGAAGATGGTTTTTTTGTGGTAGAATGTCCACTTCTTCAGGGGTGCTATACACAAGGAAAAACCTTAGACGAGGCATTAAGGAACATACACGAAGTGATTGAACTGTGCCTTGAAGAACAAAAGGAAGAAATTGTGGAACAGCTTGATGCAATCCAGGAGTTCAGTTACCATGTCGTGTCAGTGGAAGTATAAGCAAATTACCTGCTATTTTGTAAACGTCCCCTTTAAATAGCCTTATCCGCAATGCAAAGACACGAGCAAATTGCCTGTTATTTCTGGAGAAAAAGCAGTTAAATGTTTTGAAAAGCAGGGTTATGTGGTCATAAGACAAAAAGGAAGTCATATTCGTATGCGGCACAAATCTGATGGAAGCAAAAAGCCATTAACAATCCAAAAACACAAAGTGCTTGGCAAAGGACTATTAAGAAAACTTTTAAGAGATGCTGAGATTAAACCTCAGCAATCCACCCACACCGCCAAGTTCAGCTAATATAGGATTATCTCCCACAAACTCAATTTTTGTGCCCGTTCTTTCGGCAAACTCAATGATCTCTTCGATAACGTCAACCCCTGACGTTCTGCTGCCGCAATACGGACATCTGTCCTTTACACCGGAATCAACCGCCTGACATTTCTCACAAATCCATCCCCTTATTTTATAAC
>QBUM01000238.1 GCA_013180585.1 Candidatus Methanophagaceae archaeon GoMg2
TCCTGTTAAACTGGTTCGTTGTGGTGTGAAATTCGGGAAATGCTCTATTTTTTATATTAAAGTGCGGAATGTGGGTAGTACTATCAAAATATCAACTTACAATCCTTTTAAAACGCCTTCCCAATAACTCGCAACCTTCTCCGCCTTCTCTGCCGCTATTCCCGTATATTTCTCGGCATCAAAGCCCTTCTCCTGCTGCTCCTTAGTGAACCGCTTCATATACGACAGAACCTCTGCATCGCTTTCGGCCTCGATTAGTTCCTTCAACGATTTCTTCTCGTTATACGCCTGAATAGTCTTCTTCCGTACGTATTCATGCGCATCCGGATGCCCGTAATAAGACAGGAGTATGTATAGCGGCTCCGCGATAATGTTATCCTCAGAAATGGCAAAATTCGCACGCATCTTCGCTCTATCCACTTCTAAACGCTCGGAAATTCGTTCCAACCGCTTCACGCAGTAGTCAAAAACAACAAGCAACTCCGGGATGTATCGCTGCGATGCCGAATTCGTCAAGTCGCGTTGGTGTTCCGACACCTGGTCGAGGTGCATGGTGACAACTTGAGGCATGAATCTCTTCCACAGGCTCTTCACACCCTCGAAACTTATTGGGTTCCTCTTGTGCGGCATCGTGGACGAGCCTACCTGCCCTTCCGCCACTCGTTCCATCACCTCGGCTATCTCAGTCCGTTGAAGATGCCGCATATCGTCACAGAAATTGGCTAACACCGAGAAACTACATACAACGGAATGAAAGAAATCGGACATGGGTTCTGGTGGGACTATTTGCGTTGAGATCATTGCGGGTTTCATACCAAGCAAGGTCAGCACCTCTCGTTCAAACTCCTCTGGATCATCGAAAATTAAAGCCGATGCGTTATACGCGCCCACGGCACCTGAAAATTGCCCTACAAGGTTCTCGCTCGCGGCCTTCACCTTTAATATCTGCGAACCCCAGCGGTTCACGTACTGTGCAATTGCGAATCCGAACGTAATGGGTTCTGCATGTTGACCATGAGTCCGTCCTATTTGTAACGTGTTCTTTTCCCTGCGTGCCAAATCTATCCAGGCGCGTTCCAATGCGACCATATCAGGAATAATAACCTTATTCACGGCGTCTTTGTACCTGAGCGCATTTGCGGTGTCCACCACATCATAAGAAGTAGCACAGAGATGCACGAATGGTTTTGCTTCCTCGCTTACTTTAGTCTTTATTACATTAACTAACGCTCTGATGTCATGCTTCGTTCGCTGCTCCTCTTCGTAAACCGCCTCTGCATTCACTTTCGATGCCGCTTCCACTATCTCATCGCATAAATCCTTACGTAAAATGCCATTATTCGCAAAACCCCGGGCAATTGCCGCTTCTACTTTGGCTTTATACAGCACAAACGCTTCTTCTGATAGATAGTCCCGTAATTCGCCCACGGCATACCGATAGTCCGTTGGCGAGAATGCAGAGAATTCTATCTTTTCTTCCATCGCTCTTTTCCTTGGCACTGTAACTAAAACTAAAAATCCGGTGATACTTAAATTAATATCCTTCTTCGGCTTTGCTGCGGAAACAACTTTTGCTTACAAAGTTTGATTTTTGCTTCTAAAATCCAGGTATAAAGAGGATCCACAATGGCACAAAAAACAAAACATACTACTATGAGAAACGCACGGGCTAATGTGGGTGTACCACACGCCGGCACTGCTGACCGAAAACGGCTGGATAAACTGCACTAAATTTATAGATGTAAAAGGTAAGGTTTATTAGGGCTGGCTACCCGATATTAAGTTGTTTGGCATGAAAATACATTTTTATGCTCATGGGTGTCCCTATGTGTCATGAAGGTTTCTTTTTGAAATAAAAGTTTGATGCCAATGGAAACGGTACACTGATTGGATACCTGCTATATCATTAGCTTAATACTTATGGAGAAAGATAAAAGAGAAAATATATTTGTATTATACAGAAAAAATGTTGAGATTGCAGAAATTATAGGGGGGAAGAAAATGGGATTGTCATTAAGGATAGAAGGAAAGGAGATTTATCCACTTGTGGAAATAGCAAAGATTGAAGGGATTGAGACCACAGAAATGATGAGGGCAATTTTAAACGAAGGAACCGAGAAGGAAGTTATCAGAATGTATTCAATAGGGGAAATATCATTGTGGAAGGCTGCCGGGATACTGGGGATCTCCTCTTGGGAAATGATAGATAGATTAAAGGAAAAGGACATCTCTGTTCAGGTTGGGAGAATGAAAGGTGAAGGTGGTAAGTAATACGACCCCATTGATATATTTGGCAAAGGGGAATCTGCTATATGTACTGAAAGAACTCTTTGAACTGGTTTACATACCACAAGAAGTGTATAAAGAGGCGGTTGATGCAGGACTTGCAAAAGGTTATTCTGATGCCCAAGAAATAGAGAATGCGTGTGGGGCGTGGATAGTAACGAGAGCAATAAATATAGACCTTGGTGTGATAATGTCTCAAAAGCGGGAAGAACGTCCAGAAATTGACAGGATGTTAAGGGGTATCCACGATGGAGAGATAGAAGTCCTTTCGCTGGCTATAGAACTGGACGTAGATAAGATAATCGCTGATGACCGAGCATTTATTAAGGTTGTTAATAGCCTATCGGAGATATTTAAAGGTGAGTTGATTGGAACAGGGGATGTATTAGATATTGCGCTGAGGCGAAGGATAATCACGCAAGATGAATACACGAATTTTTTGGATGGTTTAGGGAGTGCAATAGCATGGGTTGAATAGGACGTTAAATGAGTAAAATTAGATAGATGGGGATAAAAATGGATGAGAAAGAAAAATCAAAAAATTTGATTGCTGTGATGGTCTTCACGGCTTTGATAGTGACACTGGCGTTTTCTTCTGGTGTGAGCAGTCAAGTTGAAGTGAGCGGTTTAGCTTTCGGGACTCAAGTTGGTACATACAACGATGTAATAGCTTATTCCAATCTCGAAAATAGCTATGCAAGCGGTGAATACAATTATAAAGATGATTATAACACCGGAATGAAATGGCAGTGCGTTGAATATGTAAACCGCTATTACTACGTTATTTATGGACAGAAAATCAGAATAGCAGGTACGAATGCCGATGAATATTATGACACGGCCTCAGATAGAGGATTAGTTGCTTATCCAAATAGTGGCACTACATCACCGCAGCCGGGAGATATTCTATGCTCAAGTGGTGGCACTTATGGGCACGTGGCGATTGTAAGAGAAGTTACGGCTGATAGCGTCCACGTCATTCATCAAAACTGGGCTAATACTGCTGTGGACAATGATAAAACGATTAGCATGTCGATTTCAGGCGGGCATTACACAGTTAGCGGATTTAGCAGTAATTATTCTGTGCAAGGTTGGCTTCGTAAACCTGGTAGCACAATAATCCCCCTCACCGCCGACCTGAACGGCAACGGAACGGATACCACCGGCATCTACAACACCAGCACCGCGGAATTCACTTTTGACGGCAAAACAGTCAGATTCGGTACGATAACAGACATACCCGTTACAGGCGATTGGGACGGTGACGGCTATGACGAGATAGGCGTTTACCGCCCGAAAGTAGAAGGTTTTGAGCAATCCGCGTTTTATTTAGTCACGCGAAACGGGGCAAACTTGTCTTACGAAGTTGGTGCTGCGGACAAAACAATTCCCTTTGGCTACTATCCGGACGATATACCGCTTGCGGGCGATTGGGACGGTGACGGTGATGACGACCTCGGCGGTTACTATCCTCTCAACAGCACATTTTACTTATATCTGCTCAATCTGGGCAGTTCTACGGCAAGTTCGTTTAAAGACGTTCCTTTTGGGCTGTCGGGTGATGTTCCAATTACAGGCGACTGGGATTGGGACGGTGATGACGATGTCGGTGTATTCAGGCCCAATGTCCCTCCAAATACTAACAGTTTTTGTTTGGACTCAGGACTTACGGGTGGTCAGCATGAGCTGGGTCCTTACGAGCTTGGGAATATTAGTGACAAGCCAGTAGCTGGTGACTGGGATGGCGATGGTGATGATAACATTGGTGTTTATCGGCCAGGTGAAGATAAGTTTTATCTGAGGGATGACTTGCCTACAACTCTTTCTCCTGTCCACAACATAAACACAGGCGAGAATTTTGCAACGATTCAGGCTGCGATTGATGATGCTGATACAAAGGATGGGCATACAATTACGGTGGATGCCGGGACTTACACAGAGAATGTGGAGGTTACTAAATCTTTAACGGTTAGGTCAACTTCAGGAAATCCTGCGGATACGATTGTTCTGGCTGCAGATTCTAATGATCATGTGTTTGATGTAACAGCGGATTATGTGAATATAAGTGGGTTTACGGTTAAAGGGGCGACTGGAGAGGGGAAAGCGGGAATATATCTCTATTCCGCTGATCAATGTAATATTTTCAATAACATATGCTCGAACAACGATTATGGGATCCTGCTTTTAGTTTCCAGTAACAACAACATTACCAACAACAAATGTTTAAATAACCATGGTGGAATTCTTCTCAATTCATCAAGCAACAACAACTTAGAAAATAACAACTGCTCGAACAACGATTATGGAATCTGTCTCGCTTGGTCTGGCAACAATATCATTGAAAACAACAAATGTGACTTGAATAACGATTTTGGGATTCACCATTACTCTTCCAGTAACAGTATTATCATTGGAAACACATTTGAAAATTGTGGGATTACAATATATGGTTATTCTATTGAATACACTAACACCCATACTGTCGAGAACAACATGGTGAATGGGAAACCGATTTATTATTACAAGAACATAGAAGGAATCATAGTTCCAGAGGATGTTGGTCAGGTTATAATCGCAAACTGCTCAAACATGGTTGTTAAAAACATAAATGTTTCTTCCGCATCTATTGGCATTGAATTGGCGTACACAACCGATTCTATCATCGAAAATAACACCTGCTCGAACAACAAAAAGGGGATTTATCTCTTATATTCCAGCAATAATGATATTATAAACAACATCTACAGTTCGAACATCTGGGGAATCAGCCTCCACTATTCCAGTAACAATTACATCAAAAAGAATAACTGCTTAAACAACTGGTGGGATATTTCACTCGATCAATCTTCCAATAACATAATCTACATTAATAATTTCATAGATACCCCTGGTATCTTTATTTACAATTCAAGAAACATCTGGAACACCACAGAGAAAATAACTTATACCTACAACGGAACGATCTACGAGAACTATTTGGGCAACTACTGGGACGATTACACCGACATTGATGCCGATAACGATGGTATTTGGGATAATCCTCGCAGCATAGATTCCGACTACGACAACCACCCACTGGTAGACCCTTTCGAGAATTATATCACGCCACCATCACCAGAGAAATTACTCACTGTCCCTTTCTTCAGCCAAAGAGACCCCGCCTGGAAAAATAAAAAATTGGATCACTGTTCTTATTCCATCGGTGGTTATGGATGTGCGCTCACTTCTGTTGCGATGCTCTCAAACTATTTTGGACATGACACTGATCCGGACAGGCTAAATACAAGCCTTACAGAAGCTGGTGGACTGGATATTCACGGAATGCTACATTGGGAAAAGCTTGAAAAAGTAACAGGCAGCAAACTCAAGTGGATAGGCGGGTCCGGCGCGAACTGGGAAACAATTGACCAAGAATTAAGAAAAAGAACTCCTGTAATTGCTAATGTCAGTTACCCAACAACCGGTTATCCCCATCATTTCATAGTTTTCACCGGCAAATCTGGAGACAGTTATTACTTCTTAGACCCGTACGACGACCAAAAGCAGATAAGAGAATGGCCAAATGGCAAACTCGGAACGTATACACTAAACAATCTTAGAATCTACCACGGCACCTCTTCTATCACAATAACGGCTTATAGTCCTGTGGATATAGTCGTTACCGACCCTGATAATCTTAGCGTTAGCAAGCAATCAAACGATATTCCGGGCGCTTCTTATACGGAAGAAGACATAAATGGTGATGGTGATCCCGATGATGTGATTTTTATTCCTTATCGAAAAACAGGGGGATATCGGATAAGTGTGGTTAAAGAAGCTGAAGCAGCTCCTGACGATAAATATACGCTTGTGGTTTCAACAGAAACAGGAAATACGACTTTAGCTGAGAACGTTTCTGTCAGTGATATTCCGACTGAGCCTTATGGTTTTGAATCAACGATTTATTTCGACACTGGTTCGTCTAACAAGCCATATCCTTCTATTTCAGGGACGCATAACGGTACGATAAAGCTAAATCAAATGATAACAGTGGATAAACTTTACATGTATCCCTGTGCAGGCACAGGTGGGCATACGGAATACGCAAGATTATGGAACTCTACTTTGAACGTAACAGCAACATGGGACGGTTACAAAGAAGATTGGCACAATCTTTCCTTTAAAGAACCTTTCTCGCTTGTAGCAGGCGAAACATACAACTACAGCATACGCACAGGCTCGTATCCACAGATTCATCACGAATCCGAACGGCTGACAGCGAACGGGTGGATAAACTGCACGCAGTTTACAGATGCGAATGGCAAGAAACATGATAATTGGATACCCGCCATTAAGCTTGAGGGGGATAAAAAATATTAAATGGAGGATGAGAAGTAAAAAATGAGAGAGGAAATTAGCATAGACCCGAAGGTATTAAAAGATGAAAAAATAGCCAAAGAAGCGCTTTCTATTTTATTAAAAACGAAGGAAGAACTCGATGACTTTATGGAAAATCTTGAAATTCTCTCTAACCAGGATTTGGTTAAAAACATAAAAGAGAGTGAAAGAGCGAAAGAAAGAGGAGAAACGAAGGTATACACCATTGAAGAACTGAAGGAAGAGTTAGAAATTACAGAGGAAGATTTGAAAGAGGTTGAAAATGTGGAACTCGAATGACTTATACTATAGAATTCGATAACAGGATAAAGTCTAAAATCAAGAAATACGACAAGCATGAAAGAGTGCTGCTCTTTAAGGTGATGGAAAAGATTGCCGAAGACCCATTAAGGGGGAAGCCACTTAGATATTCGCTAAAAGGTCTTAGAAGAGTCGTATTCAAGCATTATAGGATAATATATAAACTAATAGACGAAGAGAAAACTGTGTTTATAGTTGAGATCGAGCATAGAGAGCGTATTTATAGGAGATGATAAATTGACAAGCATCTTCGGCACGCGCAACGGCACAATCACGCATACGCAGACAATCACCGTGCAAAAGATTTATACTTATTCATGTACAGGCGGACACACCGAATACGCAAGATTATGGAACTCCTCGCTGGATGTAAACGCAACCGGGAACGGCTACAAAGAAAATTGGCACAATCTTTCCTTTATTTCTTCAGTAAAGCTTTCTTAGCACTTTTTCTTTTTTACAATGGTTGTAGTAAAACTTTTTATATTGTATGCACTCCCTATAAATAGTAATAGGTAAAAGGTGAAAAAGAAGATGACAAAAAGCATTTCGTTGCCGGATGATGTATATACACTACTGGATAGCATAAGGGGTAAAGACGAAAGTTTTTCTGAGGTTATAAGAAGATTAACAGGCACTAAAGGGCGGTTGTTGGAAATATTAGACATTTACCCTGAGTTAAGTGCGGTAACGGAGTATGAAGAATCGGTAAAGGGTTTAAGAACGCAGATAGACAAGGACTTGAGAACATGAAATGTATAGATACTACTTATTTCGTTGATTTGATCAGAAGACCATCTGCTATAAGGACTATAACACAGAAGTTAGATAATGAGGGAGTGCCTACAATTTTCAACGTTTACAAGGCTTTGTTTGGTGCTTATTCGCTAAAAGATGAAGATAAGAGGGAAAAAGCAAAGGCTAAATTGAACAAGGCGATTAGTAGACTGGAAGTTTTAGACTTCGATTATAATGATGCGGTAAAAGCAGCTAAGCTTGGTGGAACATTAACGCATAGGAAACATGTTGGTGCGGATGCAATTATAGCAGCGATTGCGTTAAACAAAGGTTGTGAAGCTGTGGTCACAAGGAATGAAGAGCATTTCAGGTGGATAAAAGAACTAACTGGACTAAGTGTAGAGATATATTAAATCGGAGGGACGATATAGATGACTAAAGTAACTCTTGATTTGCCAAGAGGAGAAATTGTGCGGATTCTCTCTCAATTATCTTTGGAAGAACGTGAAGAAATTATGGGCGAAGCAGGAAAAGAACGTGGAGTACTAGAACCTAAATTTATATCAATTGAAGAAATTTTAAAGCTCAAGGGGCTAATATCTGTGGGTGGCGATGCCTTAATAGATTTAGAGGGCTCCACGATGAATGAGCTGATATTTAACAAGGATTTTGATGAAATAGACTGGTTAAAAAGGGTTGATGGCGAAACAATATTATGACTGGATTCCTACTATTAAGTTGTTTCTTTAGTAAAGGTTTATTTTCAAAAGAAAAGTTTGATGCAACTGGGAAGGTGTACGATGATTGGATACCTGCTGTCAAGTTGGAGTGAAAACGCAAAGGCAGCGCCGAAAGGAATGGAAAACTAATAAAAGCTGTTATAAAAAGAACGGATGATGAAGAAAAACCAGGTGGTAAATATGAAAAATAAAGGCATCCGAAAGGTATTTGCAATTTTAGTTGTATTAGTGATGGTTTTAAGTTGCGTAACGCCTTGTGTTGCGGTTGATAACTCAATGAATAGCACATCAAATCGTTCAGATATGAGCGTTTTGATAACTGCCTTTGACCAGAACCCGCAGGGAAAAGATACTGGTAAAGAATGGGTCATGCTCTATAATCCTGCAAATAGCAGCGTAAATATAAGCGGCTGGACGTTATCATCAACTCATGGAACCACAGTTACGGTAAAAATAGATAATGTCACCCTTCCTTCAAATGGATATTGGACTTACATTTATGATTCTCAATGGCTTGACAGTGATGATGAATCGATAATACTCAAAGATGAAAAAGGAGAAGAGATTGACAGAACACCAGTTAAAAGCGACAGTGACAATGATAATCGTTTCTGGAAAATGAATCTGGATGGTTATTGGGTGCATACGCTACAAGATTTGGAAAAGGGCAAAATAAGAAGTGGAAAAGTGGTTTACGTTGAGGATGGAGATACGATTGACATTTCACCGGTGGAAAAAGCAGGTTTACAAAGATTGCGGCTTGATTGCATAGACGCACCGGAAATTGATACTGAAGAAGGGAAGAAGGCAAAAGAATTTGTAGAAGATTATTGCCTGGGGAAAGAGGTGGAATTCGATGTAGATGATTTAAGGCAATACGATAAATATAATCGGATTTTAGCGGTTGTTCATGTTAATGATACGAACCTGAATGCAGAAATGTTAGAAGAAGGCATTGCATCACCATTTTTGATATTACCATCCGAATTTGTACCGAAAGTAGCTTTCGTTTACTACCCTAAATATCCTTTCGCGGGTCAAAACATAACGTTTGATGCTTCTTCCTCATACACACTTGACCCGGATGCTTTGATTGTATCGTATAAGTGGTACTTTGGTGACGGAGAAGAAGGGAGCGGGAAAATAATAAACCATCCCTACTCTTCCACTGGTAACTACACGGTAACTTTAGTTGTAACAGACAGTGATGGAGAAAAAAGAAGGGCGAATACACTAAATATAACGATACAGATAAGAGAGAGGGCAGAAGCAAAACCAGTCCACAACTTTAACACAGGCAAGAACTTCTCTACGATTCAGGCTGCGATTGATGATTCTGATACTTTAGATGGGCAGACAATAACGGTGGATGCAGGGACTTATACAGAGAATGTAGATGTTTATAAATCGTTGACGATTAGGTCAACCTCAGGAAATCCAGAAGATACGATTGTTCAGGCGGCGAATCAAAATGATCACGTATTGGAGGTAACGGCGGATTATGTGAATATTAGTGGGTTTACGGTGTGTGGTGCAACAGAAAATCCAAATGGTGGAATTGCAGGAATCTATCTTATCATGGCAAATCATTGCAGTATCACAAATAACAACGCCACAAACAATCACATTGGAATTTTCTTGAATTTTTCGAGTAAAAACACAATTGTTAACAACCACTGTGGTATTGTCGTGGCGTATTCAAGCAACAACACATTAACTAACAATAAAATGTCTGGGAACAATGTATGCAATTTTGGTATCTATGGCCAGAGTCTCTCAGACTATCTCCAGAACATAGACACGAGCAACGAAGTAGATGGAAAGCCAATTTATTATTGGGTTGATCAACGGGACCAACAGATACCGAACGATGCTGGCTTCGTAGGGATTGTAAATTGCACGAATATAACAGTGAGCACTCTAACATTAAAGAACAATGTTAATGGTGTAATACTTGCCTTTTCGAACAATTCAAGGATAGAAAATGTCAATGCCTCAAACAACGAGGTGGGTATTATTTTACGGTCTTCGTGTAATAACGAGATCACGAATAACAATGCTTCAAACAATTACTTTGGCATCTACTTAGAGTCTTCGAGCGACAACGCAATCACGAACAATATTGCAAACTCGAACAGAAACTATGGCCTAACTTTGTATTCTTCGAGCAACAACAACATTGCAAACAACATTTTCTCAAACAGCAGTGAAAGTATTCACTTAGGCTCTTCAAGCAACAACACTTTAACCAACAACAACGCATCGAACAGCCAGAATGGCGTTTCTATCTGGGAATCTTTTAACAACAAAATCTGTCTTAATAACTTCATAAATAACAGGAATGATGTTTATTCTTACAACTCAACTAACATCTGGAACACCACCGAAGAAATAACCTACACCTATGACGGTAGCAAATACACAAACTACCTAGGTAACTACTGGGGTGATTACACGGATGTTGATTCAGAGCACGATGGTATTTGGGATAATCCTTACAGTATAGATACCGATAAGGACTACCACCCGTTAGTGGTGCCTTTCGGTAATTACCTTGCACCAACAGAAGAAAATATCTTTGACACAGGACCCGGAACATACCCAAGCATCTCCGGCACACACAACGGCACAATAAAGCCCACAAATAATATCCTAGTTCACACACTGTACACCTACCCATGCCCCGGAACCGGTGGTCATACAGAATACGCAAGATTATGGAACGAAACGTTGGATGTGAACGCAACCTGGAACGGTTACGTTGGAAACGGGCACAACATCTCTTTTAACAAACCGTTCACGCTTGTTGCAGGCGAAACTTACAACTACAGCATTCGCACAGGCTCCTATCCGCAGATTCATCATATGGATGCGCTGCTGACAGCGAACGGCTGGATAAACTGCTCGCAGTTCGTGGATACTAACGGTAAAAAATACACCGATTGGATACCTGCGATTAACTTAGGAGCGTGACATAATATGACAACACTCGGCATCATTGGCGGAACAAGTTTATTTGGCACGAAGTTACTTGAAGATGCGGAAGAGAAAGAAGTTGAGACAATATACGGCTCGGTTTACCTTCTCGTTACTGATGCGTACGTCTTCAGCCCAAGGCATGGTAAGGAAAGTAATATCCCTCCACACCAGATAAAATATAAAGCTATTATATCCGCATTCAAGGAGTTGGGCGCAGAAAGAATCGTGGGTGCTACCTCTGTCGGCAGTTTAAAGCGTGATATAACGCCGCGGTCACTGGTTGTCCCTCACGACTACATCAGCCTGTGCAGCATGCCTACCATTTATGATGACGAACTCGTGCATATCACACCGGGTCTGGACGAAGGTTTGAGGACTGCAATAATAAACGCAGCGAAAGAGTTGGACATAAAGCTCGTGGGGAAGGGCGTTTATTTCCAGACCTTGGGACCGCGGCTCGAAACCCGTGCGGAGATAAACTTCATGAAAAACTATGCGGATATAGTGGGCATGAACATGGCTTCAGAAGCAACACTTGCGAAGGAGTTAGGGCTTCGATATGCGAATATAAGCACGGTTGACAATTATGCACATGGTATAATCGCCGATGAAGAGCTGGACTATAGACAAATAGTTGCGGATGCTGCTAAGAGTAAGGTGGATTTGGAGAAGGTGCTTGTGAAGTTGATTGAAGCTGGAGAATAAAAATAGAAAAGAAACGATGTAATTGATTATCTAACCACAAGATTACGCAGATTTCCACGAGAGAACAATCATTGGAATATGTTTTCTGTACTCTGTTGGCGATTCTATTGTATGGTTTATCATACCCCTACTAACCCTCCATTTCTTGTGTTAATCTTGTGAAATCTTGTGGTTTTTCATATTAGCTATGGAAATACGAAACGATTTTTTACAAACAAACCATTCACCGCAACTCTTCCCGTGCTATCACCAGTCTCTGTATCTCAGACGTCCCAACGGCGATGCTGAGTATCCGCGCATCCCGTAAATACCGTTCTGCAGGACATTCCTTCGTGCAGCCATAACCGCCATGTATCTGCATCGCGTTTGACGCCGCACGGAACGCAACTTCCGAGGCATAAAGCTTAGCCATGGACGCCTCCTTTGTGAACCTCGCCCCGGTATCAGCGAGATAAGCCGCTTTGTAGGTAAGCAACCTTGCCGCTTCTATCTCAACCGCCATATCTGCAAGCATGAACTGAACTGCCTGGAAATTAGCGATAGGCTGCGAGAACTGCCTCCGCTCTTTTGCATACTGCTTTGAGACGTCTAAACAAGCCTGAGCAATGCCGACTCCGATGCAGCTTGTTGCTATTCTATCCCTATCCAGAGTAGCCATACCTATCCCGAACCCGTCGCCCTCGGCGCCAAGCAAGTTCTCCGCCGGCACTCTACAATCGCGGAACTCCAGCCCGCCTACAATGCAACCTCGCATACCCATCATATCCTTTATATCAGTAAACGAGAACCCTTTTGTTCGCTTCTCCACGATAAATGCGCTCATACCTTTCCGCTTTTTGCTCCTGTCCGAATACGCAAATACTATATAGATGTCAGCAACGGCGGTGTTTGTAATAAACGCCTTTCTTCCGTTAAGCACGTAGTCATCGCCTTCTCGCACCGCGGTCGTTTCTATAGAAAGTGGATCCGAGCCTGCGGAAGGCTCGGTTAAAGCAAATGCGCCTAATTTCTCGCCTTCGCACAAAGGCTTCAGATATTTCTCCTTCTGCGCTTCGGAACCCGCATAGTGAATGGGGAACATGGTGATAAGCCCCGCGGAACTTAAGAATCCAATGCTCGCGCTTGCCTTTGTAAGTTCTTCTAACATCACGATATAACTCATTAGAGTTGCACCAGCACCGCCGTATTCACGCGGGAACGGTATCCCAACAAGTTTGAGTTCCGCCATCCGCCTCGCTATGTCAGAAGGGAACTTCCCTTTTCTGTCTATTTCTACCGCTCTCGGCAATACCTCTGTCGAGGCGAACTGCCGCGCTATGCCCTGAAACTCCCTATCACGCTCTTTTAAGTCTAATTCCATCCTCGTCACCATGAACCCTACTGTAAAGAAAACTTATATTTAAAGTGTTTATCTTAAAGGAGAAGTGAAAATAAAAAGATTAACTAATCGGGGGTAACAAAAACGAAAAAGCCTTCAGTGAACATAGGAATGGTAGGACACGTAGATCATGGTAAGACGACCTTAGTGAATGCTTTGTCTGGTGAATGGACGGACAGGCACAGTGAGGAGATAAGACGAGGCATATCTATCCGGCTTGGTTACGCAGATGCTACATTCAGAAAGTGCCCGGTTTGTAAAGAGCCGGATTGCTACACCATAGACGAGCTATGCAAACATTGCGGGTCAAAGACCGAAGAGTTACGAACCGTTTCTTTTGTTGATTCGCCGGGACATGAAGCGTTAATGGCGACAATGCTAAGCGGTGCTGCGATAATGGACGGTGCGGTTCTTCTCATTGCGGCTACGGAACCCTGCCCACAGCCACAGACGAAGGAGCATTTGATGGCTCTGGACATAGTGGGCATAGAGAGGACGGTGATAGCACAGAACAAGATAGACCTCGTATCGCGCGAAGAAGCAATAGAGCATTATTTGCAGATAAAAGAGTTCGTTAAAGGTACGATTGCCGAGAAAGCACCCATCATTCCTATATCCGCGCAGCAATCCGCAAACATGGACATGTTGATACAGAGTATAGAGCAAACAATACCTACACCTTCTCACTCTTCTAAGGAAACTTCACAGATGCATATCGCACGCTCTTTTGATGTGAACAAGCCCGGAACGCCGATAAAAAATATAAGAGGGGGAGTAATCGGGGGTTCATTGCTCATGGGTAAGTTAAGAGTGGCTGATAAGTTAGAGATAAGACCCGGTCGAATGGTGACTGTGGGGGGTAAGGAGAACTGGCTACCTATAGAGACAGAGATAACCTCTATAATGGCTGGTGGTGAGAAACTAAACGAGGTGACTCCCGGTGGTCTAATCGGTGTGGGCACCAAGTTAGACCCAAGCATGACGATAGAAGATTCACTCGTGGGGCAGTGTGTGGGCTTGGCGGGCTCTCTGCCACCGACCAGGGATGAACTCACTATCCAATTTCATTTACTGGCGCGTGTTGTTGGTGTTGCAAATGAGCTGGCGACCACGGCGATAAAAGTAAGTGAGAGTTTAATGTTAAGTGTGGGAACGGCAATCACGATGGGCGAAGTGAAAAAGGTGACTAAGGATACGTTAAAGGTAAAACTAAGTAGGCCGATATGCGCAAAAGAAGGTTCTCGTGTTGCAATAGGCAGGAAAATAAGGGCAAGATGGCACCTTATAGGTGCGGGTACTATGATATAAGCTAAATTAGCAATTAGCAGTCGTATTTCAAATATAGGTTCCCTTTTATCGCTAAAAGAAGCCTTTAGCGTACACGCGGGTGTTAACCGTTCCATCAAACAAAAGCTATCCGCAAATCCAGAACCACATGATATTTCCGTGGTCCCACCGAACGCACAATCCGCTTCTCCTCCACTTCTATTCTTAACGAATTTCCGAAATTAGATGATAGAACCTCTTTAACCCGATCAATTGGCGTATTAAATAGTTCGTCATCTCTATTTCCAGTAGAAACATCGTAATAATGTATCATGCCTACCTTATCAGGATTCAGCGCTTTTACCGCTGCGGGCAAGAACGAATACGCTTCTTCGGGCAACGGCATCAGAACACGGTCTGCAACACCTTCTAACTTCTCTAATTCTGTTTGTGCATCGCCTAAAATAGGTATTACCTGCCCTTCTACCTTGTTCAATGCTACATTCTTAGTCATATATTCATACGCATACGGGTTCACGTCAACAGAATAAATCTTCGTTTGTAGTTGTGTCTTCGCTATGAGAATGGAGAAGCAGCCCACACCGGAAAACAAGTTTATTATCGTCTCGCCGGGAGCGACTTTTTGGGCTACTCTCATCCGCTCGTAAGAGAGACGTGGCGAGAAGAACACGTGCTTGAGGTCCACGTTGAAGACGCAGCCGCTCTCCTTATGCGTTGTCTCAAACCTCTCATCGCCCCATATCACGTCAAAATCTCTTGTTCGGTATAGCGCATCAGTATGTGAGTAAAGAGGGATGGCTACGATTGTTCTCACTTTTGGATGAAACGTATGGAACGCTTCTGCGATTTGTTCCTTCTGCGACTCCAATTCAGGATGAAGCCTTATGACGATTATATCACCGATGACATCGTAAGAGTGTATCAGTTCTTTCTGCTTGACTTCCTCCAGTACTTCATTAAAAGTCGCTTTCTGCTTCATTTTACAGGGATATTGTTACCTCTATTTATTTAACATTTTTCTTTATCATTTGAAATGAAATCCCCACATTTTATTTGTATAGCTGCGGCGAAAAAAACCACGAGATTACACAAGATTAACACAATGATTTGATACTGGACACATAATACCGGTTAGGATTGCATATTATATCTTACAACTTTATATTTTCTCGCGAAAATCTGTATAAGCTTCTGGTTAGCTAAACAAACGCAAGAATTTTTCGCGGCCGCCCTACGCAAGTAGAAAAAAAATAGTTTTTCTCATTGGAAAAGAGCGCAAAAGACAAAGGTTATATAAAGAGGCATGATTTATTACTTTCTTATGGCAGGGGGAAAGGGAACGGAAAAATTAGAAGAAAAGACACCAGAAGAATTAATACTGGTGGGCGAAGAATATCTTGCGGAAGGCAAGTACGAGGAAGCCATAGAAGTTTATAAGGAGATAGTGCGTAGAGATCCACTTCTTACTACGTTGGCAAAGGCCTGTAACGACTGTGGCGTTGCGTACGCAAGTTTAGAGCAACATGATATGGCAATCAGTTTCTTCAACGCTGCGCTTAATCACAGCGAATATCTAATGGACGAAGGCATATCAGCCTGCTACAATCTCGTACGGACTTACCAGATAACTGGCGATGATGAGAAGGCACAGCAGTATATCAAGCGTGCAGAGCTGATAGAGAAAGAAATAAAAAGCAGGGATGAAAAGGCACATCGTATAATGTCTACTTAGGTGCTTTGAGAGTAGGGCTATACAAAGCCTCTATTCCAAAAAAGAAAGCTTTATCAAAGAGAACTAGTATACTTTATCCATAAATAAAAAATAATAAATGGGGGACCATTGTAGCCCCGTCATTTAGCTATCCCGCTTTAGTTACTTGCCTACTTTATCCGCAGTGCCCACAGCCCCAAACGCTTTGAAGAACATCATAGCTTCTGCGTAGGCTTTAGCTTCTAATTCTCGTGTTGTATCGTCGGAAACGCTGTATATCCGGTCCTTAAATACCTTTATTGCGAATTTACTGTACTTACCAAAAATCTCGTCATTCTTCGTTATGCCTTTCTTTGCCGCTTCTTCTTTGTATTCATTCAAAGTCCAGGCCCATATGTCTTCGTATAGCTCAGGTTCAAATATCTCAAATACTTCCCACGCCAGATTCAGCCAGAACGTGCCAACGTTACCTTTCAGGATCAACCCTTTAGGGAACTTCGTGCTTATGAATTTAAGCGGTGTGCCGGTAATACCGTGCTGTGCAATCCGCACGTTAAGCGGTTCGATTGCCTTTGCTATCTCCACCGTTCGGTCTATATTTATAGAAACCTGCTCAATAAGATTTCCGGAATCGTCGTATATGTTGCCATGCGTAGAGCCATTGGCAATAGCCAGCACCTGCGGAAAAATGTCACGCTTATGCAACTCGGTAATATACGTAGTCGCTTCATCTACCGTTGTAAGGACTAAACCATCTTTATCTTTCTTCCCTATTTCGCCAACTTCGACTTCCAATCCAAACTCTCTGCCTGCCATCTTTTCCTTAATAAAGTTCGCAAGCTCGGTAGTCACGTCTATATTCCGCTGCAGTTCCTCCAACGCTGTTGTTCCACTTAGATCAAACAGAAACGAAGCGTCTATTGCAAAGGACGTATATCCCGCCGTAATTTCTGCTTCTATCAATTTCTTCACTTCTGTTATCTCTTCGGCAGTACCTTTCTTTACCGTTATGTGGTCTGCATGAAGCGCCCACGTACCAAAGCCCACGTCATTCGCAATTCCACAAACGGCATCGGAAAAATCTTGTGGTGTTAAACCGGTATAGCCACCTTTTAAATCGCATTCTGATTTGGCAAGCTCGAAGATGACGGCAGCTTTCAAATCTTTAGCAGCTCGGAATACACCTTTTGCCACGCCATGAACTATCCTAGTATTTGCAGCCATTATAATCCCTTCTGTGTTGTACAACGCCCCGAACATCTTGTTTCCGGGTATTGGTCCAAATTCTCCTTTTTCTTCCATTTGTCTTTTTTTTCCTCCTTTAAAATATCTTCTCTAACTTTTCTATCAACTCTTTGTTTCCGATGTATGTCGGAACTCGTTGCGTTATACTTTCCGGCACAACGTCCAATATTGACGACTTACCCGTGGTTGAAGCCCCGCCGGCTTGTTTCACTATGAACGACATAGTATTGCTCTCGACCAATAGCCTTAACTTGCCGTTTGGCTTCTCAATTAGCGCGGGATAAGCAAATATCCCACCGTAGTGCAGTATTTGATTGAAGTCGCCAACAAAAGAGCCGCCATATCTCAATTTGTAGCCCTCTGCTTCCAACTGTTCTATATATTGCCTAAATGCCGGTAGCCAGTCTTTACGCAGCCCGCCAATACCATATAACTTACCCGGTTCAGGAAGCTTCATATTCTCTCCTCGCAGCACAAACCCCTCTTTTGTGTATAAAAATTCATGTACGCCGTTCTGTGCTGTATAAACCAGAGTTGCCACAGGTCCATATAAAATATACATGGCCGCTACCTGATGCTTGCCCTGAGTCGGTAGGTCTTCTTTGTATATCCCTATTATTGTGCCTACCAGATTGTTACTCTCGATATTTGACGAGCCGTCTAACGGGTCCAACGTGATATTGAACGTCCCCGAATCATTGAGTGGTACTATATCCGGCTGTTCTTCGGATACCACTGTTTTAACCAGTCCTAATTTCCTCAATTCTTCTATTATGAACTGATCTGCCCATTTATCTGCAACGAGTTGCAGTTCACCAAATACGTTCTTTGTGTCCGCCTTACCCCTTCGGTACGGCAGTTCGTCACTTATTGTATTTGCGATACTACTTATTTTAAGAATTAACGCAGCTAGGTCGTTGTCTATAGTTTCTAAATGCTCTTTTATGGTTGTTGCCATTTAAGATACCTCACCTCGTAATATGTGTTGGCACATAAGCATAAAAAGGTATCGGTGGATGTGGGACCATCCAAAAATCCGTATATTATATCAATGATAGAGGTTATATATACAATGTAGCGGTATGAAGCAGCAAAGAGAATTCACAAAATGCCCTGTCTGTGGTGTGAGTGTGAACATATATAATTTAGCAGAGCACTTGCGTAGTGTCCACAAAGAATCAATAGAGAGCGGAGCTGGTCGTGTGCGTGCAAAGGCAAATCCGCTGAAGGTGGATACCGGGAATGGATGGGTAGTAGATATAACCGCGTGTGAAGAGGCACTCGAGAAGGGTGCGCGACTCATTGCATCAAGAAAGTTTAAGAGAGCAATAAAAGTATTCAAGACAATCCCCAAAGAATACACCGATATTGACAATGTGTACATGCTAATAGGGACTTCGTATGTTCAGTTGAACAGAGTTGAGGACGCATTCACCTATTTTGATAAAGCAGTGAAATCGGATCCTGATTATCCCCCCCATTGGTATAATCTCGGATATGCATACATACATAAAGGTCATATCGCGAAATCTCGTGAATGTCTGCATAAAGCACTTACATTGAATCCCGATAGAGAAGTGAAGAACAGAACAAAAGAACTTCTGGACGGAATTAAGGATGTTTTAGAACAGGAATTAGCTAATAAGCCCGGTATTGACTCAGAAACGTACTTTGCACTTGAAGAGCGGTTCCGTAGAGGTATAGACTTTATGGATAATGAGGACTGGGACGCGGCAATCGAGGAATTCAAGTATGTCGCAAGCATTGATAATACCTCAGCGAAGGCTTATGGCAATTTGGGGCTTATTTATCTACTCAATGGAGCGTGTGATGAGGCAGAGAAGCACCTTTAAAAATCACTCGATATAGACCCTTCATACAAACCTGCATTAATCAATTATCGGACATTAAAGAAAGTAAAAAAGAAAATAGAGAGAGACCCGGAATATTTAGCGAAGTTGAAGGATAAATTAGAGATGGGGTATTTTTAAAAGATGGAAATAGAAGACACATACTGCGAGGCTTTTGACGGTTTATTTGCAAGAATATGCGTAACGGCTAAGGATGAGAAGCGATTGAAGCGTGCGGCTTACAGTGCCACGGCATTGCCCTGCACGGTCTTTGGAGAATCCGAGGGCGGGATAGAGCAGTGGTTGAACGAGCACGAAACGCCTGACGGTAGGAAAGGTGCGATAGTACAGATATGGGTGAATTACGGAGAAGACGCATCCCAAAAATTGGAATATGAACTATCGAAACGGATACGACAGGGGATACTGGTCGTACCGACAACTTCAGTCTTTAACGCAGTTGATTCTTCCGACGGTAAGATAAACGTTATGGATAAGATAGGGCATTGTGGTGACGGATACGAATCAGTAGAGCAGCGGTTTGGACGAGAGGTGATAGCGGTGCCGATAATGATGGGCGAATTCCACGTGGAGCACTTTTTAGGCTATAAGAAAGGAGTGATGGGTGGCAACTTATGGTTCTTTTGCGAGAGTCTGGAATCAGCGTTGGAAGTAGGCGAAAAAGCGGTGGATGCGGTACACCAAGTAGAAGGTGCCATTGCGCCTTTTGATATTTGCTCTGCCGGATCGAAGCCGGAAACAAAATATCCCGAGATTGGGCCCACGACTAATCATCTCTATTGCGCTACGTTAAAGCATAGAATAAGCGGCTCGAAAGTACCTGACGGTGTGGCTTGCATCCCGGAAATCGTTATCAATGGCGTTTCGCTTGATGTAGTAAGAGCAGCAATGAAAGCGGCGATTGATAGCGTACGTGACGTTACGGGGTTAGTGAAAATATCGGCTGGTAATTATGACGGTAAATTGGGTAAGTATAAGATTTATCTGGATGAGCTTATTTTGTAAATCTTAACTGTATCGCCAGAATAAACTTTTTCAAATCCTTGTATGCTATCTTCTGACCACATCCGCACCGATATAGTTTTATAATACTCATCACTGCCTACATGCACTTTTTCAGTACCATAAGCGCCTATATTTATAGCACCAAAGATACCTTCTTCTACGTCCCATCTCGTAACGAATACGTATTCTGCAGTATATTTCTCCATGATTTCTTTTGTCCGAGCCGAGTCATTTGTTATCAATGCCGTGCTGACGTCAGTTATTATCTCATTTGAAAGTGGTAGTTTCTTCTTTTCCCAGCCTTCCTCGTCCCATCCTGCTACAACTTCTTTCAACTTCTTTGATGCCGCATACGCAACAACATTTCTCTCTGTGTAACCCATAATCATCCCGCCATAATCCCACCAGCACAAGAATTTAGCATCTTTTGGAGTATTGTTTTTTATCCAATCAAGAGCAGGAATATAACTCTTATCCCATCTGTATCCAACATAAGTTTTTTTTTTTTTTTTATCAACTGTGAAGTGTATGCAAGTAGTTTCATAATCGCCGTGGGTATATGACCACAAGGACCCATTATACCTGTCACCAATAACCTCTTTCAATTCTTTCTTTTCTATGGGTGGAGAATGTGAACTTATACATCCGGTGGATGCAACTAACAGCATCACAAAAATTAATACTACTACCTCTTTGTAGTTCATTTGATTTATATTTTGACAGCCAAGCCAGGCATATATCCAGTACTTAAAGATGGAGCCTGCAACTCAGCATCGAACCACTTCATTAAAACTTCTCACTTGATTTCAATAAGATATCAAATTTTGACTGATATTTCTTGATGTCTTCAGTTCTGTATGAAAGCCTTGCGATATATTCATCCTCTGGTTTGTCTCTTCCCCCGATTAAAACCTTTGACTTTTGTGGTGCTTTCTTATTCATTGAAATCATAAAATCTTTATCCACGATCCCGTAAAAGATATCCCCCGAGATATGGTAGACCTCGCAACCTGCACCGAGAAGTTCATTGCAATAATCAGCAAATAGGGGGTTATTCCGCGTGTTGTTGTCAACGACAAATATTCGTTTTACTTTTGCTCTTCGTCCCACCGCGGCATTATTGAGTGAGAAGAAATAACGTTTTCGCTCGTCTTCTAAAAGACTAGGTCTGGAAACAAAATCCTGAGTTGCCCAAATTTCTGTATTCTCAGCGGCAGTTTTAAGGAAATCGAAAGCAATATCTCGGGCTTGAAAAGGGTTAACCATGGAGAAATATCCACTGGTCAATTCCGTAAGCGATTTCTCCAATTGATTTAACGATTCATACCCCTGTTGTCTTAGTTCAGGGTTTTTGATATCCAATATCAGTGAATAAATCTTCAATCTATGCCTGAGGTTAATATCAAAGAAGAAAAGGAGGAGACTAATACCCACGAATAGCAACCCAAACTGTAATGCCATAAGCTGATTAAGAATAATGGAAATCCCACATAGAAAAAGACCAATTATCAGGCTTGCCAACTGGACTCTCTCATATGTTTTCATCTTACACCTCACTACTGTAATTATAGATTGTTTTTAAGGAATATATAACTTTTTATCATAGAATGACCTTAGAGATAAAAGAAGTGGATGCGTACTACGGAAGCATGAAAGTACTGGAGGACGTGGATTTCCATGCGGCAGAAGGCGAACTTTTTGGTGTCATCGGGCCGAACGGCTCGGGAAAGACAACGTTACTGAGAACAATCAGTCGTATCTTAAGACCGAAAGTGGGCACGATTTTATTAGAGGACCGCGATGTAATGAAAATGAAGGACAAGGAGTTTTCACGGAATTTCGCAGTAGTGCCACAAGATACCGCTGTTAATTTCGACTTCTCTGCTCGTGACATCGTGCTTATGGGCAGGAATCCGCATCTGGGCCGGTTGGAGCTGGAAACTGATAATGACCTGGAAATAGCGAAGCGGAGCATGGAACTTACTAACTGCTGGCATCTGGCGGAAAGACCGATTACGGAATTGAGTGGTGGCGAGCGGCAGCTTGTTATAATAGCGAGAGCTTTAACACAAGAGCCCCGGGTCTTACTGCTGGATGAGCCCACTTCTCATCTCGACATAAATTATCAAATAGGTATAATGGAGCTTCTGAAGCGGCTGACTACGCAGGAAGGATTGATAGTAATAGCAGTAATCCACGACCTCAATTTAGCCGCGCAATATTGTGACCGTTTAGTATTGCTGCACAAGGGCAAAATAATTGCTCTGGGCACACAGGCAGAGGTACTGACTGCGGCTAACATAAAAAGAGCTTTTGGTGCGAACGTTATAGCTAAACGACATGCGTTAACTAACCTACGCTACATATCGCCCGTTCCTGCTACTATAAAACACCGTCAGCAGGATGCAAGTGAAACTAAGGCTACGATTCATCTGATATGCGGTGGTGGCGAAGGCGCGTCGTTAATGCACCTACTCACGGAGAACGGCTACAAAGTGACTGCTGGTGTGGTGAACCTGCGGGATACTGATTATGAAGTTGCACAGCTCTTGAACATTCCGATAGTGCCCGAAGCACCTTTTTCTTCGATAGCGGATGATGCGTTTCAGGCGCATTTAGCGATGATTAACGAAGCAGATGTCGTTGTGCTGTGTGGTATTCCTGTGGGCTTCGGAAATCTGAGGAACCTGGACGCGGCAGAGGCGGCGTTGGGAATGGGCAAACCCGTACTTCTGCAGGATGCTAATAGTATAGGCGACCGTGATTTCACGGATGGAGAAGCCACAAAACGGCTCAGCGAGTTGAAGACCAAAGGTGCATTGCCTGTTAGGGATCAGGATGAGATGCTTGAGAAGCTTACCCTTAATAAATTTTAAATGACGAAGTTATTTTTAACAGCATGTCACACAAGAATACAAGATGCAAAGAGAATATAAAAGACACGGCTTTTTCCGGTTTGTCCATGAGGACAGCAGAAACCGGGAACTAAAGTGCTTGAAGCCCGGCGAATCAGGAATAAACACCCTTTGTAGGGTCCTGGAAGTTTCGACTAAAAAGATAAGGACTAAGGAAGGGCAGGAGAAAGTGGTTCTTACAGGAGTAATTGCTGATTACAGCGCGAAACTCCCGTTTGTTTCGTGGTCGGAACGAGTGGAAAAGAATAAAGTAGTACAGATAGAGAACGCTAATGTAAAGGAGTGGAAAGGACTGCCCACGCTGTATATCGGTAAAAAGACGCAGTTGCACGAGCAGGATATAGATTTCCCGGGTTATGCCGAGTTGAGAAAGCCGAAGAAGAGGACGATAGAAGATATAGTCAGTTGCGGTGGTGCGTTTGATGTAATCGTAGAAGGGGATATAGTGTCAAGTTCGGCGGATGAAAATAGAAACAGAAGCGTGTTAGACGATGGTACGGGGGCGGTATTTCTGGATTCAGGAGCGAATAGCACGGGCATTTCGTTTGGAACGCCGGTAAAGGCGAGAGGGAATGTAGTAGCGGAATCGGAAGGATATTATGTATTGATAGCGGAAAAGGTTAAAGTAACGGAAGGCGGTCTTGTGATAAGAGAGATGAAGCACTTTTTGTCCCGGTACACTTGACGTAAGTAAATGCAAAATATAGCCATTCCGAAAAGTGTAACCATAAGATTGCACAGATTTTCACGAGATTATTTATTAATTTACCAAAGAAACTTTTTTTTGTTTTTCTTTTAGCACAAACCTTTCGTAAAAAGAAAGCTTTACCAAAGAAACAAGGGTTTTCTTTTGTTATTGTATATAAAGTTAACTACCTTCTACTAAAGACACGGATTTACACTGATTTACGCGGACTTATTTGAGTTTGACATTGTTGATCTGTGTCAATCTGCGTTAATCTGTGT
>QBUM01000112.1 GCA_013180585.1 Candidatus Methanophagaceae archaeon GoMg2
TAAACCCCAAAAGAAGCGATATTTTTATGGTTAAAATCAATTGTGGGACAGCCTCTCTCTATTATAAAACCATGGAACTGGGATGCCATTTTTGCATTAATTAATATTATTACAGTTGGAGCTCTTGTTTTTATAAACTGGAAATATCTAAAGAAACTTAGCGAACAAATAGATTCAACGAATAAGGATAGAGAGAGAAATAAAATTTTAGAGGGGGTTCAACATGTTTTAATCCCTAATATACACAATTTAAAAGGGGAAATCAACGAAATCACAAATGGTACCCGAACATACTTTGGTCGGAATTTCCACGTATTTTTTAAAGGGGAACGCTATTATACTTATGCTTTTTGGGACATAATGGAAGAGTTTACCATTTTACCCGATAAGCTTCATGAGAATGATAAGTTAGCCGAAAAACTAAATATATTATATAAAAAAATTGATGAGGAAGTTACAGACAAATTTGAAAGTGACAAATTCAACAAACGTCTAATAGACATGATAAATAGTTATAATCGATCAAATTCCGATGCACTCGGAACAGAGACACGTGCCCATTTTGTTTTGGAAAACATTTGCAAGGAATATATTATAAGTGAATGGGATTTATCAAATAACGTTCCCCGAGTTTCAGAGCATGAAAATAATTTTTTAAAAGAAAATAAGGACGAATTGCAAACATATAAGGATATACCAACGATTAGAAAACTTTCTAAACAAATTAAAGACACATCAAACATGCTTAAAAATTCAGATGAAGATATTTTAGAAATATTTAAAGAAATAACAAACAAACACCGAGAAGTTTACAATTTTACTGAAAGAGAGATGGACCCAAGATAATTTTTTTTTCTTTATTCATATTTCACCAATACGCTACCAGCTCCTGGATGCCACCAAGCACCACCATCTCTTAGCATGTATTTAGGTGGATCATAACCTGCATCGCGATCAGCATAATAAATATTACAAGCTACCCGGGAACTAACCACGGGAGCTCCACAAATAGGACAGGGTTTAGGAACTAACCTTGCACCCTCTCTCTCCTCTTTACTGGTTCTAAATCACCTTCGGCTACAGTTACCAGCCCAATTATAGGAGCTAATAGCTCCAGGGTTATCTACAAAATAACCCGTATGTGACAGCAAATACCTTGCTACACCCTCCACAGCGTCATATGGATTATCATCTTTCAGATAATCTACCGGACGATTCCTAACGTCACTTTTTACGCCATATATAAATTTTTCTCCTTTTCTCGGAGATCGCATATGACCAATATAACCTAACAGATGGATATGAGGTGAATAAAAGTAAAAATCCCATTCACATTCTTGCTCTCTTATCCATTCCCAAACTGCCTTTCCGGCCTCTTTAGCTAATATCTTAGCCTCTTCCGTGACTCTAAACAAATGTATAAACATAACGCCACCACGCCAGCCTTTTCGCTTTGCGTACCTTAAAGCGTCCTTAACATTCATCTTAAGCTCGGCTACCGTCCCAGTATCATTATTACTATCCCAAGATACATACACCTGAGTTAAACGCCTTCCCCTATTTCTATTCTTAGCCTTTCGGCTCAATAAACGGGTACTAATGGCTTGCTTTCGCGCCTTTAACCAAATAGGATAGCATATAGGGCATGACTTCTTCTTACAATGATTTAACGAATGTAACGGAAACATGCACTCAGAATTAGAACAATTATGGGTCCATAGTGGTAAAGTTCCACATTTACATCCTGCTGAAATTCCTTCTTCACCTTTACCAACTAACTTACAAACGACCGGTTCTAAAGAACCGCTCTCGTCTAAATAATCAAGAATTAAACTATTTTCAGAACTAAAGAGGCTGTCCAACAATCCAAAAACGACAGAAAAATAAAGGCAAGTAGGGCTTTAAACGCCAAAAGAAGCGTTATTTTTACGGTTAAAATCAATTGTGGGACAGCTTCGTATAATGGATAAAATAAATCAGTGCAATCTGTGTAAATTCGTGTCGGAAATGTTATAGGTCATTACGGAATAAGCCCTTAGGGGTTCTAAAAGGTCTGTTGTATTTAGCTCTTTGGGGCAAGTATAAAAATTACAGGTTGTATCCATCAATCCCTTAACCGAACACATATGGATATTACCCACAAGTCCCTACCACAAAACGCCGCGGTATTGGACACCGTCTGCCACCCATACCACCTTGCCGTGTTATAAAATAGTCAGTATTAGCGGTATAGAGATTATACTGAGCACAGTGGTAATAAAAACGACAGAAGCAACTAAAGAAGCGTCCCTTTCGTATTTGGCTGCTAATATCATTGCCATAACGGCAGATGGCATTGTTGCTTGTAGCAATATGATGTCTTTCACTAATCCGTCTATGGAAAATAGTTTGATTATCAAAAAAGCAACTAAAAACCCTCCAAGAATCCGGAATGCCGAAGCGACGAGCGCTATTTTTGCTGCTGTTATCTTTATCTCGGTCAGTTTATACCCGAGTACGATTAATGCTAATGGAATAGTGATCATCCCGATCATTTCAATTGGTTGGAACAGCACTGGTGTAATCGGGATTTTTAAGATATTGACTATTAAGCCAATTAGCACTGCATAGAGTAACGGGACTTTGAAAACTTCTTGTAGCTCGTTTTTGTGGTGTACTAAATAGATGCCAAGGCTGAAGATAACTAACGAGTTCATCATATCATAGACAACCGCTCGCGACAGACCGTCCATGCCAAATGCGAATAATGCAACGGGATAGCCCAAATAACACGTATTACCAAAGACCATAGGTAAATATAATCCTTTTTTGCCCGAATTTGTTAGTTTAAAGAACAGGAAAGCTAAAAGAGTCATAAGGAGGATTATGGTTAGTGCTGCTGCGGCAATTGTGGTAAAATCGGTCAGGTTAATGTCACTGGTTGCAATGGAGGCGAAGATTAAACAGGGACCAGATATATAGACGATTAAATCAACTAAGGTTTGAATATCTAATTTTTTAAGTTTTCCGATAATATAACCTACTAAAATGATTGCGAATACAGGGATTACTGTTTGTACTAATACTTGCATAGAGAATAAGATTGGAGAGCGGGATTAAAAACTTGTTGTCCCATAAAAAGAAACGTAATTGTTTAGCTAACCACAAGATCACACAGATTTTCACGAGAATAGAAGGACAGTAACCAGATTTTAGTATACCATGGACCACATTATTCCACATTAATCCCAACTTCTTGTGTTAATCTTGTGGAATCTCGTGGTTTTAAAAATTTGCTATACAAATACAAAGAAACAAACCACAGATATTATCACGGCAAAGTTTCTGATGCCTTTGTTTTGCTCTTCAAACGCTTTCTCTTCTATATCTACTTCTTCTATATCTACTTCTTTTATCTCTTCCTCTTCTCACTTTAGCCGCTTCCGCCAATACTCGCTCTTTGTTACCCCCAACCTCTTTTTTACCTTTACATTCATCACACACGAAATAAATCATCGTCTCCGCTTCAGTGCCGCAAACGCCAGCAGCTACGTCACGTAATGTCACTTCTTTTATCTGTTCCACTTCTTCCTCGGTCAAATCCCTTTTCCCGCATTCAAAACATTTATACAATGAACCAGTAAGCTCAATGCTATCAAGGTCGCCCAGAATGCGTTTGAACTCGCGGAATTCCCGTGGTAGTTTAAAACCCAGCGTCTCCGCGATGAGTATGCCGCGTTTGATCTTCTCTTTACACTCGTCGAGGCCGGCATTCACATATTTGGCTTGCATAGCAAATTTATTAAATTCTTTTTTGGGCACATCAAAGCCGCCAAAGCAATCTTTTAGCCCCATCTTCCACTCGTCTACCAAGACAGAGATGAATTGAAGGTTGCCATTCTCCTTCTCCCTTGCAACCACAATGCTTCGACTGCCCTTTGGGGTAGTCATCAGGACTTTATATATTGGCAATTCTTCCTTTCCTTTCTTTTCTGTTAAACTACCAAAGTAAGGGCAATCGTTAGGGCATAATTGCGGGTCTCTAATTAATCCACAACATTTGGAACAGATGTAATCATCCTCCTTAACGCAAAACCGCTTGCCCTTACGTGCATTACAAATTACGCATTTCTTCGTTTTCATTTTTTCATTCACATTGGTAACAAACCGTAAGCCACGAACAATGACGAGAACAGGATTGCAATCATATTCATCGCTTTAATCAACGGATTAATCGCAGGTCCGGCAGTATCTTTGAACGGGTCACCTACAGTATCGCCCACGACCGCAGCTTTATGTGCTTCGCTTCCCTTGCCGCCTAAATAACCATCCTCTATCATCTTCTTCGCTTTGGAATTAAAACAGGAGCAAACGAGTTTTTCTATCGCACGGAGGAGGAAATAGAGGCATGGGGAATTGAGAAGGAATTCTGGTGCCACAAAGAGGGTAGGAAGTGGGTGCCGAACTATTTGATTAAATCACCGCGGGAGTGCAAAGGAATCGTGGTCAAGCAGGAAGATTTGAAGTTCAGAGTTTTGATGATTCACAAGGATAAGAAAGAGTTGGAAGGTACCAATGTCCTGCGGTATATAGAATACGGGGAAAGTAAGGGATTTCACGAGAGACCAACTTGTAAATCGAGGAAGAGGTGGTATGATTTAGGAGAAAGAGCGAGTGCTAATTTATTATTTCCTGAAAGATTTTGGGATAGATTTGTTATATTTGATAATAACATAGGAGTTATAGAAAATAAAAATCTTTATGGTATTTTATGTGAGGATGAAGAATCTAAGCAGGTAAATATGCTATTTAACTCCTCGTTTGGTGTCCTGCTCTTTGAAATTTTTGGCAGAAGTTCATTAGGACAAGGTGTGTTGGACGTTGATGTTAGGATAGCTGCTTCTTTACCTGTTTTTAAGCCGTCCCTCTTTGCCGCCTCCAAAACTCAATTG
>QBUM01000111.1 GCA_013180585.1 Candidatus Methanophagaceae archaeon GoMg2
TTGAAAAACCCCCGAAAACATCGAGATATGCTCCAAAAGTATATAAAGAATGGGACGGAAAGAGGGGTAAATCAAAATCCTCCTTGATTTATCTATTGTTTTACCCATTTAAGTCCCTCTTTTATCCTTTGATCTTATAGCATCATTTTTAAGTATCACTCCTCAAGCACCTCAGACAAAAATTTTATTTGTTTCTCCTTCTCTTGTTCTATTTTAGTTGTATCAGGATAAGTTAGCTCTTTTTCAATACCTTCTGCTCTTACTCTATCAAATAAAAGTGCTCTTGATGTTTTGTAAAATAACCTGCAAGGAGTACCGTAAGTAAGTGCAGCCACACAGGCATGTACTCTATCCGTGTATACCGCTTCAGCATTAGCATATAAATTTAAGTAGTCTTCTGCCAAATCAGAAATAATTGTATTCGGTCTCTCAAAATAGCTTTGAGGCGGATCACAATAATGTGTATGGTGCGTTCTTGCTATCAATCTATCTTTAACCTCTATTTCGGGCTCGGGTCCTCTATCAAAGCAAAAAACACAGTAGGGGGGCATTTCAAGATTGACGGGTGTAAAATAATCATTCAGAAAAAATGCACACTCAATACCCTTATAGGAATATTTGGCTAAATCGTTATAATTCTTGAATGCTATCTCATCCCGGGAAATAAAAGCATAAGGCTCAATTTTCTTTAAAAACTTTCTTACCTCACTTATTACCTTTTCGGTGTAATAAGTTCCTCCTCCACCATTTATAATTATTTTAACACCCTTATTTTTCAAATCTAATAAAGTTGACCCGAATTGTCTGATGATATACCAATCTAATATGCAACCAGAGAGTACAGCAAAATCAGACTTAATGAACAAACTCAAATCCAGATAATTTTTAAACATCTTGTGGACCGCAATTTCACTAATGTTTAGTTCAGGGTTCATAAATCGGGTTTTTATACTCTAGAAATTCTTTCACCTAATACCGAATTTTTTGCGTAAGCAGGTATCCACCTAAAAATCTTCTTCTTATGACCATAATGTCTATCCTCAAATAATACTCTCGATAAGCCACCAACTTGATTAATAGTGCATTCTGGCGCTGCCATTTTTAATGATTGAATCGAGCCTAAATCAATAAAAACATTCCCAAAGTTATCTGGCCAGGTCCAAAGGTATGTAATTCTATTTTTTGACATATTTCTTCTTGTCCTCTCTTTTTAATTGCATATAAATATAGCTCCTTTTATTCTGTCATTTCTCTTTGTAAGTAATAAATCTTTCGCTCATTCATCCCAAAAATTTTAAAAGCCACATTCAATCCAAACACCATATCCTGATTTTTGCATTATCATATATATTACTCTTTTCTCGATGAACAGACCGAATAAAACGATTATCCCCGGTGTCTTCATTTTCTATTACGCATGAAAGATTAAATCTCGAAATCACAGGTTTTCCATAGTAGCTATCAAACTCAACCTCATTAAGTAGGGAGACATAATAGCTGGTATATGGTGTATGGGGTGTTCGTACATACGGCCCTTCGAAATAGAACTCGGTAGAGAACGGAGAAATTTTCATCATATTCAAATCGCTTATTTTGGTAAAACCATAGGTTAAATCAATAGTACCAAAACCTATCAACGTTGGGACTTCGGAGATAGCAAACACTCTTCTTCCGACCCAATCATTACCGACCATAGGCTTATCTATTGTATCTTTAATCCATAATGCAGCAATATATGTTGCATCTTCCATATACCGCTCATTAGATGTTGCTTTGCCTGCAATATTCCGGTAGTGCTGATAAAATCCTGAGAAACTGACAGAAAGTAACAGCACAATGACTATTAAAGCAAATGCATACTTTCCCTTCTTGCTATTATATGCTTTTGCAATGTTTATCAGACCTATACTAACAATAAGTACCCCAAAAATAATGAAAACCCACTTTGAATAACGCACCATAGACAATAATGGGGCAAGACATATTAACGAAAGTAAGAGGCACCATTCCTCGAAACTTTTATTGCTTTTAAGTGAAAGATATACGAAACCACCAATTGTAAAGACAAGCAAAATACCGACAAATCTCATATAAGTTTGTGCTAATAAATTCAACCAGGTATATCTTGATCCTGTTTCACTAATGAACATATATGTAAAAAACGGAATCAAAAGCATAACAATAAAAATACCAATAAAAGAGAGATTAGCGAAATCAGGTATTTTTACTTTTACTCGCTCTTTTAGTTTGTAGAATATAACAACAGCAATGTAACTAAAAATAACGGGAATGGTAAAATAAAACAGATGATGCGTTACAACAAGTACCATAAATAAAATAATAGCTAAAGGAACATATTTTAGAGAATACTTGGTTTTTAAGACCATATATATGAACAGCGGTAACAATACAATAAAAAGACCTCTGGAAGATAACTGCCATGTTGAAAAAGTCAATAGTCCTGGCGCAACGGAATAGCCAAAAGCAACTAAAAATTTGAATAAATCATTGTTCCAGATAACTCCTGCTAATATGTATGCAAAGTATATAGTAAAAATCCCGGTAAGCGTGCAGAATAGCCATATAGTCCATTCCATGTTAATAATTCCTGTGCATTGCGAAATACCGGAAACAAGAAAAGGAACAGAACTCGCATAAGAATAGGGATAAAATCCACCTATTGATAACCAATGCACCCACCATTTTGCCCAACCAAATTCTGATACAGAATTTGCCAGTATATGTATTATAAATGTATCCCAACCAATCTCGTGTGGTGTTACTGGATACCTTAGAATTAGATTAAGTGCTATTAAGCCTGTTAATAACCCAAACCGAACACGATTTGTGAATCTCATTTATTTTCTCTTATTCACCGCCAATATATTCAGTTTATTCTTGTAATACCCTATTACTTCTTTATATTTTTGATAATAATAATAATCCCTGACCTCTTTTATATCTATTTTATCTATTCTCCTTATAGCACCAGTTAAATAGCCATAAAAATAAGCTATCCCTATATAATAAGGTTTTCTAAACGAAATTTTTAATCCTTTGATCAACACAAAAAGCGGATGATAGTTTCTAAAATAAGCAGACTCGCCATGGTATTTGTATCCTTTCCAAAACCCTTCTGCACTGCCCGTCTTTCTTGCCTGCACCGCTCTTAAGTCTGTGAAGCTTTTTGTTTCCCAACCTCTCAATTTCGCAAGCACATTTGATACCGCATCTGCTGAGTAGCCCGGATATAATCCACTGCCCGTTTCTTCAAAACATTCTTTTCTCCACAATCTTATACCGCCAGGTGGTAAATCATCCCGGTCATCTTCGCTAATCAATTTGTTATCAACATCATAATATATACTGCCGCCCACTATCCCGAGCTTTGGATTTTCCTTAAATTTTTCGATTGCTTTATTATAAAAATCTCGCTCTAATATCATATCTGCATCCAAAAGCCCTATGTAATCGTATTGATAGTTATTTGTCTTACTATACTGGATTGCGAAATCAAAGCCTGTATTGCATATGTTGGTATAATGCTTGCTCAAATCTCTTAGATGCTCACTCAATCGAATGCTTTGTATCCATTCATATCGCTCTTTTGCTTTTTTTATTATTTCTGGTGTATTGTCTGTGCTTCCATCGTCTACAATAACCCATATTAAAGGTTTGATTGTTTGTCCCGCCACTGAATGTATGAGCTCAGATATATTCTCTGCTTCGTCCTTCGCAGGCGTAACAAGAATGTAACTCATAGCTCTGAATTATGAAGACACTTTGTTTGTTGCAAAGTCTTCAATGAACTCAACCATGAACTTCGTGGTATCTATCTTCTCGCTTAACATCTTCTCTCTTTTCCTTTGCCATTTATTCTTTATATTCTCATCTTCTAAAAGCTCAACTGCCTTTGCAAACGCTTGTTCTCGGTTTTCAAATGTGTATGCCAGATCATATTTTTCTTCAAGTTCGTCAAGATACCCTCGTCTCGTCGTTGATACATATATAGAGGGCACGCCCAATACCGCTGCTTCTGATGCTGTTTTCGCTCCTTCTCCTATGTACATTGTAGCATAATAAACAAAACTGTGGAAATCTGTTGTTGGTACAGTGACCCTATATTTTTCTAGCTCGCTATCTAATTCAACTTCTGAAGTCAAAAACACCTGCCCATAATCCTCCACTTTTTTTATGAATTCCAGCATTTCCCTTCCAGACTTGAAATCAAATCCTGATTTTACACCAATGTCATGGTGCGATACTAAAGCAGAAAACCTTAGCAAGATATATCTATCATTCCTATCCAAATTCAATTCTTCTAAAATCGCATGATTTGGTTTGAAGTAGTTAGGGTGCAAATAGGCAAGTTCATAATAACTGTTAAATCTGACTTGTTTTGAGCCCAAATCTCGTTTGAAGCAAGAAGGCGTGCATACAACGTCTGTGAACGGCAACATCAACCTGATAGCTAACTTCGCACGCTCTGTATTTGTAAACGCAATATGTGGCTTCCGAAATAGTTTGCTTACCTGTGCAGCATACGGCGAGCCGGGGCTTATGAAAATGTCTGGTTTGAATCTCTTCGATACGTTATACAGCCAAAAATCATTTCTAAGCACACCCATCGCTTTGCTTGCAAGCCCTTTATAATGCTGCCTCAACTCATAATCAAAACCATATCCTTCCAGTATCTTCGCTGTATTCTCTTTATCCGCCGCTGTTATTTTCACTTCGTGTCCCCTTTTTTCTAACTCCTCTATAACATTTCTAAATAAGTTGACATCCGTTGGATGTCCCATATCCACTAAAATCTTCATTTCCTAAACTACCTCTTTCCCCTTTTCCGCAACTTTTAACAGCTCTCTTTCTTTAAGTGTATAATGATTTGGTATAGTTAATAT
>QBUM01000110.1 GCA_013180585.1 Candidatus Methanophagaceae archaeon GoMg2
TGATGAAACGGCTTGGTATGGCAAAGGTGTTGAGCTTGGTGAATTAGAGAGACATGAAGAAGCCATAGCGTGCTATGATAAAGCCATAGAACTAAATCCTAATGATGAAACGGCTTGGTATGACAAAGGTTTTAATCTTGAAAAATTAGAGAGACAAGAAGAAGCCAAAGCGTGCTATGATAAAGCCATAGAACTAAATCCTAATGATGAAACGGCTTGGTATGACAAAGGTTGGAATCTGGAAAAACTCGGTCGTAAAGACGAAGCTGAACATTGTTTCCAAAAAGCTAAAGAATTAGGTTACGAGGAGAGTTAAGGGGGTTTTTACTTAAAATCTTTCATAACTCGCGGGATATTTTCCATCACGTCCGTAGCCAGCAATCCATACCCCTTCTCTTCAAACGCATAATCGCCCGCAGCACCGTTAACAAAAGCAGCCGCCGCAGCCACTTTGAACGGGTCATCGGCGATTGCAAAGAGAGCACCGATAATACCGGATAAAACATCCCCCGTCCCCCCAACGGTCATTCCTGCGTTACCGCTATTGTTTGTTTTCACTCTGGCACCGTCGGATATAATATCCGTAGGACCCTTCAACAATGTAACCACCTTGTTCTGCCGTGAAAACGCCTCTATAAAATCTATCCGCTCTTCCATCTTACTTTCTGGTGGCACTTTCACACGACCCTCTTTCGCCATCTTCGCAAATTCGCCTGCATGTGGCGTTATTATAACGAGCTTATCCTTTACGGCCATAGGCAGATGTAACCCGTAAAAGCCATCCGCATCTACTACCACTTTCTTAGCAGCTTCATCCTCGATTATCCGCCTTGTTGCCCGTCTCGTCGCCTCTTCTGCACCTAAGCCCATGCCTATTACCATTACATCATGCTTCTTTATCAAATTGGACACCACTGGCACGTCTTTCTCTACCAATATCTCGGAAGAAAGTGGTTGGACGATCAGATTAGGCGATAATGAAGCGATAATGGAAGAAACACTTTTAGGCGCTGCTATCGTCACCCAATCGGCACCAGCGTGGAGTGCAGCAAGAGCGGTTAAAGTAGGAGCGCCAAAGAAAGGACCACCGCCTACTATCAACACCCGTCCGTTATCGCCTTTATGCGCGTTTGCTTTTCGCGTCACTACCATCCGCACATCCCCCGGTCCTGTCATCCTCGCCATACCGTCTGGAATACCAATATCCGCAACCACTAATTCACCGACTGAATCCGAAGTTAGCAAGCCTTTCTTCGCACGATGGAACGTAACAGTGAGGTCAGCACGAACTGCCTTTTCCGCTTTACCCGAATCGGGGTCTAATCCAGAAGGGACATCCACAGCAAGAACAAATGCGTTTGTTTCATTTATCAAATCTATGGCAGTAGCTTCCGGCTCTCTTATCTTACCTTTTACCCCCGTTCCAAGAATTGCATCTATTATCACATCCGAACTGTTTAAAATTTGATTTTCCGCTTTTAGTTCTGACGAATCGGTTATTTCCACCATGCCATGTCCACTGTCCTTTAAAATTCCCCAATTCCTTCTTGTATCTTCTGTTCGCAAATCTTTTGAACGTCCAATCAATATGATTTTCACGTCATAGCCACGGTGTAGATGCCTTGCTGCAGCAAAAGCATCGCCGCCATTATTCCCTTTTCCTGCTAATATCGTTACTTTTACGGGTTCCGCGTTGCGTTTATCTTTTGCTGTAAATCGCGTTAAAATCTCGGTTGCAATGTTAGCGCCGGCGTTTTCCATTAGTTGTAACGGCAAAAGCCCAAAGAATTTGCAGTTCTCGTCCAGAGCCGCCATTTCTTTGGATGTGATGAACTCCATAGTATTTATCATCTTTGTTTACTCCTCTGATTATTCTTGGCTCGTGTGATTATTCTATTTACAAAGAACTATCTTTTCTAATAAATAATTCATGATTTCTTCCGAGTTTGAGTACATGAAAAACACGACACTTACACGAGAAAAAATGGTTAGTGAATTTGGTCACGTAATTGGATATTAGACTTGTTGCTAATTAGAGGCAATCCCTACGCAAAGGCTTTTAATTAGATAGGACAAGTATAATAAAACATAATATCTCTTAAGAGGGCCTTAAATAACGATAGGGTAATGAGAGCCACAACTGGGCTATCCGCATCAGAATTCAATCACCTGGCGACGAGTTTCGGTCAAGAAATAGAAAAGGAGGGGCAGATTAGATACGAGAGTGAAGTTGAACAGGGCAATAGAGAACGGAAACCCGGTGGCGGAAGAATAGGCAATTTGAGAAGTTCATCAGAAAAATTGTTTTTCATTCTCTTTTATTTCAAGTGTTATCCCACTTTTGATGTTTTAGGGCTGTTATTTGACCTAGACCGATCCAATACCTGTCGTAATGTCCAGAAATTAACACCGATATTAGAGAATGTGCTTGGTAAAAAGATGGTTCTGCCAAGTAGGAAAATTAACAGCTTGAAGGAACTATTAGAGATATTTCCAGGGGTTAAGGACCTATTCATCGACGGGACGGAGCGGCCGCTTCAAAGACCTAAAGATAAAGCGAAGCAAAAGAAAAACTACTCCGGCAAGAAGAAGGCGCATACTCGCAAGAATATTGTCATCACCGATAAGAACAAACGAATTGGTTTTCTGTGCCCACCGGAAGAAGGTAAAAGGCACGATTATAGTATATTTAAAGACCTATTTCCGACAGGGCTATTCCCTGAAAGCATAACTATATGGCTGGATATGGCCTTTGTAGGCATTGATAAGGATTATCCGGAAGCGAGTGTTATGATGCCAAAGAAGAAGCCGAGAGGCGGAGAATTGACGGATGAAGAGAAGGCGCAGAATAAGGCTATCAGTGGCATCAGAGTTCGGGTAGAGCATGCGATCGCAGGAATTAAGCGATTGCTGATAACTACTGATAAGTTTCGTAACAAAGATTCTTTTAGTGATAAAGCCATGTTGATTTCATGTGGGTTGTGGAATTATCATTTGAAGTGCCGCTGAATCGGAGGGACGGGTAGTGAGTGGTACCTGTTTCTTCCATTTAATGGGTATTTCGCAACAAGTCTAATATAGAAACACAATTATTTTTCTGACCTGACAATCTTAGTAATCGCGTGAATTAAATTATCTTGGTAAGCGCACTAATGGACTTAATGACATAATCCGCCCTTGAGAAGTTCTGGTTCTTTGTATATTGATTTGGGATAGCCACGCATTTTAATCCCGCGGATTTTGCCGCCGTTACTCCTATTTCCGTATCTTCTACCACGATTATCTCATCAGTGTTATAACCGAGTTCATTCCGCGCCTTGATATAAATTTCGGGATTCGGTTTTCGCTGAGAGGCATCCTCTCTGGATAATATTAACTTGAAATAGCCCTGAAGCTGGAATTTTTGCAGGAATTTACTTACTGAATCGCTTGTGGACGTAGTTGCGAGTGCGAGTTTTAGTCCTTTGTTCTTTATCGTTTCCAAAGTCTCTTTTACATCCGGAAGCAGTTTAGACGTGGAATCCCAGAGTTCACGATAAAGACGTTTCTCCTCCGCCACTATTAATCGCTGCTCTTCTTCCGGAATATTAAATTTATTGGCGAAGAAACTTATACGGTCTGCGGGATGCCATCCAATGATGTATTGTTCATCTGATTGGGTAATCGGATAACCAAATTTATTGAACACGCGAACGGTTATAGCTATATCTCGTCCGACCGAATCTAATAGTACACCATCCAGATCGAATATTATCGCTTTTATCATGATTGTACGTTAGGACTTATTGCGGTTTATTTATTGTACAGAAATTGTAATATTTCTTTGGTAAAGCTTTCTTTTTGAAAGGAAGGTTTTTTTATAAACCATGCCTTTTGTATCTAAAAAGGAGGTATAAAGAATGGGTATTTCAGAAGGAGAGGTGCGCGATGCACTGGCGCGAGTGCCACACCCCGAGATTGATCACACTCTGGTTGAGCTGGGGATGGTAAAAGATGTCGTGGTCGGCGATGGTAAAGTCTCAGTCACCTTAGTGCTCCCGTTCCTCGGTGTTCCTATCGTGGACGACCTTGTTGATAGTTTGCGCAATGCGATAAAGGCGCTGAGTGGTGATGTGGAAGTTGAAGTGAACTTAGCGGAGATGACACAAAAAGGGCGTGAGACGTTTATGGTAACGGCTCAGGAAGCGTGGTTAGGGACTTAATAGACGTAGCTTCGGCAAAACGAGATCACACAGATTTTCACGAAAATATAGCTATAAATGGCACTGACTGTTATTTATAGCCCCTGCCTCTCCGCCACCCGGAATAAATTCCGGGGCATCCCTGTTGTTTTTGCTTTCCTCATCTCATATTGTTTTATATGCTTTCATTCTAACCTGATAGCGGGTATCCAATTTTCATATCTCTTTCCATTTGCGTCTATAAATTCAGTGCAAGTGATTTCACCATCTGATGTGGTATTAAACACATGCTCATGTATGATTTGCGGATAAGAGCCTGTTCTTATCGTATAATTATAAGTAACCCCTTCGTGCAAAACAAATTCTTTATCGAATTCTATGTAATGGTAATCGCTGACTGCATAGCCTCCCCAGGTTCCGTTCGCTATTTCTTCGCCTGTTGTTGAGTTATAAAAAGCCGCCCATTCTGAATGACCACCTGTTCCGGGGCAGGGATGGGTGTACATTCTGTTCACGATAACGTCATGAGAGGGTTTGATTGTGCCATTGTGAACGCCCATGATGCTTGGGTAGGTGCCTGCGCCTGTGTCAAAAACTGGATGTACAGCAGGTTTTCATGCGTGTTCGGATAAGCGATAGACGGTCCAACTATTTTTATATAGTACAAAAG
>QBUM01000109.1 GCA_013180585.1 Candidatus Methanophagaceae archaeon GoMg2
CTTTGAGCTTTGCCTGAACGGGAAAAAGATAAAAGAGATGCTGGAAAATGAAGAATAAAAAGAAAAAGAAGGAGGAGATAACCTGGTTAAAATATCTCCCCCACTGTTGCATAGCCTCCGCTTCCTGACCTCGACCGTACCATAAAGTGTAACGTACCTGAGTTAGTGGCAGGACCTGCAATCTCTTGCGCCCACGAAGTGTATCCGCGTGCATCGTAACTGGTGGTTGTAGGTGGTGAATTCCATTTTGTATAGAGGTCGAAGTTGCTTCCATCAGGACCGGAGTTAAAGGCATATCCTATGCCTGTGTCGCTAAGAGAATAGGTTGCGGTATCTCCTGTTTCAGAAAGCGTTCCCCGCTTTCTCCCACTGCTGGCACTTGGATCTCCAGAAAGTACCCAGCATTTCCAGTTACCAGTACCCCACCATGAGCGGACCATTATATAGAGTGTTCCTGAGCCTTCCACGGTGAAATATTCCAATGACGTAACCGAATATCCTCTTGCATCATAATTGGTCGTTGTAGGTGGAGACCCCCATTTAGCGTACAGGTCGAAGTCCGCAGTCTCATTACCCGCCATTACTACATTAACAGCAGATGGCGCTGGTACAGATACTGAGAAGGTATAATCCTCGTGGTTATCAGTAAACGAGCCACTCTTATCTGTCAGTACTACCCCCGAAGTGGCTGCGGCATACGCATTGACCTTACCATAGCCATAATACTTATCCTTGCCACTCGTACCAAGATCAATTGCGGTATTCTTCAGCACCTCACGCACCTTTACGTTATTATACGCAACCTTAGGATTCTGTGACCACATAAGAGCTGCAACTCCTGACACATGTGGGGCTGCCATTGATGTGCCCGTCCAGGACTCGTAACCGTTGTTACGAATTGTTGAGTGTATATTAACCCCGGGTGCGACCAGTTCAAGTTTATTACCATAGTTTGAGCCATACCAACGTTGATCATTGGAGTCCGTTGCACCAACGGCAATAACGGTATCATAAGCCGCTGGATATTCTATTTGTTCTCCTCCATAATTCCCTGAGCTGGCAACAAGCACGCATCCCTTGTCATAGTACGCATACTCGCAGGCTTGTTCTACCCGACTTGAAGGGTCTGTCTCGAGACTCATGCTTATGACTTTTGCACAATTACTAGGACCCCAGTTAGCAGAATAGTTGATACCTTTTGCAAGGTTTTCCCATGTGAATAGACCTGTATTATCCGCCACTTTTACTGCGATTAGCGACACCTGTGCAACACCGGCAATGCCTTTGTTGTTGTCCATGATAGCACCACATATTCCGGCGCAGTGTGTTCCATGATTGTGGTCGTCCATAGGGTCATTATCATTATTGACGTAATCGTATCCTTTAATAACACGCCCGTATAAGTCTTCATGGTTGTAATCAACACCTGTATCAAGTATCGGAACGAAAATTCTCGTGTTGCCTTTCTGGTAGTCCCATGCTTCCGGGCAGTATATCTTCTTTGGTCCCCATTGCTGATTCCATTTTGGGTCGTCTGGGACGTATGTAATGTGACCAACACCATTTGGCTCGATATAACTGACATATGGGTCTGTTGAAATCCGTTTGATAAATCCCGTTACATCATCTATTTCAAAAAGAGCAGATAACAGATCCACATCAACGCTCTTAAGAGTAGCACCATACCTGGATGCGAACTCTTCAAGTGATGGTGGCAACCTCCAGAATCCAACAATTGCCTCTTTGGGAATATATTCCCAGCCTTTCTTATCGAAGTCCTCTGGATACGTTATCATAGGCTCTGGTGTATATGCTTTATTTGGTCTAACGAACATAAATCCGTCTTTGTATGCTTTCTCGACACGAGAGTTCCTGGAAACTTCCTCAACGAAATCCAATGTACGCTGGCTTGTCTCCATGGGCATGGAACTGGGCTCCGTCTCAAACGCCGCCATCTTTACGTCTTCCTTGACGAATATCAACTTTACACCATACTTTGATGCGAACTCTTCCTGCGATGCCGGCATTTTCTTGAAATAGATGATGACAGCATCCCTGAAAACAGGATTGAAATAAGAGTCTGGCTCTGTAACTTCTGGCTTGGTCTCATCAAGTTCTTCTGGCTTTTTTGGTTCGGGCTCCAAGCTTGAAGGTTCAGGAATCACAACCGCTGGCTTCTCTCCCACCTTTGCCATGTCCTCGCCACCCAGCACGGGCATTGCCATTGCCACTATGCTTATCGCCACTATGCTTGCCATCAAAAATGCTACCATTTTGTTCAGTTTCATCTTTTTACATTACCTCCTGATTTTTGGGGTATTTATAAAGCGCCCTCCCCGGCGCTCACCAATATCCATCACCTTTACTACGGGCATCTTCTTGTGTACCACCGACAATGCCTTTGCTGTTGTCCTTGATACACGTGCTACGTTTCCAGTATTCTCATGTTTCTGAATAATATATTTTCTCTGGCTCATCTTCTCTGGTTCCCATTGCTGATTCCATTTTGGGTCGTCGGGGGCGTATGTAATGTGACCAACACCATTTGGCTCGATATAACTGACATACGCATCTGTTGAAATCCGTTTGATAAATTCTGTTACATCGTCTATTTCAAAAAGAGCAGATAACAGACCCACATCAACGCTCTTAAGAGTGGCACCATACCTGGATGCAAACTCTTCAAGCGAAGGCGGTAACCTCCAGAATCCTACGATTACTTCGTTAGGAATATATTCCGCTCCCTGTCTGTCAAAGTCTTCTGGATAGATTATCTTAGGCTCTGGCTTATACAACTTTTTTGTATCGACAAACATAAATCCGTCTTCATAGGCTTTCTCGACACAGAGGTCTTTAGAGACTTCTTCAATGAAATCCAATGTACGCTGGCTTGTCTCCATGGGCATGGAAATGGGTTCCGTTTCAAACGCCGCCATCTTTATCTCTTCCTTGACGAATATCAACTTTACACTATAATCAGATGCAAACTCCTCAAGCGATGCCGGCATTTCATTGAAATATACGATGACAGCATCCCTGAAAACAGGATTGAATCTAGGATCTGGCTCTCTGACTTCCGGCTCGCTCTCATCAAGGTCTCGCTTTTTCACTGGAGTGCAGTACATGACATACGGGTCAGTAGAAATCTTTTTGACAAATCCCGGCACATCGTCTGTTTCAAAAATAGCAGATAACCCGTCAACGCTCTTAAGTGTGGCACCATACGTGGATGCGAACTCATCAAGCGAAGGCGGTAACCTCCAGAATTCAACAAATACATTGTCATGAATAAACAGTTCTAAGTCAGCAGGAATATACACCTCATCGAACCTTTCCACTATCTTTTCCTGTCCATGGGGCATAATAAATACCTCATCAGAATAAACGAACATAGATCTGTCTTTGTACGCTTTCTCGACACAAGAGTTCTTAGAGACTTCCTCAATGAACTCCAATGTGCGCTGGCTTGTTTCTCCAGGTTTCCCAATGGGTTCTGTTTCAAACGCAGCCATCTTTATGTCTTCTTTCACGAATATCAGCGTTACATCATACGTAGACGCGAACTTCTCAAGCGATGCTGGCATTTCGTTGAAATAGACGATGACAACGTCTCTGAAAACGGGATAATCCTCAGGCATTTCCTTTGCCTTGTCCTCGCCACCCAGCGCGGGCATTGCCATTGCCACTATGCTTATCGCTACTATGCTTGCCATCAAAAATGCTTCTATTTTGTTTTGGTTCATTTTTTCATATTACCTCCTATTTTTTGAGGGTATTTATATGGCGCCCCTCCTCGGCGCTCTGATGCACTTACCGCAGTATCCAGAGGCAAATCCCTATTTGTACGTCAATTGCCATCGGATCTCTTTTTTTGTTTGATCACAGACGTTTACTTGACTGCTCTCACATCTATCTATGGACAAGTCCAGTTAGTTTTACGTTCCTTAGCAGACACCCCGGCGCTTCACCATCCACTGCAAAATCATCCGACTCATCAATTAACCGCGTTGCATTTTTTAGAAGTCCTGACGTTTTTAATTTTACCGGTGGCGGTGCTTCACCCACTATTGTTAAATTTAAATCACCCGACTCGTCAATTATTACGATGTTACTATCCGTCTCTTTTATTTCATTTGCAAAGTTCTCTGAGAAAAGCAATTTTCCATCCGCTGAGTACACAGAGATACCACTTACCGCCCCTATTCCCCTATCTATGACTATTGGCTGATTAGACGTTCTAACATATTTGACCCGCGAACTGCTCTTCCGCTCCTCTATTCCATTACTCAGGGTAATATATGGCTGATTGGACGCTGTAATAGAGTTATCGGTTATAGACTTGTATCCCCGATAAGAGTACTGCACTGAATTGCCATCCCTCACCGCGAATGCCATAACTGGCGGCGCTACCAAAACAGCGGTCAACATTATCGCTACTATCGCTATTGCAAGTTGCTTTTTCATTTTTCGTGTCACCTCCTGTTTGTTTTGGGTATTTATAAAGCGCCCCTCCTCGGCGCTCTGATGCACTTACCGCAGTACCCGAAGGCACTTCTACCATTCCTAACATCACCATTTTTTACCTCCTTCTTTTTTGCTACCCCTTTTTATATCACGGTGGGTAGTACTGATTCACCGCATATGCTACTTATGTTTGAACTTAGTATGTAAAACTTTCCTTCTTATAGTTAAAACTTGCATGTGTAAGAAAAAAGTTACATATGTAAGAAAATTATAGCAAAAACCCTGGCTGAAATAATTGAACTTTGCGAAACACTGAGCAATAGACACAGACTTCGCATAATA
>QBUM01000108.1 GCA_013180585.1 Candidatus Methanophagaceae archaeon GoMg2
TAGAACACAAACTAACTGAAGAACCTATTACGAAAAGAGGTTAAAGTTACAGATTAAAATAACAAGTTGCTTCTTTAGATTCATCACTTGTCCACGCCTCGAAGGTAACAGTTCTTGTTCCTGTGGGGTAACCAGCGGCTGCTGATTTGGACCGTGTGCAAACAGGTATATCATCTGGCCCCCCAACCACAACTTGCGTACCATCCGGTTTTGTTACTGTTAGTTTTGCAGTGCATGCCGTATTAGTTTGGTAATAAATCGTAACGGTCTCGCCAATGTTGTATTTGGACTTGTCTGTCCAGACATCAATCAAAAGAGATTCAGGCGCGGTTCCCTCGGCATAAATCTTAACATCATCGAAATAGACACCACTGTTACCACTGGAATGCTCTGCACCAAGCGTAAAAGTGTTGTACAACGCTTCGCCGGAAGTCCCACCCATATTGAGTTGGTTACCCAACAACGCACCATTTATGTATACATCCATCTTTTGGGTATCAAAATCCGCTTCAACTTTGACCTTATACCAGGTATTAGTTTGATATTCCGCAATCCCATTCGCACCACCACCTCTGGCATATATTTTACCGTCCAAAAAACGTATATCGGCGTAATGGGTGCCCCAATCACTTATATCCTTATTATACAAGCTAATATGTGCATCTGTCGGATACGCAGTGGCATAAACTGCTACTTCATACGCGATTTGTTTGTTTGGTTCGATTTGTACCGCATCGGTTCTCGCCCAGTTAGGTTTCCCTTTAGAATAGAAGCTCTTAGAGCCTGAATAAGCATATGAATCTGACACATATGCAGTATCTCCTGACCATATATTATACCATGGAGAACTTAGATAACTGCCAACCGAGTATGACTCAAAATTGTCCTCTAAAATCAATTCTGATCCACTCGCTGACCCCATACTTGCAACTATAAGCAGCATAGCTGCAGTCACGACTATACAATTTAACACTTTCTTCATCTTCTTCGCCATCTTCTTTTATCCCTTCTCATTATTTTTTCATACACGCTTGAACCCACACAAGATAATTGTTACAAACCCGCTATAAAAACCTTCCTCTTTTTTCCCGTGCTAACAACCCTCCTTGTATATTACCGGAAAACATTTCAGTTGTCTCCCTTACCTTTGTGTTCTTTATCTTTCACTGCATATTTCGTTGGTAACGCTAAACCTTTCTTTTTTAAAGAAAGGCTTTACACATGCTATCTGCTACAGGGTATGCTACCACACATCTTTTAGCTTCTAACAAAAGATAGTTTAGATATTATCACTATAAATGGCTTTCGGTTTTTATCCGATTTTTATGTTTTCGGACCGGTGATTTAGCGTTTGGAATTTATAAGTCCACCCTGAGCTTTTACCACACGTTTAATATCCAGAGAGAACCAAGCAAATAGTGAAATGAAACTACACATAAAAAACGGTACGGTTTACGATCCTGCGAACGGAATAGAAGGCGATAAGATGGACATTTTCGTTGCAGATGGCAAAATCGTGGACGAAACAAAACCCGAAGTGATAATAGATGCCACGGCTAAAACAGTAATGCCCGGTGGGATAGACGTGCACAGCCATGTCGCAACGTATGGACTGAACGTAACGAGATTCACATTTGGATTTCCCACCTTAAACGAAATAGGACTTGCTTATGCACGGATGGGCTATACGCACGTAAACGAGCCGTTAATGACTTTGAATACCGCGAGTTACGTGCATCACGAGCTCAGCGGCATTCCAGTAGTGGACACTTCCGCATCCCTTGTTCTAAGCTTATACGATATAGATAAGGAGATAAGAGAAAGGGACAAGGAGAGCGTAAAGAACTTGCTTCTTTTTCTTTTAGACCTCACGAAATCCATAGGTGTGAACCTATACGATGCACGTGTGAAATACGCAAAGAGCGGTTTTTTTTATCGTGATATATCCATTAACAAATGCTTGGAGTTTTTTAGTGATTTAATCAAAACAGAATCGGGGAATATGCCGAATATGCAGTTGAAGACGTACCCCGCGCTGTTAGATGAACCTACAGACGTTTTAACCCCGTTCTGGTTGGCGCATATCGGTTCGGGCATTGATAATGACGAACGATACGAAGCGGCGAAGGAAATATTGAAAAAGGGAGTAGCAGTTGACCTTGGTATCTACTGCCCTTCACAGAATGGTGATATAAACATGAGTATTGGTTATGACATCTTTGATACGACTGAAAAATTCATCAGTGTGGATATAGGATTAGAGAAGCCGTTGATATTTTCAAAGCTGAGCGGTAAGAAAAAGCAAGATAAAAAAGTATATTACTCGCTTTTATTCGCACTGGAAGCCTTAGAACATCTGAGTTCAAGTTCAGGTTGCATCTCTTTCTCTACCGACAGCCCTAACGGGTGTTTCTTCCCTGCATATCCCACGATATTCGCAGGGTTGCTTGACCACGATAGCAGAAAAGAGTTAACAAACGAGGAGTTACCTCGCACTGAGTATTCGTTATATGAGTTCGCACAAATAACGAGAACGAACCCAGCAAGACAGCTTGGCTTGAGAAACAAAGGTCATTTAGGGTTAGATGCGGATGCGGATATTGCGATATATGATATAGGCGAAAATACAGAAGGAAAGGAATTAGAACGGCGGCTGAGCAGTTGTTCGTGCCTTGTGAAAGGTGGCGAAGTGGTGATAAAAGAAGGAAAACTTGTCAATGAGGGTGTTAGCAAAAAGAGGTTTTATTTCGAGATTGGCGATGACGAAATAGAAGCAGCGAAACAGAAGCAGCGCGAACTGATAGACCGGATATGCAATAGAAGGTCATTTAGGGCGGAGCATCTAAAGGTGGATGACTGTTTTATCCAGTCATACTAATCGAATCGCGGGTATCCAATCATCATATCTCTTTCCATTAGCATCTACGAATTCTGAGCACTCGATTATCCCCTCATCTGTGGTACGATTTTGCGCATGAATTATTTGTGGATAAGAGCCGGTGCGAATAACGTAGTTGTATTTAAGGTCTTTCGATAACGTGACATACGGAGCATCGGTTACGTTATGTAGTGTTATGTTATGCCAGTCGCTCTGGTATCCGTCCCAGGTACCGCTCGCTATCAATTTGCTACCTTCACGTATCTCTATAGATTCAGTGTGTCCACCGGTACCTGCACACGGATAGGTGTATAATTTGGTAACTTTGAGGTCATGAGCAGGTGTTATTTCACCTTCATGCGTTCCCGAGCAGCTTGGGTATGTTCCCTGGCCGGTATCAAAAATTTGATGGCTACCTGATACGCTCGGTCCTGAATACGTTTCGGATGCGGGCAATCGTGTTCCATGCCCATGCCCATCATCGAAATAGAAGTAGTAATTATGCGACTCTGCAGAAAGGGTTGTTGAATACGTGAAAGTAGCGCCTGTGGTGTAAGAGCTGCTTGTCTCTGTCATCGTATGCGGAGTATCGTCTATATAAACATATTTGGTAGTTGGTGCATCGCCATCAGAATCTGTGTAGGTGACATAATAATTGAACGTGGTCGTTGAATCACCTGTGGATGGACTCACAGAACCACTTGAGAGTGTGGGTGCTTGATTCCCTTCTCCTTCTGCTCTTACTTTTATCAGCCAGAAATCGCCGGAAGCATCACCGAACGACCCTGTATCTCCAGCGAGAATATATCCCCTGTCTGTGGTCTGTTGGACAGAGTATGCCCCATCGGCTCCTGTACCACCAAAGGTCTTGTTCCATTGCTCGTCCCCATTTGAATTGGTCTTCAGCAGCCAGGCATCCCAGGAACCATTGCCGTATGACATTGTACGTCCGGCGAGGATATAGCAATCGTCTGAAGTTTGTTGGACTGAATATCCTTCATCATAGTTGGTATGTCCAAAGGTCTTGCTCCACTCGTCGTGCCCACTTGAATCGGTCTTAATGAGCCAGACATCGGAACGACCGGCACCGTATGAAGTCGTGGTTCCAACGAGGATGTAGCCATCGTCTAATTGCAGGACTGCCCTTGCTTCTTCATCATGCTTATCTCCAAAGGTCATGTTCCACACTTCGTTTCCGCTTGAATCCGCCTTCAGCAGCCAGGCATCCCAGGAACCAGCGCCGTACGACTTTGTACGTCCAGCGAGGATATAGCCCTTATCTGAGGTTTGTTGGACTGAGTAAGCCTCGTCATCGGCTGCAACACCACCAAAGGGCTTCTTCCATTCCTTGTCTCCCTTTAAATTGGTTTTCACCAGCAAAGCATTTGAGTAACCACCGCCGTCCGAAAACGTGCCTCCTGCAATGATGAAGCCGTTATCACTGGTCTGCTGGACTGAGTGTGCCCAATCTTGGTCAGAACCGCCAAAGGTTTTGTCCCACTGCCACTCTCCTTTAGAGTTGGTTTTCAGCAGCCAAAAATCACTTAAACCTGCACCGTCCGAAAACGTCGTTCCCGCGATGATATAACCATCAGAGATCTGCTTAACTGAAGACGCGGAATCAAGACCTGATCCACCAAAAGGTTGTTCCCATTGCTTGTCCCCGTTTGGCTTAGTCTTAACCAGCCAAACATCAGAATTAGATGCAGAATATTTCGTAATTCCAGTAAGGATATAACCACCGTCCATGCGTGTTCGGTTAAGTAACCCATCGCTCCATCAACCTCTCCCGCTTAACATTAGGATCGCATCCTTGACCGAGATAAATGTTGTACAAG
>QBUM01000107.1 GCA_013180585.1 Candidatus Methanophagaceae archaeon GoMg2
GTCCGGAAAAGTCTCTGTTTTTCGAAATGCAAGAATATGCTGGATGACCACCTTGACCTCTACCAGTGCTACACCAATATTATCAGACCCCATTTGACACTTGCGATTAAAACTCCCAAAGGGGTCAGAAACATCGAAAGGACTCCGTGTATGGCTGAAGGGATTATCAACCATCCCTGGACATGGAGGGAATTTTTGATGTTTAAGGCCGGGTCATGAAATTTAGGACACTACCGGCGATGACCTTTTGGTTTTTGATGAAGAGTGGCGTAAAAACAAGATGTTAAAAACCACAGGTCTTTTAGCAGATTCAAATATGCCAAAAACTTGGGGAATGACAATTCCCTCAGTGTTATAACACCATTAATTGTTGCATCCATTTATCCAGCGGGCAAAAAAGATTTCCGCTTTTTGGACCTCTCATCAATCTCAAATTCAAACCGCAGAACCTTACCTAAAAACCATCAAACTTTAAGAATGTTTGATCAAATTGCTTCGCTAATTTCCAGATCTGACTGATTTATCTTATCACAATACTCTTTAAGTGCATTTCACTCACTGAAATAGTCAAACTTAACAACAATCTAATCGGTAGTCGTTTTTATTGTTGTAGGCCTATTGAGGAACTTTCTTACAATCGTACCCGCAGTCATACGGTGATCTCTCTCGTCAAAGCTGTCCTTGAAGTCGCTGATGGTGTTGAATGCCTGTGCCTTTATCCATCCGACAAGTGTGAGATGCTTATAGTAGAATTTCACCTTTTCCACCCTGGGATTCAGAGGATAACTCTCAGGAAACGTATCCAGGCTCAAATTATGCTTCATAACGCGATAACATACCTCATGGTTCTGTCTGCTACGATACTCAACCAAAAGGTCATATGCCCAAGTGACTTCCTCGTTCGTATATATAGGATAGAACCTGTCCTTTCTCCTTCAGGAGTAAAATAGTGCGAACGGGGTCTTTACAGCCCCTTATCTTCGTTCTCACATCAGCGACAAGGATTCTCTTCTTTTTGTCTCCAGGGTCAGTATACACCCTATATTCGCTTTTTGGGATTGAAACAATTAATGAAGAAGATAAACAATTCTTCTCTATTTTTTATGTTTTTTAAAAAAGCGCTTCCTTCCTCACGAAGATCAAACACACACGAACTCCTTCAATTTTTGATAGATTTCATCACCCACCGCCCTCTTCAACCCATCAACACTTTCGAACGGTCTATACCTCACAATTCTCGCCGCAGTCCTGCTACCAACCCCTGGAATCGCTTCTATTTGGTGCATTCTTGCTTTGTTTATATCAAGCGGATATTCAATTGCCGTGATAGACCGCATCCCGTACTCAGTAACTTTCGCATCCAGGAACCGATTACGCTCGTACTCACCGGTAACGCCGACAAGAATAGGATATGAACCCAACTGTCGTGCAAACGCTATTTTTCCCTTCTGTACTTCACATCGCAAGTCTCTGATGACCGTGCCGAACGGAATGATACGTTTAAGCATTTCCCGGTCTATCTCTTCTCGGACACGCCGTTTGAACGCTTTGAACTGTTTTTTGTGTTGTCTCAAGTTCTTGTAGCCGAACTCAGCCATCGGCGTTCCCGGAAGTATTTTCACCTGTCGAATGTTTATCCTGCGAAGTAGCAACCCCCTGTCGAGAAGCCCCTGCAAAAACTCGTAGTTCTTATCAAAGGTCTCTCTGGTCTCACCTTTCAGACCGGCAACGAAGTTCAAACCCGGTAGAAATTTTGGCATACCGTTTGCGCCTCGCTCTTTTCCGAGTTCATTCACCAGTTCAACAGCGAAAAGTACCTCTTCGGGCCGAGTAGCAAGAGTGTTTGCCTTTATTACTTGCTCGTCCGCGGTCTCTACACCGAAAACAGCGACATTGCCCGCGGTTTGAAACTGCACGATTGTCTTTATTACTTCTCGGCTCTCCTCAGGATACGTTGCGATGGTCTTCGGGTTGATATTGTCGAGATGCAGTGTCTTTATATCAGGACAAATATGCCAGATAGCTTCGTGGAATCCGCGCATCTTCGCTGGTTCTGGTTTCGGGAACTCCTTACTAAAGTCCGCCATGTAGGTCAAAAAGTCGGTCTGCCTGCCGAGCCTGAAGTAGCGTGCACCGTGAGCATACAACCGTTCGAACTCGGCAAGCACGTTTTCGGGAGAGCGTGTCCATCTTTGTTGGAATCGTTCTATGCAGAACGAGCATCTTGACCAGTAACAACCTCTGTAAGTCTCCATCTCGCAGACTACAAACGGATAATCGGGATGCTGCTTCACAACTTCGGCGCCGAGTAGCGCAAACCTGTTCAGGTTATATTCTATTGCGGGAGCATGAAGAATCGTGGCAAGGTGCTCATATAGACGCTCTTCAAACGGTAACTCAAAGATAACGAATTTTTGGAGTGTTTCTGAGGCTCTATCCCGATCCGTTAGTTCAAGCGTGATTGGGCCAACGAGGATGTTTTGTTTCGCAATGGCAACGCGCGCCAGCTCAGTTTTTGCAAGTGGCATACCACCAAGATACTTTCCGGGTACGATCGCGCCTGCAATGACTATTAAGAGGTCGAACTCCGAAAGTTTTGATTGCAACTCGGCATCCGCTCTGAACGCATCTATCGTGAAGTATCCGCATAAATCCACGCCTAAATGCTTTAGCATGCCCCAGATATAACGCGGATAGGGTGCTATATAAGGTGGGATGCCTAAACAGGAAGGTTCGTCCACGTAACCGTCAAGGATTGCTATTTTCATGCTTCTGTTCTCCCCGCTCTGTGCGCAACGAACATCTGGCTGCGCATTACTACACTGTTTATTGTGGGATAACTCTTATTATTCTGTTTAATCTTGCACCGTTTATACCTTTTTTCTTAAGGAACATTTACATAAGTACATGACCGGGCAACAAAACCCGAGTTAAAAAGAACAAAAACAAAAAGGAGGAATAATGGAAAGACTTATAGACGACTACGGCCGTGAAATAAGGAGTTTACGGTTCGCTGTTACGACCCGTTGCAACCTGAACTGTATCTACTGCCATGCCGAAGGTGAAAAACGGGACAGTACGCAACAGAATCCGCTAATCAGTGCCGAGCTTGTAATAGCGATAGCGCGAGTTGCTTCGACCCATTTTGGCATAAGACGCATAAAATTCTCGGGTGGCGAGCCGTTAATGCGAAACGACCTTGTGGATATGGTGCACGGCATGAGAGATTTTGAAGGCGACATTTCTGTGACTACGAACGGCACGTTACTCAGCAAATATGCGGCTGAACTCGCGGATGCCGGTCTGAACCGTGTGAACGTCAGCCTGGATTCGATTAAAGAGGAAAGATACGATTTCATTACTGCTTCAACGGGCTATCTACCAAAGGTGATTGATGGTATCTATACAGCGATAGATGCGGGTCTTACACCGCTCAAGCTGAATACGGTTCTACTGAAAGGGCTAAACGATGATGAGATAACAGACCTGATAGATTTTGTGCGTGAATGCAACAAAAGAGGCGGTCGTGACGTGGTAATCCTGCAGTTGATCGAGTTGATTCCTTCGTTTAAGCAGTCGGCACAGAATTATAAAGCGGACTTTCACGCGGTCGAAGTGCAACTTGCATCGAGGGCATCGGCAATAAAAACAAGGCGGCTACAGCACCGTAAGAAATATTTTGTGGATGACGTGGAAGTAGAAGTTGTGCATCCGATAGATAACACGGAGTTCTGTGCTAATTGCTCTCGGTTGAGGATAACGTCCGAAGGCCAGATAAAGCCTTGTTTGCTGAGGAGTGATAATCACGTTCCCATAGAAAGCGAGGACGAGGAGCACATAGTAAGCAGGATGAAGTTCGCAATGAAGTACCGAGAGCCGTTCTTTCACACTTACGGTTGAAAAGAAAATCTGAGCAAAGAAACCAAAAAGATTCATTTCACTGAACACAACCCGCGCTCTGCTTACAACGGAATTAGAATAACAAACCGCTTCCATTTCGTGTGGTGAAACATTTAGTCCCGCAATAAGCACAAAAACGTTTTTTGCTTTGCGAAAAAAGGTTTAAAAAATATCTTCCCAACTTCGTTCACCGAGCACAACCTCGAACTCCTTACAAGAAATGACTTTAAACTGGCCAAAATCTTCCGCCAACCTTGGACATGCGGTATTCACAAATGCGTCCACCTTAAATCCAAGCAAAATATCCTCGGTTATCTCATCCATAGCAATCAAAAAAGCAGTTAGCCCTTTGTCCAACGCTCTACTCCGCAGCGCAATCGCTTCGCCGAGATTAAACTGGCCACTCTTCATACTTATGAGTAGCCCAAACGACTTCGCATCCAATGCTTTCTCTATCGCGAGATACCGCTTCTTCCTTAGCGCATCAGCCTCGAGTATGTTTATTTGCGTGGTGAACGGGTCAGCAGCAATTACCCGCTTTCCTGTGTACAACGCGATACCCGCAGGATGAAACGTTCCGCTACCCACAAACAGAATCTCGTCACATGATACCACGGCAGACGAGAAATCGCAGCCCAATACCTGCCCTTCGTATTTTAGTTTATTCGATTTGCCTATCACGACTTCCTTTCCCATACGAGCAAGCCTCTTTTTCGCTTCCCCTAAAGTGTGAACATGCTGGGTTTTATTTCGCATTAAAATCGCTATCCCTACTCGAACCCTATAGCAAG
>QBUM01000106.1 GCA_013180585.1 Candidatus Methanophagaceae archaeon GoMg2
GCTAAGAAAGAAAAACAGGTGATTAGGTTTAAAAAAGTTGTTCAGAAGAATAAGCGTAAAAAGGTGAAAAGAGATGAATGAAAAAATAGTTGGTACATTGCTCGTTGTGGCAATGTGCATAGTGTGTACTGTACCTGCGGTGGTAGCACAAGAAACACCGTTTGTTATCAATGGCTACGTGTCCAGTGCAAATGGTGATGCGTGCAACAATCCGAGCGTGACAGTCACGAATACGGACACATACGAGAGTTGGCCAGCCGAAAACGCTTTGGCCTCGAACTATTACCGGCTCGTGCTTGTCAATGGCACTGATTTGACTGCGGGTGCAACTTTAAAATTCGAGGTCACGAATCAGGACGGCAGCCAGTCAAAGATAGTACAGTCCGGGATAACACAGGCCGAAATCACAGAAGGCGGCAGATTTGGATACAACATTACGCTTTCTGTTCCAAACCAGCAGGCGTGGTATTTCACGGCTAACACTGCTTCGGCACCGATTAACGACACACCGAATTCTGGAATTGATTCCCATAGGATAATGACGAAAGGAGCGGAAGGTGGGGATGACTCAGATAGTATTCCAGTGGGAAAACAGGTTTGGTTCTATGCGGACCAGGTGGCAGATTGTGATGTTAGTTTTCCTCTGGGTACGTGGAACGTGAGCTATTGGGTAAGAACAATTGATAGTGGGGATTCCAATAAACAGATAACAACAAAGCTTCACGGTATTGATTCTACAGGGGCAGAGCTACCGGGTAGTCCCTATGCGGTAGAGTATTATAATATAATAGAAGCGCACGCGGTTGAAAATGTCACGAAATCGTTAAACGTAGCAGCCGGTTTTACAATACCAGAAGGCGGCAGATTTGCCATCGAAGTTCTTTGGGATAGTACGGCTCAGCAGGGTCTGCAGGTCTATTGCAATCCCCCGGGAAAGCATGCGAGCCAGGTAACTTCGCCTACTTCGGATCCCGGCTACCCGATTCCAGAACTACCGACTGTACTACTCTTGGGTTTGGGCTTGCTTGTGTTCGCAGGATACATGGGCTTGAGGAGGCGAAGAAACGCATGAATAACCGATTATTCTGTACAATACTTGTCGTTGCGATATGCACAATGAGTATTGCACATGTAGCAGTAGCGCAAGAGACGCCGTTTGTTATCACGGGCTACGTGTCATACGTAAACGGAACCGCATGTGACGATCCCGGTGTGACAGTCACGAATACGGGCACAGGCAAGAGATGGCCAGCCGAAAACTATTCGGTATCGAACTACTATCGGCTCGTGCTTGCCAAAGGCACTGATTTGGATGCGGGTGCAATTTTGAAGTTTGAGGTCACGAGTCCGGATGGCAGCCAGTCAAAGATAGTAGAGTCCAGTATAGCACAGGTCGAAATTAAAGAAGGCGGCAGATTTGAGTACAATATCTCGCTTGCTCTTCCAAGCCAACAGACCTGGTATTTCACAGATAACACGGCTTCGGCGCCTATTTACGCGGGTGCTGATTACGACAAGATAATGACAAAAGGAACAGAAGGCGGAATGGGTACAGACATGAGTCTGATACACGGAAAACGAACTTGGCTCTATTCGGACCCCATAGCAGACGGAGATGTAACTTTTCCTGCGGGTGCGTGGAACGTGAGCTATTGGGTAAAAACAGTGCGTGATGATGAGCATGGTAAATCAGTAACTACAAAACTTCATGGTATTGATTCTACAGGTGCCGAGCTTTCGGGTAGTCCATATGCGGAAGAGACTCATGATCTAACAAGCGAAGCAAAAACAGTTGAAACGGTCACCACGGCATCGTTAAACACCGTGGCGTTTACAATACCAGCCGGCGGAAGACTTGCTATCGAGCTTATTTGGGATGCAGACGCTCAGAGCGACCTGGTCCTTTATTGTAATCCCAAAGGAGAACATGCGAGCCAGGTAACATCGCCTACTTCAGACCCCAGCAACTTGATGCCAGATCTGGTAATAGCAAATCAGTCAGTAGTATGGGTTGACCGTTTAAGTAGGACGTTTAACGTCACTTATACGGTAAAGAACGATGGAAATGGAATTGCAAGTGCAAGCAAAACGAACATCTCGGTACTAAACTCAAACTTTGAATACTCTGTTCCTGCTTTATCACCGGGTGAAACATATACCAATACAGTCGGGCCATTCGATGCTACATTTGACGTAAGTAATCACTATTACGTAACGATAGCTATCTGTGCAGATTACTACAAAACGGTCACCGAGAGTGATGAGGCTAATAACTGCGCCACTGACGGCATTGGAATACCCTATTTGAATATTTCTATCGAGTCCGTGGATTGGGTTGAGCTAAATAAGACATACAACATCAGCTACGAGGTGTTGAACTCAGGAGGAGCTGCATCCACAAATGTGACCAGAGCGTATGTGTATATTGACGGTAATACGAATGCAAGTGTAACAGACGAAGTCGGTGTAATGCCGAAACCACCGATAGACAATCCTACTGGTGTGACGGGACTATTCGGACCGTTCACGATGACGGGGACCAGCGATACGTTAAGTGTATGTGTGGAATGGGAAGAGGGCAAGAACTGCGTAGAGGAAGTGTTTGGGTATCAAGCGACTTCGGTGTTTGATACAGGCACGGGAACATATCCAGGTATATCGGGCACGCATAACGGAACGTTAATACCGGATGAGGACATTGTGGTGAACCGGCTGTACACGTATGCCTGCGCGGGAACGGGCGGGCATACCGAATACGTGCGGATATGGAATGAAAGCGAGAACGTAGACGGCCAAGGTAATTGGAGCGGTTACCCGAGCGACTACCGCAACGTAACTATCTCGCCTGCATTAACGCTGTTACAAGGTCATACCTATAACTACACAATAAAGACTGGCTCTTATCCGCAGATAGTTCATGCCAAAAGCAAGTCAGTAACAGGAGGGACTATTACGTGCACAGAATTCACGGATACGAACGGGAAGAGATATACTAATTGGATACCCGCAATAAGATTGTTTTATGATGAAGGCTAAAAAGCGGAAATGGCTAAAGTCGCATCATGATACGCTCTTCCCCTTTTTCCCTTTTTTAAAAAAGAGAGATATTGGCTGGCTGTTAGATAGCGTAAAGGAAAAAGAAACAAGAAAAGGTGCTTTATACGTGCATATACCATTCTGCACGGGCAGATGTACTTTCTGTATCCTTACGAAGGAACGTCCTTCAGGAGATACGTTAAAATACGTAAACTCGATTCTGGAAGAGGCGAAAACATGGCGTGATTACTTTTCGCCCGTAGAAACTTTATATATCGGCGGTGGGACTCCCACATCGCTCTCCACAGCAGAACTCAAGTTGCTTTTTTATGGGCTCGGAGATATATTCGAAATCGAAAAAGAAGCAGAAATCAGTATTGAAACAACGGTAAGCGACCTGACGGAAGATAAAATTAACTTACTTGCGGATTTAGGTGTCAATCGTCTGAGTGTAGGCGCACAAACGTTTAATCCTGGTTTAAGAAATGTGCTTGGAAGAAGAAGCGGCGTAAAAGAAGTCATTAAGAAATTGAATACCGCGCGGGAGGTTTTCCCACTTCTTACGATAGATATTTTGTATGACCTCCCTGGGCAAGACAAGAGGGACGTACTCGCGGATTTGCAAATGGCGGTAGGAATAGGTATAGACGGGATCTCGCTTTATCCTTTGATATACAGTCCAAAAACGGCAATAGCCCGGCAGTTTGAGCAGCCGACAATCGAAACGGCAATGGCTGTTTTCGCGAATGCACGTAATTTTCTGGATGATAACGGCTACACGCACATGAATATCAATCATTTTTCTAACGGACGTGATAAATTCAGATATTCTACGTATTTCAATAGGTTGGATAACGTTCTCGGTTTAGGTGCCGGGTCAACGGGTTTTTTTGCGGAATGCTTCTTGAAACACAAATCTACGAGTGAAAAGTACATTCGGGATAGCGTGGCTAATGTTTTTAACGTGCCAGAGGCGATTATTCCCGTGCTGTGGTGCATATCGCAACTGCAATACGGCAGGATAGATTTAGAAGAGCCGAAGAGGAGGTGGGATTTTGAGCCTCTTGAAGCGTTTACCGCGACTATAAAAAAATGTGTGGATAGAGGGGAGATGATAATCAGTAAGGAAACAATCGAACTAACCACGGAGGGTATGTTCTGGGCAAACACGATTGGTGCCGAGATGGCGGTGGAATATCTGTATGACGGTAAAGGCGGACTCGTGAGTCTCGAAGAAGGGAGTTCAAAAATAGCAAAAGGAATTATGCTTAATAAGATAAGGCAGGGACGAAAGGCACTTAAGGGAACTCACAAATATTAATTTACCCGGACTGTATCATATTCCAAGGGGTTTTAAGACACCGATTAACACTGATTAACACTGATTTAAAGTAGTGTATTGATTTTTAATTGTATATAACGTATAGCTACCTTCTACGAAAGACACGGATTAACGCAGACTTATTTGAGTTTGACCTTGTTGATCTGTGTAAATCTGTGTCCTGTGATTTATTTTCTTGATTTTGATTCAACCCGTAAAAGCTTAATAATCAGGACAGTAGCGTCCGTGTAAATC
>QBUM01000105.1 GCA_013180585.1 Candidatus Methanophagaceae archaeon GoMg2
GGCACAAGAAAAACGTTATATGTAATCGTACCCTTTTTATCCTCATTATCATGAAGCTGTTTGAAATACGGGCGGTAAAACGATGAACGACAGACCTGCCTTTGTCATAGGAGAACAGAATGCAGGGCGAGATGGTTTTAACATTGCAATGGATTTTAATGTAAATCAGAATTCACCAGCAGAGGATATCCTAAATTGGCTAAGTGCCTGTTTACAAATGAAGTAAAAAACATGGACTACAAAAAAGCATATCCATATTTAAAAGCACTTCTGGATGCATCAATTGAAGCAGCACCAAATTGGGCAAAAGCTCCGGGTAAGTTTGTCTCCTCTTTATCTGAACAACTAAAAAATCAAGGGGAAGAGGGAAATAAACAACTTGAACAGGAGATAAGTAGTATTTCAGAAGATGATTTGCGGGCAATTATCAAAGATGCAGGATGCGACCAGAAGGAGAATATTGAGCTAATAGTTGTGGCAGTAAAATTAATCCCTGAGATTTTACAGACCATTGGTTATCGGTTCGATAATGTAGATGAGAAACTTGAGGTAATTATAGGAATTATATTAAAAGAGAAACCATTGCAACCTTTCGAGGTTGCGGGACAATCATTACTTTATGAGTACCCTGACAAAACATTCTTGGTAAAAGATTTTGATGGCAATTGGTTTAAGTTCCCACGAAGTTATCCTACAGTTAAATTGAGAGACACTAAAGAAGAATTAAAGGATATAACTTCTTGGAAAATCGTTCACACCTCTGTAGAGAAGTTTTATCGCGTCTACAACGATTTTCATATTGAGATAATCAGATGGGAACAGGCAAAATATCTCGACCACCAATACTACGAAATGCAAAGGTCAAATGCTCAGAGAAGATTAAAATCTATCCGCCCTCAATTTGAGGATTTTTCTGAACAATTGAAGTCACTGCCTTCATCAATAATAGAGAACGAAATGATTTCAATACTTTCTATGTTGCCGACCTGCCATGAGGCTCTCATGCAGAGCATAGGTGCCGCGGACTCCCATCAAATTGATTATGTTTTCGAGTTTTCGGAAAGAATAGCTGATTGGCTGCTTCATACCCTCCGTATAGCAGATTCAATTCTAGAGCTCTACTTTCGTCAAAAGGAAAATGAAGGAGAAAATAGATGACTTCACAAAATCTTAACAAACTAATCAAGAAGTGGAATAGCATAAAGCCAGAGGTAAGTGAAAAAGATATAGGCGTTCTCAAAAAAATATTGTACCGATGCATCGAAGAAGGTAAACATGTCACCGATCCAGTCGAAAGAGATATGGTACAGAGAGTTGCCCGAGAAGTGGGCGATGTTATTTTTAAATTAACAGGAGAATATCCTAGTACAGTAATTTTCCCCCCTGAAATTTCCAGAGTAAAGCCCATCAGCAAACTCACCTTCCCATTTCCACCTAGCCTCCACAACCAAACCCCGCCTGAGCCAAACTTTGTTGGCAGAAAAGAGATGCTCGAAACCATCACTGGTTGGTATACTAATCCCGAAGTACGGATTGGAGTACTCATCGGTTGGGGCGGAGTGGGAAAATCAGCCATTGTGCGTAAGTGGTATGATACGCTGGAATCTAATAACATCAAGCCGGATGGTATCTTCTGGTGGGGTTTTCATCGTAATGCTTATCTTGAACAATTTTTGAATGCCCTGTTACGATATGTTAGTCAAGGGCAAATAGAGCCGGAAACCATAAAAATCACCTGGGAGAAGACCGAAAGGATAAAGGAGTATATTCACCAAGGAACCTACTTAATTATACTGGATGGGCTTGAGCAGATGCAAAAATCAGAATCCGGGGACGAGTTTGGAAATATGATACATCGAGAATTTACGGAATTGCTTCATTATTTAGCGGACGTCCCTGAAGCAGGAGGTCTGTGTTTGATTACTACCCGCTATCCGTTAATAGATTTGGATGAATGGCATGAGCGTGGTTACAAGAAGCTGTCATTGATTGACCTGAGCATTCCTGACTCACTATCAATGCTGAGAAGCCGAGGAGTCAAGGGAAGTGATGAAGAGATGACAGAAATTATCAACAGATATAAAGGACATGCACTGAGTTTTACATCTCTGGCTGGATATTTAAGCAGATACTATGATGGAGACATAAAACAGGCACCTGAGGTCGAATTTGTCCTGAGTGATAAGGAGCGATTTAAGGACTTAAACAAGCTGTTAAGCAAATACGCAGCGAAGATGTCAGAGCCCGAGTGGATATTTTCGAAGATATTCTCGCTGTTTCGCACAGAGGTAACGGAAAATGATTTTGCGGGTGTCTTTCGGCATGAAATAGAAGATACGTAATTGTTTAGCTAACCACAAGATTACACAGATTTCCACGAGAGAACAATGATTGGAATCTGTTTTTATTACTCTATTGGGAGATTATAGCGAATAGTTCCGCCCACCCCTACTAATCACCATTTCTTGTGTTAATCTTGTGAAATCTCGTGGTTTTTTAGTTAGCTATACAAATACGAAGATACAAGATTCAATGAGGTGTTAATTAACATGAATAAACTTGATTTTAAAGACATGATTAACGGTTTGGTGGACTGGCGACTCATCTCTTATGATGAAACGAAAAAGACTTATGCGACACACCCCTTAATCAAGGGCTATTTCGAATCCGATTTTGATGAGACGATTAAGAAGCTGTGTCATAAACGCATCTATCAGTACTTTGGCGAACATGCGTCCGAGCAGCCTGAAACATTAGCGGAGATGCAGCCGCTCTTTGAGCAGGTTTATCATGGCTGTGCAGCAGGGCTTTATGATGAGGTGCTTTATGATGTGTATTGGGAGAAAATACACAGAAGGGAAGTACATTACATTACTTATAAACTTGGTGCATGGGAAACTGACCTCTCTCTTGCGGAAACATTCTTTCCAGAAAGTGATCTTTCACAAATGCCGCTTGTAAGTAAAAAGAGCGACCAAAGCTGGCTACTTAATACCGCAGGACTGACACTTCTTAGTACAGGCAGGCCAAAAGAGGCTGAAGGACCTTTGAAGACAGCAATTGACTTATATATTAAAGCCAATCAAATTGCTTATGCCTCTGTGGGTTATCGAAACTTAGCTGAACTTCAATTTCGATCTGGTGAGCTTGAGTCAGGACTTGAGAGTGCCCAAAGGGCACTTGATGCAGCAGAGAATGCAAAGTCTGATGAGGATATTAAGAATTCAAAAGCATATCTTGCTTGGATAATTCATCTCTTGGGCAAAGTCGAAGATGCAGGTAATTGGTTCTGTCAGGCAGATGAGCTTCAAATAAAGATTGATGGTTATCTGCTTCATAGTATATGGGGAGTTTTCTATGCTGACTTTCTCATATCAACCAAGAGAATTGAAGAAGCCTTTGAACTGACAAAACTAAACCTTGAGATTTGTCATTATCAAAATTGGCTAGATGACATCTCAAGATGTCACCGCTGCCTGGGTGCTATTGAAAGAATAAGAGGAAACCATAAATCGGCTGAAACTCACCTTCAAAATGCCCTTGAGATTGCTCGCAAGGTTGGCATGCCAGAACTTGAAATCAAAGCCCTGCTTGAGTTCAGCAGGCTGCACTTAGATATGAAAAGACATGAAGCTGCTATTCGTGCTGCAAGAGAAGTCCTGAAGATTTGTGCTCGGACAGGCTTTAAGCTCTATGAGCCAGAGGCTGAGATAGTTCTATCAAAGGCGTATCTGGCACTAAATGATATTGAGCAAGCCAAAACCCTTGCTCATTCCGCCTACGAAAAAGCTATTGGTATGAAGTACCGCTGGCAAGAGGGTGATGCTGCGCATTTGCTGGGAGAAATCTATCCTGCTATGGGTGATAAAGTGAGAGCAAGGGTGTGGATAAAGAAAGCGGTTGCGTGCAGAAAAGAGATTTTGGATCCTGAAGTAGAAGAGCCGGAAAGGATGCTTGAAAGTTTATAACAAAAACCGATTTATATTTAAAGTGAGAACGATAGAGAAAAAAGTTAAACCAAGGATAGTTATTGATGATATATTAAGACATGGAAAACCGATTATTAATGGAACAAGAGTAACAGTAGACGCCGTTTTGGGGGCTCTAATAGGCGGTATGACTTACGATGAAATTGAGAGCGAATATAGTATAGAACGGGAAGATATAGAATGAGAAGATAAAAAAGATGAAGATGTTGGTAAAGAAGGATGAAACGTATGAATATTGAAAAAGGCTCAGGCAAAAAGAGGGATATTTTAAACAAGCTTGCGGACAATATAAAAACTATTAGAAAGTTCGGCATCAAGAGGATAGGTCTATTCGGATCTGCGGTAAGGGGAGAAATGAAAATAGAAAGTGATGTAGATATATTAGTTGAATTCGAAGAAGGAGGCGAAAATTTTTCAAATTTAATAAATCTATACTTTTATCTTCAAGATTTATTGAGTAAAAAAATCGATTTAGTAACTCCAGAAAGCATAAGCCCTTATTTAGCCCCTTATATTCTAAAGGAGGTAAAATATATTGAAACACCGTCTTGAGAGGCTGTCCCACAAATAAATCATTG
>QBUM01000104.1 GCA_013180585.1 Candidatus Methanophagaceae archaeon GoMg2
AAACATCATCGTAAGCTTGAGAGGATTGATACTGCTACCAATACTAACAAAAACAATAGGAACGGAATTATACGGTGTCTGGACACAGATTCTTGTTACTATCTCTCTATTAGTGTCTATTGGCTTATTAGGCCTAATCACAGCAATGATTCGATTCTTCGCAGGAGAAAAAGATAAAGACAAAATTAGGCAGGATTTTTATGCTATATTTACACTAATCACACTATTTAGCGTTTTGCTGGCATCAATCTTTTTTGTCTTTTCCGAGCCACTCGCAATTGCTTTCTTCGGTGGTAGCAGCTCAATCACATTTGTGAGATTGCTCTCACCAATTATAATTCTAACTACTTTGGATACAATAGGCATCGAATTTTTCAGGGCGTTTCAGCAGATGAAGAAGTATGCAGGGCTTTCAATATTACAGCAAATTCTTGAAATAATATTTATTTCGTACGCTGTTTTATCGGGCTACAGCCTATTTGGTGCGTTACTATCGCTAATCGTGGTTAGAGCATTTTTGCTATTATTAGGCTTCTTATTCATAAATTCGCAAATAGGACTTGGAAGGCCAAATTTAAATTTATCGGTATTAAAACCTTACTTAAGTTTCGGTTTGCCGTTGCTCCCGGCGGGCATGGCGTATTGGGTCATAAATCTCAGTGATCGGTATGTAATCGGATTTTTTCTTGGAATGACATCCGTTGGCATCTATGCCGCAGCATACAATATCGGCAGCGTTATCGGTACTTTTATGGGTCCTATTAGCACAAATTTATTTCCAACGATCTCTAACCTATATGAGAACAACAGGATGGTAGAGTTGAAAACATACCTGAAGTATTCGCTTAAGTTTTATCTTATGTTTGCTATTCCTTCATTGTTTGGACTCACTGTTTTATCAAAGTCGTTGCTGGCTACATTGACAACTTCTGAGTTCCTTTCCGCTTATTTAGTCGTTCCAATCGTTGCTCTTGGTGTTATTTTATTCAGTGGTAGTGTAATCTTTTTAAATATTTTAATGCTTTTGAAGAGGACAAAAGCGATTGGATTGACGTATGGAGTTACTGCCCTGATTAACTTAATATTAAACATCTTTTTAGTCCCATTAATTGGGATATTAGGCGCAGCGATCTCTACTTTGATGACGTTTTTTGCTTTTACGATAATCATCAGGATTTTGAGCTTTAAAGAATTGCCTTTTGAAGTTGATCTTACGTTCATCTCAAAGAGCTTTATCGCCTCAATTCCAATGGCTTTAGTTGTTTGGAAATTGAACCCCTATGGCGTGGTTAATATTTTAATCTCAGTAGGAATCGCTGTTACGATTTATTTTGGCTTTTTAATTTTGTTAAGAGGGTTTACGAAGGACGAATATGGATTTTTAAGGCAGTTTATTAGAATTTAACAGCTCAAATTCTTTTTCCCGTACATGACTAATTCTTTCTCAAGATAATCTTTTTAATGCCGTTTAATCATACGAATATCTTCAGTGTCTGGCAGGGATTTAATAATTTCCTATTGGTGCTGCCTTTTGCAAATGTTTGTTTTTTTCTAAAATCTTTTACTCCAAGAGTTGCTTGGTGCTCTGACCAATTATCTTGGAAAGTACAATAGGATTTGAATCGTTCAAAACGCTCTTGTGCGCACGAATATTGGACATAATTTTATGATACCGCAGGGCTAAGAAATAATGGAATAAATATATATATACATACTAATAGTAGTAACAGATATGAAAACAATCCACTTACTCAGGCCTTATTTCGATTCGGAAGAATTGGAAGAAATTCAGAAGGTTCTGGATTCCGGTTGGGTCTCTCAAGGTTCAAAAGTAAAAGAGTTTGAAGACAAAATTGTGGAATATCTCGGTGTTAAATACGCGATTGCTGTTACTAACTGCACATCGGCGTTACATTTAGCGTTACTAAGTATTGGTATAAAGAAAGGAGATGAGGTATTAGTTGCAGATTTTACATTCCCGGCAACGGGGCATTCTGTATTGTATTGCGGTGCGAAACCTGTTTTTGTTGATGTAGATTTAAAAACGTATAACATTACTCCAGAATTAATAGAAGAAAAAATTAGCGAGAGAACAAAGGCGATTATACCCGTACACACATTTGGACAACCGGCAGAGATGGATAAGATTATGGAAATCGCCAAAGATCACAACCTAAAAGTAATAGAAGATGCTGCATGTGCTCTCGGTGCCAAATATAACGATAAGTATGCGGGTACAACTGGAGATGTGGGTTGTTTTTCGTTCCACGCAAGAAAAGGTATAACAACAGGAGAAGGGGGTATGGCAGTTACCAATAACAAAAATTTAGCAGATAAGATACGAAACTTATCTGTTTTTGGGATGACATCTGCGTGGGATAGAGAAAAAAGCACCGAATTCATTATTCCAGAATTTACTGAACTTGGATATAATTACAAAATGAGTGATATTACTGCTGCCGTCGGCGTTACACAGTTAAAAAGACTCGAAAAAATCATTGAAAGAAAATGCACCCTCGCAAAGTATTGGGATGAGAAACTTCAAGAAATAGAATTTATTGAACCTCCTTATGTCAGCGAAAATGTAAAGCATATTTATCAAAGCTATGTGGCTCTTGTTGATAGGCATATAAATAGAAATAAACTAATTGTGACATTGGTGAAGAGAGGGATTCAAACACAAATCGGGACGTATGCCTCTCACATTCAACCAGTGTATAATTCAAATCAGAAATGTCCAAATTCATTAGAAATATTTAATAGGTCATTGGCTTTACCTATGTATTATATGTTAAGGGAAGAGGATATTGATGTAGCGGCGGCGCATCTTAAAAAAGCACTGGAGAAATTGGCGTGACAACAAGAAACCTTTTCTTAGAAAGAAAAGCTTTACCAAAAGAAAAATAAAAACATAAATATGAAAACCATATAAAGTAGATAAAGAAGAAGGAAAAGGGTGAGGTAAGATGGAAGCACAGGAATATCTATTGAAGCATTCGCAGAAACTCTCTGAGGAGTATCCGGGAAAGTATGTAGCAGTTGTTAGCGATAGGGTAATTGCAGCAAGTAGAAGTGCAATGGTTGCGTTTAAAGAAGCTAAGAAGAAATTTCCCGAAGGAGAAATTGCAATTTTCTATATGCCAACCGATGAGGAGACAATGACGCTGTTATGAGATTCCCGTATGTTCAGGAACGCGGTAGATTTTTACCGATAATATCGCTACAGCTTAGGGGTAAAGGAACTATGGGCGGGATAACATTTGATGCATTTGTAGATTCTGGTGCGAGTTATAGCATATTCAAGGCTGAGATAGGGGATATACTGGGACTGGATGTAGAAAAAGGCGAGAAAATGTTTATTACTGTTGGTGATGGTTCGCTTATAATCATTTACGTGCATCAATTGGAGATTCAAATTGGCGATGAGGGGTTTGAGGCGGGGATAGGGTTTTCGAAACAGCTTGGCATCGGGTTCAACATCATTGGGAGAAAGGACATATTTGAGAGGTTTATAATTTGCTTTGATGAAAAGGAGAAGGTTGTTGAGTTTTCTCACAAGAGAGAAAAGCCTGGGAGATTAAAAATGAAGTTCCCAAAGTTCAAGTCAGATGAAGAAGAAGCGGATTTTTGAGAAGATGACAGAGAGAAAGCGGGATATTGATGTAGCGGCGGCGCATCTAAAAAAAGCACTGGAGGAAGTGAAATGAATCTAAAAAACAAATCTGTTCTCGTAACTGGAGGAGCGGGCTTTATTGGCAGCCATTTAGTTGACGCTTTAATAAACGAAAGCCCAAAGGATATTGTAGTCGTTGATGATATGTTTCTCGGTAAAGAGAGCAATCTTGAAGAAGCAAAGAAGAATTTTAGTAATTTAATTTTGTACAAAGAAGATGCCGGAAACTTTGAAGTAATGAAAAGAATAATTGAAAAGCATAAAACAGATGTTATTTTTAATCTTGCCGTTATTCCTTTACCTGCCTCACTTGAGATACCAAAACAAAGCACTGATAAAAACATAGAAATTGTAACTACGGTATGTGAACTTCAAAAACTCGAGTTTTTTAAGACGCTTATTCATTTTTCTTCTTCTGAGGCTTATGGGTCAGCACAATACGAGCAGATGGACGAAAAGCACCCTTTGGGGTCTTCCACTCCTTATGCTGCAAGTAAAGCAGCAGGTGATTTAATCGTTTTATCCTTTTATAGAACGTTTGACACCGACTGCGCGATTATAAGACCTTTTAATAATTATGGTCCCAGGCAAAATGAAGAAACTTATGCAGGTGTCATTCCCTTAACCATAAAAAGGATATTAAACGATGAAGCACCTGTAATTTATGGTGATGGTGAACAAACTCGCGACTATATCTATGTTACGGAAACAGCCAGAATGGCAATAGAAATTTACAAAAACGAAAATACGAGAGGAAGGGTTGTAAACATAGGAAGCGGGAAAGAGACCAGCATCCTAACTGTGATGAAAGAGATTATGAAACTTATGAATTGTGATAACCTGTTTAGAAAAAATGTGCCACCTACATTTTCAGTGAATTTACGAGGCGTGTT
>QBUM01000103.1 GCA_013180585.1 Candidatus Methanophagaceae archaeon GoMg2
ATACAGGGAAAGAGCACGAGAGACTATGCGGAATTTCGCAGAAGTGTATGTGAAGTGCTCTTTGGAGACGTGTATGGACAGAGAAAGAGGCAGGAAAGCGAAACACGCACCTGCGGGCATATATAAAACGGCAAAAACCGCAGGAGCCACCGTGCCGGGTGTGAACGTACCGTACGAAGCGCCCGATAATCCAGAAGTTGTGGTGGATAGCGAAAAGATGAGTGTGGACGAGTGTGCGGAAAAAGTAGTGGCATTCGTTATAATACAGAAGTGGAATGTGGAATGGACGAGCTAAAGCAAACTTACGGCGAGCGAATTTATGCACGGGGTAAAGGATATTTCGATGAGGGCAGAGTTTTGGCTCTCGTGAAGTTCCGGAATACGCTATTTGGAGAAGTTATAGGGGCAGAGAGATACAAAACGGAAGTGGACCTGGACGATTTCCAATGTAAATGCTCCTGTCCGTATCACCTGAACTGTAAACACGGCGTTGCCGTTTTGCTTCAATATTTCAGTGGCAATTATACAGACGGTGACGAGGCGATGGCGAGTATAGAATATGCAAGTATTGATGACTTAAAAGAGTTAATTGTGCGGTTGGTGAATGCAAACCCTCTCGAACTCTTACCGTATTTAATGCCATTGAAAGAGACGGGAAGTGCGAATGAAAAACTGGTAAAGGAAGTTGATAAGCAACTAAAAACAATGTTGAAGCGGATAGAGTACTGCTATGCAGATATGGGATTTGTGCAAGATTTCGCACGGTTATTAAAGACAAATGAAGAGATATTGACGAAAGAGCTGATTTTCTATATATTGAAGTTCCTGGTGGAGAACTGCGAGGAATACGGCTATTTTTATGACGATTACGCGGACGATACGTTTGGTGATGAGATATTCGAGAATTTATGCGATTCGTTTGCAATGCAACAGTTGGAAGAACGCGATTTTGTGCGGTTGCAGGAGTTATATAGTGCGGATAATTATGGCATGCTTGTGCCGTTTTTCGATAGGCTGGTGGAAGAAGCGAATGCAACGCGGTTGCGAGGCTTTGATAGTTACATTGAGCGGTTCCTGGATGAATCATCGTTTATAAGGTTTCTGATAAACGCGGGAAAGACGGGCACTGCAAGTGCATTAATTGAGCGCAAGACATCACTGGGCGAACGAATCCGGTTTGGCCTGTATTTAAAGATAGACAGGGACCGAGCGATAGAGTTTGCGAAGCGAAACGGGTTCTATTCGAGTCTGATGCTGCACTATCACGAGACGGGCGAGCATGAGAACGTAATCGGACTGTTTGAAGAAGCAATTGCGACAAAGTCGAACCGAGAAAGGTTAAGCGAAGGTTATTACCTCTACAAGGCTGTTCTCGATTCGATAACGAAGTTCAACGGTATTGACGCGGCAAGGGCGAGAACGATTTTGGAGTAAGTGTTTTCTATTTGCTATGAGTTGACGCATTATGACCTTTGTGTGGATGTGGGGATGCAGTTACAGGATAAGGAACTACTGAGCAGGTTAATCCCAAAGAAACCCGGTGTGGAATCCAGGCTAAAGCTGCTGGACTATTTGAAGGAAGATATGCCAGAAGTGGTAGAGCAGGATTTGAAAGAACTGGCGGAATCGTTGATAGAGCGGAAGGGCGATTACGCATACGCGAAAGCGGTGGAGTGGTCGTTTGCGCTCCGAAAGATACTGGATGATGCGGCGTGGGGAAAGTACACAAAGGGCTTATACGAGCGGCATTCACGAAAAATTAATCTGTGGCGTGAGTTTAAACGTAACGGGGTTACGGTGAAGAAGGTTAACGGGGCTATTATGTTGAATTCGTAGGAATACCTAAAGAAAAGCCGCATACGGAAAAACCCGTACGTGCTCGCTGAATGGTGCTCGAATACTACTACGCTATCGCTCTCCCTTCTATCCATCTATCTTACGGTATGCACTCGTCATTGCCTATTAACATCCCCTGCGCCCCATCGGCGTATTAAATCGGTTTCCACCTTTATACCAAAAACATCAAGCACTCGTGCCACGATAAAATCAACCATATCAAGCACATTCTCAGGTTTATGATAATATGCGGGTGACGCCGGCAGTATAATGGCACCCGCTTTCTTCACCGTAACCATGTTCTGCAGATGTATAAGACTGAGCGGTGCCTCTCTCGGGACAATCACCAGCTTCCGGCCTTCTTTCAAACAAACCTCCGCAACCCTCGCGATTAGCGTAGTGGATATGCCTGACGCAATACTACCCAGGGTCTTCATGCTGCACGGCACGATCATCGCACCATCATACCGCACAGACCCACTGCACACTGCCACTGTAAAGTCTGAGTTATCATACACATGAGATGCCATCGCATACACTTCATCGAGTTCATAATCCGTTTCTATTGATATTATCTTCTTTGCACTCGCGGATACGATAAGATGTGTTTCTGCAACCTCTTTTAGCACTTCTAACAATCTTATTCCGTACACAACGCCGCTCGCGCCCGTTAATCCTAATACTATTTTCATGTTTAATTAAGAAGATTAAATGAAGAAGTTTATTTATTGTTACCGATACCGTATCCACACAGAAGATGTTTACAATTGGTTATACATCTTCGTCCATCCTACAAGTCACAACGTGATACACAATGGGGATATCTTTGTCATGTTTATCTCCTTTTTATAAAGAGGAAAGAAAGTAGCACTGGGGGTATTTCACAAGTTGACGTTTTTAGAGCAGAAGAGGCGGGCGCTTGAGCGATTACGTATAAAAGGTGCGGACGACGAGGTGGAGGGGATATTAGAGAAGCTAAACAGTTTTGAGAGCTTTTTCACTACGAGCAGTTGCTCCGGAAGAATCGCTTTGATTTGCGTTCCTGAGATAGGAGCGAAGAGAGAAGCAGAGTTTTTTGGTAAGTGGCATCGCTCGGTGAAGATAGCAGAGGTGCTGGAAGCGTTGAATAGTGCAGAAAAAGGCGAGGTTTGGCTAATATCGCAATCGCCGATATTGCACGTTTCGTGCATGGGTTTGGAGAACGCAAAGGTGTTGTTACGGATAGCGATAGAATCAGGCTTTAAATACAGTGGCATAAAGGCGATTTCAAGGGGTGATGAAAAAGTGGTGGTTGAGATAATGAGCACGGAAAGGATGGACGTTCCGCTTGGTAAAGACGGTGTGGTGTTTTGTAGTGAATCCTATATTGATTTTATCTTATCTAAGGCGAATTTTATGCTCGAACGCGGTAAAAGGAAGTTGAAGCGGCTTTATTATGCGCTGCAGAAGCTGGAATAAAATGTAGTTGAATGTGTTCAAAGGTGTCGCTACATCGGTGCGTCCCCGAAGAAGAACTCACTGCACAGAGGGTCTTCTGCCATATAATCGCCACAATGCAGATAGGCCCTCACACGGCATCCACCGCATAGATCTTTATGTTCACACGCGGCACACCTTCCTTTCACCTCGCGATTTCTCAGTTTGGCAAAGACCTCTGACTTAAGTATCTCACGAAGACTCAACTCAGTGACATTCCCAACCTTCAGATCTAATAACGGGCACGGCACGACATCGCCATTCGGTTTGATAGAAAGCATACATATACCTGCTCTGCAACCCGGAACCTCGGCATAAAAGAAATCGGGCACGAAAAGACCCTCTTCTTCCTTTCGCTTCAATACCACCCAATACTGACATGCCTGTGTCGTGCATATTTCGAGTTCCTGCCTCCTGTTTTGCTCATCGTATAACAGCATCAGGTTTTTTACATACGCACCAATATCGAGTTCACTATCCGGTATCACCTCATTTCCCCTGCCCATTGCGACATAATGGAAAAACCGGCACTGCCTCGCACCCAACTCCTCTGCTATGTCAATAATCTGTACGGACTCCGCTTCGTTCTGCTTCATTATACAGGGGTCCACCACCAGACTCATTCCCGCAGCTCTACAAGCTCTCGCACCCTTTACCGCTTTTTCAAACACGCCCTCACCCCTTATCGCATCGTGCGTCTTTTGTGTGCCGTCAATGGGTATTATAACCTCTTCAATCCCTGAATTCTTTAAACGAGCTGCAATTTCTTCGGTAAGCAATATCCCGTTTGATGCCAGTACCATACGTAAACCTCTCTCGTTACCGTATGAAATCAGTTCAAATAGGTCTTTTCTCATCAGTGGCTCGCCACCACCGAGCGTGACGTTCGTTCCCTTATCAAAGACATTCACTATATCATCTATTAGATTCTTTGATTGTTCCGTGCTGAGCTCGCCGTCTAATCGCGTGCCCGCGTCGTAATAGCAGTGTTTGCATCTCAGATTGCATTCCCTCGTGACGTTCCAGTTGATATTGTATCTTGTCTCCGTTTTTATCATTACACACATCACATCAAAATTGCTATTAATAAATCTTTCTTGGCTCTTCTCCAACTTTGGGATGAATAGGAAGATATAACTACAGCGAACGCTATCTCTTTTGGTAAAAAAGACTCGCGTAAGGCTGTCTCCCAGTATTTGTTTAGCTAGCAGATTAAGAATAGGGCGATTACTCGCCCCTTCTCATCT
>QBUM01000237.1 GCA_013180585.1 Candidatus Methanophagaceae archaeon GoMg2
AACACGCCTCGTAAATTCACTGAAAATGTAGGTGGCACATTTTTTCTAAACAGGTAATAAACAACAATAAATAGTAAATGGTTAGAGATGAGGGAGGTAGATAAATATGCAATTGACAGGAATAATAAAAAAAGCGGGTGATTATTACGTGGCGTTATGCTTGGAACTCAACGTATCCAGTCAGGGAGAGAGCATTGAGGAAGCAAGGGGGATGCTGCAAGAGGCGTGTGAAGAATATCTTTCTTACATAAAAGAGGAAAAGTTAGAGGATGAAATACGACCTGTTCCTCTGGAAGTTCTCCGGGAATTTCTTATAGAAGACGTAGAGCATGTGCGACCTTCGCATGACTGGGTTTATTCGGAGAACATAACTTTTGAGGTTAGTGCCATTGTCTAAGAAAATCCCGCCTATGTCAAGTAAGAAGTTTGTCAAGCTTCTTGCTCGGGGTGAAGTCCGATTCGTCAGGCAGAGAAGTACCAGTCATGCAATATTTGAACGTAAAAAAGAAGGAAAGATGTACAGAGCACCGGTGGTGATGGGTAAGAAAGAACTTTCGTCTAAATACATGAAACTTGTATTACGTCAGTTGGACTTTACTGATGAGGAAATCGAAGCTCTTATTTAAAGGTAATCCCATAAGTGTCTGTTCTCTGGATAGAGGAGCTGAAAGCTAAGTTAAACGAAGCGTGATCAAATGTCCAAACTAAACGCAAACATAAAAGCCGAACTACTCGCAATAGGGACCGTGAACGTAGATGCATCACTACTGACAGGAACGTCCACATCAGCCGCAGGTCCCGGCACAGGCCAAAAATCACTATTCTTTACATCAGGTGGCCATCGAGTACGCTTAGACATCAACAAAAACTCGCCACTCACGATGATAAAGGAAAACAACTATTTTATAATCCTTAAAGACGATAAAGAGCTGGTAAGAGGCGAAATTGAGCCAGTACTCGCGCACTGTCCGGAGCAAGCTTACATCACACTGAGTGAACGCTGTATCTATGACTGTAAATTCTGCTCGGTGCCAAAGTTGCAAGGTAAAATCAAGACGCTGGATGAGGTTATTAATATCGTTGAGCACGCAAATAAGACCGGGCTGATGAAAGCAATCGCAATTACGTCTGGCGTGGCAGAATCACCGGAAGACGAGATTGAACGTTTAGTTGCAGTGATAAGAGCACTGAAAAGATACAACGTCCCCATTGGCATCGCGGCATATCCCACCAGAAACTCCACAAAACTATTGAAAGAAGCTGGTGCTGATGAACTCAAATACAACGTAGAAACCATGAATCGAGATATATTTGATAAGGTCTGTAAGGGGCTTTCGCTCGATTTTATATTAGAATCGTTACGGGACGCAGTACCGGTATTTGGTAAGAATAGGGTATCCACGAACTTTATCATTGGACTCGGTGAGACGGACGAATGCGTGCGCGAAGGAGTTGAGCATTTAGCAAAGATGGGTGTAATACCCGTTCTACGCCCAATAACCATACCACCCTTACGCAAAGACGAGCTTGAAGCCGCAACAAGACCCGATGCTGAGCGGTTGCTTAAACTCGCACGGATGACACGTGAAATAATAGATAAGTATGGGCTTCGCGTAGATGTCTCGCAGACGATGTGTCTTACCTGTACGGGCTGCGATATAACGCCTTATAGGGATATATGAGTTTACAGGATGAGTTTTGTGATAAAAAATTTATGTGTGCTCTACGAACTTTAAATTCTTTGTAAAATTCACATGCGTTCGCTTGAACCCTACCTGCTCGTAAAATCGCTGTGCATCCACCCGGAAATTCTTTGTCGTCACTTCGATAGAGACACAACCTCGTTTCTCCGCTTCCTGCTCAAGTCGCGACACGAGTTGAGCGCCGATACCCTTATCACGGGCCGTTTCATGCACAATCAATTCCTGCATCTCACCCACCAGTCCGGCATGATGTAGCTGAGGCTCAATATGGAGACTTGCAAAGCCAATAACACACCCATCACGCTCCACAACATAGTACAGCACATTGTCGTCACGAAGATTCTGGACAAATACCTCATGAAACGACTTCTGGTCAAGCGATACTGCCATCAAAGCAGTAACCAACTCATACACGGACGCTTCATCGGATTCATCAGCCAGTCGAATGCTAACCATGCCAAGTTCCTCCTATTTCTCCTTCCCGACAACCGTCATGTAAACCACACTCTCCTCTGTGCCATCTATGCCCAACAAAGCGTTTACCTCGTCGTCGTAGAGCGCACCCACCTGGCAACTGCCGAGATTCAATGCAACGGCAGCTAACGCCACGTTCTGCGCTATATGCCCGGCATCCAGATATATGTAGCGATAGGCTCTTTGTTTGTATTTCCACTTCGACCGTGCAAAGATGGCAGTCCAGACGAATACCACACTCGCATGGTACACCATTTCTTGATCAAGGGCAGACTGTGCAACATGGCTACGGAAATCCCCTGCTCGTAACTGTTCGAGTTCATGCCCATCTATTGCATAATGATAAACACCTGGATCTATTTGCTCTATGGAATTGACCACGAGATACGTTTCCAGGGGATACAATGCGCCTGCTGATGGCGCGGTTCTGAACCCAGATTCTGGATTGGTAATACCCTGTGCTGCCCACAACAGTTGAGATAGTTCTGACTTTTTCACTGTTTCATCTGTGAAGTGCCGAACGCTTCGGCGGCGTCTCATAATTTCCCATAGCGGTGCGCCTCTTTCTTCTTCCGGTGGTTCGAGCTGGACTTTTGGCGCTGTGGGATACCACTTATACGTATCTGGTTTACTCGCCCAATCTAAGCACCAGGCGGGAAGATGATCTCTTTTATACTTTGTCTCTTGCTGAAAACAGTCCCCTATTTCTTCTTTTGATACTCTTCTGTTCATTCTTTTTTGTCACTTCTCTATTTTTCGTTTATGTACCACAAGCTCACGGAGAATAATGCTATACCTTTATATGTATCTTCAAACCAAAGTTTAATTGAGGTGAATAAGAAGATGGATGAAGAATATGGGAAGTTCTCGACTGATTGGGAGAGAATGCCTGGTGAGACTATGGAGTATCGAAAGAAGGTTGGCCTTTTCGTGATCATCGCCAGAGTGGAGGAGAAGCTTTGTGAGAAATGCGATGAGCAGCACCCGGGTTATGTATTCAAGACAATAGATAATAGCGGGAAGGATGTAGAAAATTCAGAGGTCTATTGGTGCCCTAAATGCGGTGGAATGACTCCGGAAAACTACGAAAAATTTGTGAGAGCTGAGCTTCTATTTGGTGGGGGAGATTAAATCCAGACTTACGAACGTTTTCGTAAAGAGTGAGTTGATAAGATCAAAAGGTTAGCTCGCATAAATCTAATACCCCCCATTTTTTATTTTTATGAGTTGGAATTTTATCGCCATAACTTCTCAATTATTTCTCCCAGCGTATCCACATCAGTCTCTTCAAACTCCACACAGGCATCTTCCAGGACATAGAACGCGCTCTTCTTTGCTATGCTCTCTTTTGTAATTAATTTATCTATATTATGTGAAACCAGAAGCTCAGCAACCTTAAGCCCTTTCCGCTTCTCTAACGCGACAAACGGATTTTTTACGAATCTCATATCCGTCAACTCTTTATCCGATGTTTTTATATCAAAGATACAGAAATATTCCGCCTCCCCGAAATGCCAAGAAACTTTAGACCGCATACCGTAGTTTTCCGTGCAGGGTACTGCATAACGCATAAATTCCTTCTCCACCGGCTCGATATGTATTATAACCTTATCCACGTTCTTTAGCTCTGATTTTATATTCTCCTCGATCTTATCGCTAAGTAGGTGCGCCCTTTCAAGGTCCCTCAAGTTCGTTTCTATCTCCAGCTCTACAAATATGAATTTACCTGAGCCTCTTGCCTTCAATGAGTGTATTTTCCTGACGCCGTGAACATCGGATGCTATCTCTCGTATCCTATGAAGGCTCTCATAATCTATGGATGCATCCAGCAGAACCTTTATCGAATCTTTTAATATCCCGTAACCTGACTTGAAGATGAATACCGAGATCAGAATACCTGCTATCTGGTCAAGGGAATAGAATCCAAGGTAGTTTCCCAATATGCCAAGCAATACGACTGCGGAAGCATAAACGTCTGCTCTTGTATGCTTGCCATCGGCGGTCATGCTAGGCGAGTTCAACTCTCGTCCGACTTTGAGTTTGTAACTGCTCAAAAGCAATGTGAGTATCAACGATGCCACGGCAACTAAAATTGCCGCCGTAACATTTGTCAGGACTACCTCTTCAAACTTCTCGACCGATGTGAGAACAATCTCATATCCTGCATAAAAGATCGCAAGTGCAAGGAACAGGCTTACTATGTTCTCTGCTTTGTAAAAGCCGTATGGAAACGTTTCTGTTGGCTTACGGCTTGAAATTTTGAGACCGATAAAAACACCGATGGAGCTTATAACATCCGTAAAAGAGTGAATTGCATCCGCAAGTAAGGCAATGCTTCCGGAAAGGATGCCGACAGAATACTTTATGAGTACGAGAAACGCGGTTACCACTATGGATACTAAAGCGGCTTTTTTATCTCTCTCTATTTGGACCATTTTCCCTCTCTTATTCGGGCTGCTTCTGTTAGACAGACCTTAACCTTTCTATCTCTTCTCCACCTTTAATCTTCAGCACGAACGTTCCGCGACATGGTTTCATATACGTGAATATTATATGGTCGCCTGTTACACCCACCAAAATCGGTGGGAGCCCGATCAAATAAATATCAAACAATTTATAGCCTGGCTTAACCTCGTAAACCTCCTCAAAATTAGCTTTTATGTATTCTCGACCGTGCTTAAACGAAATATCTGATAAAACTACTTCATAGTCCATCAATTCGGTACAGCCCATCTTTTTACCTCTTTTATCTTATCATCTATCTTTTTACGCAGTAGAAGGGGTTTATGAACAGTTTTTGCGTCAAGCAGCTCACATTTGAAATCAATCATCTCTGTGAGTGAATCTGCACCAGACCCAAAAATGATTGCGAAAAGGCGTGCATTTGATATTTCGTGCACGGTGGCAAGATAAGATACGCCCACATCGTTATGCACGAAAACGAAGCACAAATCGAAATCCTGTCGCTTTTCGGCGAGAGATTCTATACAGTCATCAAGGTATATCATCTTCGCCTCTGCTACGTAATGCTCTTCGACGTCCGAGACTTTTAGAAGGTCTAAGGCGGCCTCGGTTCCTGCCACGAATACTTCTATTCCTGCATACAATAGCCGGTTCGCAAGGTATAGTGCAATACTCGTCTGAACCGGCACCTCTGGACATCCTAGGAGTAGCAATGCTTTTTTATTCATCTACTTCCACCGGCGCATCTTCTCGCTTCAAATCGCTTCTCCCTTTCTCCGTTTCTACTTTTACAACGCTCAAACATCCGTTCATAAATTGCTTAGCTCTACTCACCAGCATGAGCCCCTACACCAGCAATAATATCTGCCCACATTGACATAGCAGTCGTTACACAGCATTTTTCCGCCATATTCCTTTAGATTTATTGTCTCCTTGCCACATATCTCGCATTTTACCATTTTCTTCTATTTGCCTATAGTAAACATTGATTAACTTCTTTTTTAGAATACTATTATACCGGCATATGCTCCTTCACCACCGCTTCTATCTCCTCAATCCGGCGCAAGACCGTGATACCACGCATCCGTCGCAACTTCTCTACGTTCTCCACATCCTCTTTCCGAATTCTTAGCTTCAAGTCCCTGCCGTCGGGAAGCTTTGTTACTATTTCACCCTCTTTCTGGTCCACCGGGTATATATACACCGGCACATTTACCTTCATGGATTGTGCCGCCGAATTTGTAATCAGCGAATCCGCAATGCCGTAAGCTATCTTCGCCACCGTATTTGCCGTAGCAGGTGCGATTAAGAAGAACTTGTAGGTGCCTAACTGTATTTTTCCTGATAGAAACGGAGCGTTTGAACTTCTTTCGGAACTCACCTTTGGAAATTTCTCTTTGACTTCTCTCAAGAGCTTGTAGAACTTTAAAACTACCACACCCTCTTTCGAGGGGTAGGCATGAACCTCTAAGTTATATTTCTTCGTGAGTGACTCCATAAAAGTCACGCACTCGGTCAAGCGATCCCCGGAGCCTGTAATTCCCCATGCTATCCTCATATCTCCCTTTCACCTCCTTTCATAATAGAACAAACCGCCATAAGTCTATTCACCGTATTATAAAGGCTTTTAAGTCCTTCTTCATCCGCTTTAACACCTTCAGCACCTTTATCCTTCGACCAGAGGGTTGCACCGAGGTTCGCACCGAACGCACCACCACCTACCGGAACCATCTCATTTATCAGATAGAAGTCAGTAATAGCGCGGATTGCAAGCTCCTGACCGCCTATTCGGTCGCCACCAACCGCAACTGCTGCTCCTACTTTCCCCATCAGTCCGTGAGGAGTTCTCGCGGCAAAAGCTCGCATACGGTCAAGGACCACTTTTACTTGACCACTGAGTATCCCCTGGTAAACTGGCGTCCCAATCAATACAGCATCTGCCCATTCAAATCTCGAATATACGTCTTTCATTGCATCGTCGTGAATACAACTTCCTTTTTTTATGCAGTGGTCACAGTGCAGACAGAAGTTGAGCTTCTTGCCGCGAACAGAGAAGTACTGCGTCTCTGCATTCCATTTCTCTTCTGCATATCGTAACGCTTCTTTAATTATCCAGTCAGTAGCAGCTACTCTTGGACTCCCAGAGATACCAAAAAGTTTCGTCATTTATTTTCAATATTGTTTTTATGGTGTAGGTTTCGTTTTTGCACCCTGAAGATACTCCGCAATCGTTCTTATAACAACTTCAATATCCTGCCTTATGTTTCCACGCATTGGAGATTCCTCAAATGTCCATTTATCGTCTTTGCGAGATTGAAAATGATGTGGATAACTTTTTAGCTTCTTCATTTCTTCTACTCCTTCGTGAGGATAATCATCCCAACCAAAAATTCTTTTGTCGCCCTTATATGGAAGTTCAAGATCAACCAAGCTGTACGAATAGCTCTTTGTCGTTGGGTCATAGTAAATGTCAAGGAACATCGTCTCGCTTATCATAGCCCGAACTTTCGCACCGATGACCTGGCACTCCTTAAACAGCTCCGTAATATTTAGCTGTTGTATGACCTCTTGATACCAAATCATAGTTATATGCTCTCCAGGAAAAATGTGAGTTCTTCTAACTCATACTTTGCCGCTCGCCATTCCAGTAGATCGTTGTATGCAGTATGGTCATCAGGGGAAACCCCTTCTTCCTTTATTTGCTTCTCTAATTTTTTAACGGATTCATATTTCTCAATCAGCGTTCTTTCCGCTTTTTTAAGCACCGCAAATCTCTCTGCAATCTTTGATATTATTCCTGTGAGAACAATATCTTCTTCCGTTGCTGGCAAGATTTCTAACGCTTTATTCAACATTTCCATTTTGCTCAATACGGTTCCCATTTTCTCCTTCCACCTTCCTTAATATTTACCACAACCTGATAGCAGGTATCCAGTCATTATAAACCAGCCCATTGAATCTTTGCGTAATCGTCAGGTACATAAATCGTTGCACTTGCAACGGCTGTGAAGACTACAAAGAATAAAGCAATGCAAACTCCTGCGAGAATATGCCTATAATTTACATTCATCATAAAGATACCACTGCCACCTTCCGCACCTCTATCGGCGTTATCATCCTATTCTTTATCTTCTCTCTTACTTTCTCAATCCGCCGCATCTCATCCAACGAATACATCCTCTCACCACATTGAACACAAACCTCTGCCTTCACTCCTTTTATAATATATGCCGCCCCCTCAATCATCTCTTGCACCTCTACAATGTCTTCTTTCGTATCACCACCACAAATTGGGCACTTTCCCACTCTCATTTCTTCCTCCTCTCGAAGTCTATCCATCTCCTTGTATCTGGTGTATATACAGTTACAACTATTAACATATTAACGTGCTGTGGCAACGCACAGACCACATGAATCGGTTTTTCATCGGATTTGCCATACAAAAGGCAACTTGGGAATGGCCTATCGTCCACATATTCTTCAATAACTTCCCCATTTTCTATCGCTTCCAGCACTTCATCCGCACGTATATCGTCCTTTGCCATTTCAATTCTCGCATGGTCAGTGAATTTTATTTGTTTTCGTCCTTTTAGCTTTTTGTTAAATGTCAAACCACCTTCTCCAGACTCAGATCAAACATCTTCTTCGTCTCTCGCGCAAGCCCCTCTGGCAGTCCAGTGATGTCCACATTCAAGAACCCGCGTATAATCACCGAAGTAGCCTCCTCCTCGCTCAAGCCCCGTGCCATCAGGTATTGAATCTCTTCTTCCGCAACCTTACCCACCGCAGCTTCATGCGAGAGGTCCAGGTCTTTACGTGTCGCTTTGAGCTCGGGAATCGAATCTATTTCCGCAGTATCCGAAAGCATCAAGCCCCGACACTCGATATGCCCTCTTGCATTCGTTCCTTCTCCTATGACGTCACTACGTGCGATTACCTTCGCATTATCGGTAGCAATCACTCGTGATATGATCTCAGACCTGCTGCCTTCGCCCCGAAGCACAGTCCTCGTGCCTGAATCAATCTTCGTATCACCAATAGCATATATAACAGTCTGAAAGGAGGCTCTTGCGTTTTTACCCACACAATAAGCAGTGGGATACATCTGGAGCGATTTAACTGGTGTCATTAAGATGTAGTTACTGATAAAAGCGCCGTCATCCTCTATCACCACTGCGCTTCTTGGTCTGACCTCCATGCCCGGGCCCCAGTTGTGAATCATCGTAAACGTAATCTTCGCACCTTTCTTTACATAAAATTCGGACACACCAAGATGAAGTGCGGAATTGACCGCATGAGAGACAGAACAACCAGTGATGATATGGAGTTCCGAGTTCTCTTCTGCAATCACAATGTTGTGCACCTTCTGCCCGATTTTATCGGAACTGATGAAGAGACAGGACTGCACAGGCATCGTCACTTTTTTGCCGGGTTCAGACCGTATAAAGTACCCCTGAGTCTGACCTAACTCGACATCCGCGGTGTATTTATCCTGGTCTACTGGCACTGCCTTCCATAAATAATCTTTCAACCAATCATGTTTCTTTAAAGCATCCGTCGTACTCATGAGCTCCAAACCAGGATATTTCACCGTTGAGAATACCACGGAACAGTCACGCTGTAAAAAAGAACCAGACCTACCTTTCTCTGACGGTTCAATACCCGCATCGAGCAAGTCTTGCCGATATTCTTCCGGAAACTCGTCCAATGAATTGAGTGTTTCGTGTTCTTCCCCTGCGATATATCCTTCAATCGTAATGTCTTCACCTAAAGCCGCTTTTTTCGTCTTTGCACGTTCCGCACGCTCAATCGTCTCTTTCTTCGTCATTCGGCATCTACCTCTTTACTGCGTACACATAACTCTACACATCTTTCAAAACCAGTCTCCATGACATTCCTTGTTATCTCGTCTGGCATCCCCGAGCAGGCTATCCGTCCTTCGAGCATCACGTGTGCACGGTCTGCCTTTATGTGCCGCATTATAGACCCGCTATGCGTAATTATAAGCCCTGCTTTCTCTCTTTTGCTGGGCATCTTGTTTCTATCCAGAAGCTCACTCATTATCTTGCCTATTAGCTCTATGTTCTCGACATCCACGCCCGAATCCGGTTCGTCGAACATGATAAAGTCAGGAGATTGCGCGAGCAGTTGCAGTATCTCCGACCTTTTGACCTCGCCGCCCGAGAACCCAAGGTTCACATCCCGGTTCAAGAACTCAACCGATATATTAAGCCTTTTCGCAAGTGCGATCACGTCTTCGTCTATCGTCTCTTCTTTTCTACCTTGTGCAATGTTCACCATATCGCCGAGCTTTACGCCTCTTATCTCTGGCGGGTGTTGGAATGACATGCCCATGCCTAATTTCACGCGTTCGTTGGTCGGCAAATTGGTTATATCCACACCTTTAAACATTATACACCCGCCTGTGACCTTATAATTGGGAAACCCAAGCAGGGTCATCAGAAGTGTTGTCTTGCCACAGCCGTTAGGCCCAAATAATACGTGCACCTCGCCTTCTTCTATATTAAGGTTCAAATTACGTATTATTTCTTTGCCCTCTACTTCCACAGTCAAATCTTTTATTTCCAGCATTTTAGCCCACGTAAAAGAAAAAAGAGGAAAACGATTTAAAGTTTATTCCTGTATCAAGCCTTATGATTTCGATGTGGATGCGCCAAAAAAAGTATCGAACTGAGGATAATTGCACCTCTACACTTTTTGGATTGGGTATTGTTGGGATTTGATGCAGGCGTGGTGCGTAATGGGGATTAAACAATTTGTTTTTTATGTGGGGCGATTATGCGATGGAAAACGCAGTGTTTGAGAGATGGCTAAAGGGCTACAGGTAAGAGCTATGATTAAAACGCAATTAAGAAGTTTTATAACAGCTTTTTTGCCAATCCAAACAGCATCTTTGGATTCTTCTTTATCAATTCCGCTAACAGCGCCCTTGGTGTGATTTCATCTATTTTTACGTGCTCTAAAGAATGAGCGAGCCCATTAAGATCGTCGTCTGAGAGCCCGAAGAAGAACTCCTTTGTTTTCAAGCCGGTATCCAACCTTTTTCCAAATTTGTCTTTACATCTGCTCTCGTATTCCTGCAACCTCTTCTTTGAATAATCCTTTTCCTGCACTGCCTTCGCGATCACATCGCCTGCTATTTCGCCTGCGTACATTGCATACGCGATGCCTCCGCCGGTCAGTGGATTGACCTGTCTCGCAGCATCACCAACCAAAATAAGCCCGCCAGCCACGCTCTCTTTTAACGGCCCACTAAGCGGTGTCGCACCGTACATCTCAGCCACTACTTTTCCTGCTGGGAACTTATTACGTACAAAAGCATTCAAATAATCAATTGCACGGTGGTTTTCACCGCTGACATCTCCGCATATTCCGAGACCAACATTCGCGCAATCTCCGCCTTTTGGAAATACCCAGGCATAGCCTTTTGGTGCTACCTGGCTGCCCACGAAAAATTCGGAATATTCCAAGTCTACGTCTATACCGCACATCAAGAACTCAGCACATGTAGTTACTTCAGAAGGCGGCAGCCACGTGTCAATGCCTGCCCATCTTCCCACACGCGATTCCACACCGTCCGCACCCACCACGATCTGTGCATGTATGCGTGTATCGCCATCCATACCGTGAACATAGACGCCTTTCACGTAGCCGTCTTCTTTGATGACGTCATAAGCTTCTGTTCTTATTCTCAGTTGTGCTCCAGCTCTTGCAGCTTCGCTTGCAAGGAACTTGTCAAATATTCTGCGCTCGAGCACATAGCCCCCTACATCTATGTTTTCCCCGCCCATCACCACTTTCGTGCCATCGGGACTGTATATGTGCGCTCCTTTTGGCTTTGCACATACCCATTTCTCATCGAGCGTAACAATGTCTTTTATCTCTGCACTCACTCCTTCTGCACATTTCACAGGTACGCCTATCTCCAGGTTCCGGTCTATCAAAAGGACATCTAAACCACGCTTCGCTGCGACACGCGCAGTCATACTACCCGCAGGGCCTGCTCCTACTACTACAATGTCATGCCTCTCCTCTCTCATTTGTCAATCCTTAATATTTATGTATATGTTCTATTTATTCTATTATCGTCTTGCTAATTTAATAATGCGTTAAAATGAAAAGATTTGAGATAGAAGATTTTACGTCTTATTGGGACGTGGACGAGGCGAAGTTTAAAGAGGAGGTAAAGACTCACGATAATATCTTAGTTGCAGGGTTTCCGCCGCTGGGTAATATCATACCGTATCATCTAAAGGAGCTTTTAACGGATTCTGGAAAGATATTGAGTTTGTACTCGTATAATTTCCCACCGATAGTGGAAGCACGCGAGGACGAATTTGAAATCCCACACGACGAGATTTGGTACAGTGCGGCTAAGCGGTTGTTCTGTTATGTTGGCAAATATCCGGAAGCGGAATATTTACCAAAAGCAACGTATAAACAGGCGGAGGGCGTGGCACACATAGTAAAAGGGCTTGGTGTTCGCGAGTTATATACCGTAGGCCTGATAATGCCTTTTCAAGAACCTTTCCGGGATGTAGAGCCCGGAATAGAAGCGTATATTGGATTCTTCGAAGGCTCGAAGAAGGAAGTTTCTACTGGAATGGAAAAGATGACGAGAAAAAACATAGGTAGGTATTCCATTAATCGTAAAATAGGTCTTCTTCCAGGTTTTGCCGCTAAACTGGGCATTGAAAGTTACTCTATTCTCGGCGTTGGGAAATACCCGGAGGACCTGAGAGCGTGTGCCGGTGCACTTAGAGCTTTTAAGAAGATGTCCGGGATAGAGATAGAAACGGAAAAGATAGAAAAGATGTTCACGGAAAGTGCAGAAGGCGTTGAAGAGAGAATAAGGAGAGAAAGAGAGAAAGCTGATGTCTATCGGGGCGATGGAATCGGAGCTGACGCTTCTCAATACATGTATGGATGAAAGAATCACTGAGTAGTGTGGACATAGCAGCGATCGTTGCCGAATTACAAGAACTGATATTGGCACGAGTAGAGAAAGTATACCAGATAGGAAGAGATGAAATCAGGCTAAAACTACATCAGAAAGATAAAGGCGCAGTTGACCTTGTCATAGAAGCGGGTAAGAGGATTCATATCACCAAATATAAGAGAGCCACGCCGCGACTACCTTCGAATTTCCCGATGTACCTGCGAAAAAAGCTCAATGGCGGTAGGATTAGCCAAATACGGCAGCTTGACTTCGACCGAATAGTAGAGATAACGGTAGAGCGCTGGGATAGCAAACTCAGTTTGATAGCGGAGTTACTGCCACGCGGGAACATTGTGCTTATAGACGAAGAAGAGCAGATTTTGATGCCATTGCGACGGAAGAGCTTCTCGTCCCGGGATATAAAAGTGCGAGAGAAGTATGAGAGACCCCCGTCAAGAGCAAATCCACTGCAAATGAGCGAACAAGAGTTGATAGACTTGTGTAAATCTACGGGGAAGGATGTGGTACGGATTCTGGCATCGGACTTGAATTTAGGTGGACTATATGCAGAAGAAGTGTGTGAAAAAGCAGGGGTTAATAAGAATAAGAAAGCGGATGAGCTTGCGGAACCCGAAATAAAAGTCATTCGTGAGGCGATATTCGCAATACTTGAACCGGTATTAAAGAGTGATCAGTCTCGGTTGAAACCACACATCGTTATCGAACGAGAAGGCGAAGAGCGGGTGGACGTTCTCCCGTTTGAGCTGAGCACGTATAAACACAATGAGAAAGTGTTTTTCCCTTCGTTCAACGATGCCGTGGACGAATTCTTTACGGTGAAGATAGCGGAAGAGATAGAAGAGAAGGCGCAGGATGTACGTGGCGAGCAAATCGGTAAGTATGAGCATGTTTTGAAGGAGCAAGAAGATGCGTTTCTCAAATTCAAAGAGAACGAAGAAGCGTGGATAAGAAAGGGAGAGTTAATCTATGCACGTTTCACCGATATAGAGCAGACCTTGCAGGATATGCCGAAGAAAAAGAAGATTGTAGAGGTGACGCTGCCAGATACGGACCTTACGCTTGAGATTGATACTTCTGCATCGTTGCACAAGAACGCAGGTATGTGTTACGAACGAGCGAAAGTGCTCCGAAAGAAAAGAGCGGGTCTGGAACGAGCAATAGAAGATACGAAAGAGAAAGTACGCCGTGAGAAGGAGCGTGAGGTGAGAGTAGAGGCGGATTTGATACCAAAGAAGAAGGAAGAGGTAAAGCGAGAGAAGAGGGAGTGGTACGAGAGGTTTAGATGGTTCGAAACTTCAGATGGTTTTCTTGTGCTGGGTGGAAAGGATGCCACGACGAATGAGTTACTTGTGAAGAAGTATATGGATGCCGAAGATCTCTTTTTTCATACACAGGCTGAGGGTGCGCCGGTGGTGATAGCGAAGACGGGCGGTAAAGACGTTTCTGAGGAGTGCTTGAGAGAGATAGCGCAATTCGCGGCTTCGTATTCGGGTCTCTGGAAATACGGCTTCTACGAGGGAGAATGCTATTGCGTTTCGGGCGAGCAGGTAAGTAAGACACCGCAGTCGGGTGAATATATAAAGAAAGGAAGCTTTGTGGTACGAGGCAAAAGGAAGTACTTTAAAGCGGCGTTAGGGTTGTGCATAGGTATCGAAAAAGACAGGTTGGTTGCATGTCCTGATATGCAAAAGGATAAGTTGGATGTTTACGTGCAGCTCGAGCCGGGTGGCGACTTGGAGAAGAACGAGCTTTCAAAAGAACTCGTGAAGTTCTTTGTCGAGCGTGTAAAGAGAAATAAAGAACAGGCCGAGCAGATTGCAAAGAGGGGACATGAGAAGATAATGGGGTTTCTGCCGCCCGGGAAGTCGAGGATTAAAGGGTATTATCAGGCTTAATAAAAGATCTGGGTTTCAAATGTGGTAATGGAATGAGAGTGCCGAGCAAAGTTCATAAAATCCTATTTGTGGAAATCTCGCATGAGGTTAGCTGCCACCTCAGAACGGAACCCCGTCTGGTAACCGGCTGTGGTGAAGTCAGGGGGGATAGGATACGGGGCTGCAATAGCTCATAGTACCGAAGAAGCGGGGGAATGCCTGTGGAGGAAAGGGGCTGGTGGTTGAACCGTGGGGAAAGGGACACATCCACAGCACAAAGAGGCGGGCTAAGGATGGTAACAAAATCGGACTCATAACATATCCAAAAAATGATAGGGTGGTTCTTCTGAAGACCCGGATAGGGAAAACTTCAAGTCCTGTTCTGCGAGGGGGCTCATAGCAGATTCCGGGAGGAGGTGACTATGAGTTCTACTTGACAAAAGTTTTATATACAGCAAGACTTATAGGTGGTAATAAATGGTCAGGATTAAAGCTGGTGGGATACTGACATTGATTATTGCAACTGCTGTGATGATTTTAGCAATGGGTATTGTAGGAGTTACGCATGCGGCGGTTATTCCAATTCCACCTACTAATATTCCTATTTCTGATGGATTTGATTATCCGTTAGGTACACCAGATGGGGTTGGATATGGTGTCGAAGGATATGGCGGTCTTGCTTTCTTAGAACAATATGACTATCAACTCGATGGTTATCCAGAGTATCATCCCGGCGAAGATTGGAACGATGATGATAGTGGACGTGATTGGAATGGTGACAGCAACGATGCAGGAGATCCGGTCTATGCGATTTCAACTGGTATTGTTAGATATGCTCAATATCAAAGTGAGGGGTGGGGTTATCTTGTTTTGATTGAACATAAACCACTACAGGGGCAGAAATTTATTTCACCAGATGGCACCGGACTTACTACTGTTTGGTCTCAATACGGACATCTTGCAAGTATTGATCCAAATATTCAAAAAAATCAACCAGTAAGAAGAAGGCAACAAATTGGCATAGTTGGGGATTACCCTCACGGAAGTGGCGAAGCTTATCATCTTCATTTTGAAATTCGCATTCAATATAGAGATCCTTGGGCATTTGTTCATAACACATGGAGTAATGAGACTGACTATCAACCTTGGCCAGAATCAAGAGTTAGGGTATACTACACTGACCCTTCTGATTTTATTAATCACCATCGTCCCCAAATAGCACCATTAATAGGGGACTGGACTGGCGACAATATAGACACAACAGGAACATTTAATCCTCGTACTTCAAGTTTTTCATTAGATAATGGCGCAACCGCCCTGATGGGTGAACCGGGCGATCTACCCCTTGTAGGAGATTGGGATGGGTCTGATGGAAAAGACACAATTGGCGTATATCGTCCGAAAACAGCGCAATTTTTCCGGGATGATAATAACGATGGGGTACGTGATTATGAACTTATCAATTTTGGAGATATTGGAGACTTCCCGATAGTTGGGGATTGGGACGGAGATGGAGATGATGATATTGGTGTTTTCAGGTCGCTTGATTTTGCTACAGGGAATACTACATTCTTTCTCAATAAATCAGATGGTAGTGTTGAACCAATAGAGTTTGGTATGCAAACAGATATTCCTATCATAGGAGATTGGGATAATGATGGTATTGATGACATTGGCGTTTTTAGAAGAAATGATCCTGAACATGAAAATAATGCTGTTTTCTATCTAAAGATTGGAACGGAAACGATCGACATTGTTTACGGTAATAATGATGATATCCCAATTGTTGGTAAATGGGATAGCGATGGTTTGACTAAAATCGGTGTGTATAGACCATCTACACAGCAATTTATTTTTAACCATACTCCACTGGTTGATTCCGGGAACCCCCAAATTTGGCATGTTGATGATGACTTACAAGATTATCCAAATGCGGATTTTGCCAGGATTCAGGATGCTGTGGATGCCGCCAGTGCTGGAGATATAATCATCGTATACCCCGGCACTTACACTGAGAATGTAGATGTGAACAAGGATCATTTAACTATTAAATCAGAAAACGGAGCAGATTCAACGATTGTGCAAGCGGCAGATTTAAGTGACCATGTTTTTGAGATAAACACAGATTATGTTAATATCAGTGGGTTTACGGCAACCGGAGCGATGGGTAATGACAAGTCAGGATTCCATCTTTTCTACGGAGATCATTGCAATATTTCCTGCAATAGAGCAAATGACAATTACTATGTCGGTATTTCCCTGTATAGTTCAGATGACAACATCGTTTCCAATAATTTAGCAAACGAGAATATAGGCGGTATTCGATTGTATTCTTCCAACAACAACATTATTGAAAATAGCATTTTCAGTGACAACGAATATGGCATTTTGATTTTCAATGCATACAATAATAGCATACATTCCAACAATTTCATAGACAACATAGACAACGCTTATTCTTCTTCTTCAACCAACACATGGAACTACCCAGAACAAATAACCTACTACTACCTCGGCAACACATACACAAACTATCTTGGCAACTATTGGGATGATTATACTGATATTGACTCAAACAACGATGGAATTTGGGACAATCCTTACAACATAGATTCTGATAATGATAATTACCCGTTGGTGGAACCGTGGGAGAATTATGTTATTGCTCCTCCAGCTCCTAACCAACCACCAACTTGCGCTATTGAACTACAAAAGAATGGAATTCCAATAGACAACATCAATGCCGGCGAATTTTTTGATATTTATGTTGGCGGTTCTACTGACGATCAAGGTATTAAAGAAGTACGGTTTTCAAGCGATGAGTCTCAAGATAGTAATCCAACGGGAGAATGGACAGATTGGTACGACTGGGACACTTCTTCTGGGGATTGGGATGCGGCAAACAAAATAAAAGCGTGGTCTTTTGCTACGGGAGGAGATAAAGAAGTTTGGACAGAGATTAAGGACGGTGATGGTGAAGCTGACCGGTGCCGTGCAAACATTTTCGCACATCCCGGCTATGCAATTATTGTGGCAGGACAAGATCGAGGCCTGACTAGCCAAAAATCGGCTATAGATCATAGTGCCAATAATGCTTACAGAGTTCTTCATAATTTAGGGTTTGATGATGACCATATCTTCTATCTAAATGATGAGTCCCAGCAGATTGATGGACAAAACGTGGTGGATAAATCTGCCTCCCTTGATACTCTCCGAAACACCCTAGACGAGATTAAGTACAATATAGGAGAAAGTCCTACTCCTCTTATTTTGTATTTGGTAGGCCACGGTACTAAAGATGTCTTTGACTTCTACACAGAGAGTGATGCCCTGTCTTCTTTCGATTTCAGATATATGTTAGAACCTTTTAACGATAACCTGATGCTCATTGTAATCGGGTCATGTTATTCGGGCAGTTTCATCACTCTAGACATACTCGCCGACAGCATATCGGGCAACAATAGAATCATAATCACTGCATGTCATGATGATGAGGAGCGAATTTCAGCACTGGGCTTAGGTGGGTGGTATCATTCAAGTGATCGTTTCTGGGGAAATTTGAACAATGGATTAAATGTTAAAGATGCGTTCATTACGAACGCGTGGCCAGGAGACCGAAAACACCTATGGCTTGATGATAACGGAGATAACATAGGACACCCCCCTGATAACTTAGGAAACGATGGCGCTCTCGCATCAACTACAATAATAGGTGTGCCCGGTACAGACGATTTGAAATTAATGTCATGGTATTCGGTGTGGATACACAGTCCTGGTGAACTTCGCGTTTACGACTCACAAAATCGTGTTACTGGATTAGTCAACGGGGAGATCAAAGGTGAAATTCCTAATTCAATGTATGATGAACAGGATGAAATTGTTGCAATCTTCTCTTCATCTGATTCATATCGCTATGATATAGCAGGCACAGATGAAGGGACCTATGGATTAGACATAGCTTCCATTGAAGATGGAGAAGGTACTATCTTTACTGCTACAGACATTCCTACAGCGGCTGGGGCAACCCATGAATACGCTATTGATTGGGCTGCTCTTTCTCAAGATGAAGCAGGTGTTACCGTTCAGGTGGATTCTGATGGCGACGGTACATTTGAGTATACGTTTACTGCGGATAACGAACTAACCCAAGAGGAATTCCTATCAGGAACAGACAGAGAACCCATCCCTGAATTCACAACCATTGCCATACCCGTAGCCATTGTGCTTGGACTCATATTTATAATCTCCCGCAGAAAACGAAAAGTGTAAGCTGTTCTGTTTATATGCACATGACAAAGCTTTGTACACCGAGATGCGCCCGATTTATTCAGTGGTGGTAGTTTTGGGCTTAATAGAGTGTATATAGGATTAATGGAAAAAGAGGTGATACGAAAAATGAGAAATAATGTTGGGATGAAGGCATTGGCAATCGCGATTGCCATAGTGATAGTCGCAAGTAGCGTGGCTATGTATAGCGCAACAGATGTGGAAAAAGGGATAGATGGAAGCGGGGGAAAAGGTGTTATCTCACTTATGCCTCCTCCCTTTATCGGAGTGGCAGGTGCAAGTCTCGTTGACGTTGCTGCTCAGCGAGCAGGCACAACATTCCTCAAAGAAGAAGCGGGAATATCCGCATACACAAACGTTGGAGAAGCAATAGACATTGAAAAAGTAAAAGCTACATTCAGAACTATCGAATACGAGACCAACGAATACATCATCGGGTCGGTCCCGCTTCCCGACTACGAAGAGACCGAGGACGTTCATGTATATGTCCACAAAGATGGATGGGTCGTAACTTATTATCTAAAAGAAGAGGTTGTAGCGAAGATATTAGATTGGAATGATTACACGACAGACGAAAAAATAACAGGCACAAAACTTGAAGACGGAGTAAGTGTGGTTTGCAATGCGGCGTGTGTTCCGATAAGAGACCTAAAATACTACGACTTCAGATATCCAAATGCAGAAAAACTAATGATCATTGCTGATGCACTGTGGAGTGATGGAACAGATACATTCAACGTAAAGCTACCAAGCGATTTCGTCTTCTATGAGCGGTCATATTCACATTATCTTAATCCTAGTCCGTATTATGATGGTAACTCGGATATGTATATTGACGAAGGCAAAATTAGCGACATGGCAGGATATAGAACAAACTATGGATTGCTTTCACCTACACAGCTATCGGTTGATGATTTTCATACAGTAAAAATTATTGGAGCTCATCACGTTGACAAAACATTTGACGCCATTGTGCTCGTATACCGAGAGGCATAAGGATAGAACATGAGAGCAAAGGCCTTTATTATATTTGTAGTAGTTTTAACGTTATATCTGCAAATAACAGCAGTCAGCGCATCGCAGATAATCCTCGAAGATGCAGATACGATTTGGAATACTACTACCGCATATTCAGAAGAGCTGACAAATGTCACAAGCACGGTGAAAATAAGAATACAGACAGAATACGCAAATACCATCTATCACAACAACTTAAATCCATCAACAGACTTATTTGATCTGACAACTAACGTAACACCGAGAATATTGACAGAATATGCAAACACTATTTACCGCAATGAGTTAAAAGAAATTACTGCTGAACTCGTCAATATCACAGGTGAAGTACCACCGAAGATAACAATTGTACATGCAAATTCAAACTTTTATGAAGCTTTAGCCTTTCCAAAAGAGCTTATAAACGATACTACATCGCCGATAATTACAAACGTAATCGCAACAGAGATAACGAACAATTCTGCAACGCTGAAATGGGATACGAATGAAATTGCGGATAGTTTGGTGAAATATGGTAATGTGTCGGGATTTTACGCAGAAAGTGAAGGGTATTCATTATTTGTAACGAAGCACACCATTGAACTTACGGGATTGTTACCAGGCACCTGTTATTACTTCGTTGTAAACAGCACCGACCAGAGTGGAAATTTAAAAGAAAGCATAGAGTATGGGTTCAGTACTATCGGAGGATTGAAAGTCTTCGACACGGGAGCGTCAGAAAATCCATATCCAAGCATTTCCGGTATACACAATGGAACAATCACGCCAAATCAAACAATTAGTGTGTCTAAGCTTTATACATATCCCTGCGAAGGAACAGGCGGGCATAGCGAATACGCTAAATTTTATAATGATACCTGGAGTATCGAGTCACAGCCGTGGGTGGGCTATCAAGAAGGTGGAAACATATACTTTAACCAATCTTTTACGCTTGTAGTAAACGAAACTTACAACTACACCATCCGTACTGGTTCGTATCCACAAATTCACCATACCGCTAATCTATCAACACCCGCAGGATTCATAACTTGTTCCGAGTTCAGAGATGTAAATGGGGGACGACATGGGGGTTGGATTCCCGCGATTATATTAGGAGTGAAATGAAATGCCCAAGCCCGCTACGATGAGTGCGAAAACAAGAACCAAGGAAGATTTAAAAGTTAAGAAAGAGACATATATAGGGGTGATTGTATGAGCATAAAGACACTTACCGAAATAAAGGAAATTCTTAAAAGACATGAAACGGAACTAAAAAAGAGATACGGGATAAAAAAGATTGGCATTTTTGGCTCTTATTTAAGAGGCGAAGCCAGAGAGAAGAGTGATCTTGATATATTGGTAGAATTTGAGCAAGGTGTAGATATAGGGCTTTTAAAATTTGTGGGTATGGAAAACTATCTGAGCGACCTTCTTGGTGTTAAAGTGGATTTGGTAGAGAAATCTGCATTAAAGCCAAGAATAGGAAAGCACATATTAAAAGAGGTTGTTTATACATGAAAAGAGAAATTGGAGATTATATACAAGATATCAGCGATGCCATGAACAAAGCTATGCAATTTGTTGAAGGCATGGAGTATGAAGACTTCATTTGTGATGACAAAACCATATTTGCTGTGATAAGAGTTATAGAAGTTATTGGTGAAGCCGTAAAAAATATACCAGAGGATGTAAAGAAAGAGTATCCCGAAATTCCTTGGAGAGAGATGGCGGGGATGAGAGATAAACTTATTCATGGATATTTTGGAGTAAACCTTAAAAGGGTATGGAAAACGGTGAAAGAAGAAATTCCACCACTAAAACATTTATTTGAGAAAATATTGAGAAATTTGGAGAAATGAACTTTAAAAGATACAGCAGGCTTGGGCACTCTGCGGTGCTCTGCACCTTGTCCCTGACGGGGTCACGTAAACGGACGTTAAGTGAGCTGCCCACCAACATTAGAAGAAGGAGATAAGAAGTATGTGGACCTCAGAAGAGCTAATGGAAAAACACGAGAAAAATATAGAAGACATAAAGAAATACGGCGTAAAGGAAATAGGACTGTTTGGCTCTTATGTTAGAAATGAGCAAAAATCCGAGAGTGATATATTAGTTGGATTTGAAAGAGGCAAAAAGACTTTTGATAATTACATGGACCTCAAATTCTTCCTGGAAGACTTATTCAACCGCAAAGTTGACCTTGTGGTCATTAAACCCGATTTAAAACAGTATATTTTGGGGAGTGTGAAATATGCCGCGCGAGTATAAAGCATACCTTAAGGAGATTTTAGATGCCATGCGTAAGATTAAAAAAATAAGAATGAAAAAATGAAAAAGTACGATGTTATTGTTGTCGGCGCAGGGATAAGTGGGGTCCTGGCAGCGCTGACGCTGTCAAAGCACGGTAAGAGTGTCCTGGTACTTGAAAAGATGCAGCGCGTTGGTGGAAACTGCAACAGTTACACGGTAGACGGCTTTCAGGTAGATACGGGACCGCACTCAATCACGGGTCTTACGGAAGGTCCTTTAAAGCGGTTGATGGACACTTATTTTGATTATATACCTGTGTTTGAAGATCACGGGTCTTACTATGCAAGAACAGATACCGATTTTGTCAAGATGCCATCGAATTTAAAGGAATTTGTGACGTTCGAGATACTCCCGAAGAAGGACCGACTCGTTCTGACACCGGCTATTACAAAAGCGATTACACTCTTTACTTTTGGCACAGACCTCTCAAAACAGTCGGTGTACGACTCGCTGCCCCGCACACTCTCAAAAGATACGTATGATTTTGTCAACACAATATCGTACTTTCTGTCTGGCAAGTCAATGAAGGAGATGTCTGCACACCGGGTTCTGACCGGCAGCGACTTTTTCAAGGACAGCGTCACGCAGGAGCAGTTTGAATCTATGGTTGCGAAAATAGAAAAGCCGCAGCAGACAGAATCCATACTGCGGTCTATATTACCTTACAACCTTCATGCATCCCTCAAGGCAAGATTGGACAGCTCATTTGTATCCTCGACCCCGCTTAAAAATCTTTACACCCCGCTTACATACATTGGTAGCCTTGCAGCAAGGAGGGGCCGCGATTTGCAGGGATACCCACGCAAAGGGCTCAAATCGGTGCTTAACGCAGTTCTCTACTCGCTCCCAAAAACGGTTAGAATTAAGACGGAAAGCGAGGTAAAACGAATTCTTGTTGAGGATGGCAGGGTGGTGGGTGTCGAGGCAGATGAAATATACTACGCCGATATGGTTATCTACACCGGCTTTGCAAAGAATCTGCCTTCTATCGTTGATGACCTTCCGAAGTCGTATGCAGAAGACCTGAACGAAATCGCTCAGGCTAAGAGCCTTACCATCTGGTTGGGTCTGGAGAAGAAACTGGACGCCTTTAACTACACTGGTTCTGAAGTATGGTTCAGGGATAATTCGTACTGGGCAATCCCAATCAGCAATTACGACTCATCACTTGCGCCAAAGGATAAGCAGCTCGTGGGATTTGGGTTTGTGATTGATGAGAACAAACCTGAACAATCAGAGACGAAGAAGGCATACGAAACGATCTACCGCGCTATCCCGGAAATCGAAAAGCACATTGAGCTGCGGCATGAACAAATTACGATACCGGAAAAAGCGGCAGTTACGATTGAGGGGAAAATCGCGGATATTCGCACGCCTGTCAAGAACCTGTATCTTGCGGGTACGGATACGGATAGTCGGAGCATGGGCATAACGCGCGCTGCATTCTCGGTCGTGGAGATGTTGAGGGCATTGAATGAGGACGGGAATCTGCATCAATGACGAGGCTGCCACACAATTGTTCTTTTGGAACCAAAATGTTGAAAGAGATCTTCCGGATAACCAAATAACCCACATCCTAACGCAACCTAGGGTCCATAGTCCTAAGTTAATCCGTAACTTCGACCATTTTTAGGAATATGTTTTTGTGTGATGGTTTTA
>QBUM01000102.1 GCA_013180585.1 Candidatus Methanophagaceae archaeon GoMg2
CTTCTGTGTTTTTCTTGTGTTAAAATGCAATGATTTATTTGTGGGACAGCCTCTATAGATGAAAAAACGTTCATACATGTCTTCTCAAACAATACTACAAATACCATTGCTTATACCTTAATCAGAGAGTCCAAGAGGATTTACGGCACGGATAGAGATAATATTAGGGATTGGCATGAACACCCGTTTGAAGATTCAACTACGCACAGAAAATGCGACAAGGTAACTTTCAAGCATTTTCTTGAGAATGTAAAGGGACTTTTAAAATAGAGCCAAGAGATTGGTCAGAAGAAAAGGAGCTCCCCGTTACCAGATTCGCAGGTGTACAAGAAAGCAAAATATCCAACTAAAATTGATTATTGACACAGATTAACGCGGATTAACGCAGAAGAAATTAAATCCATGTAAATCAGCGTAAATCGACATCTTAAATAGGTAGAAGTTATACGGTATATACAATAGCTAAACAACAAGAGGGATAAACATGATAGATGTGGACACTGCCTTTTTCCATTCATGGTTTCGGAATTATGTAAAATCTTTTTACACCGAAGATCCAAAAATCCAGCAGAATATTAGGCTTAAAGAAGAACATACGTTACGTGTTTGTACGGAGATTCTTCAGTTAGGCAAAGCGCTGAATCTAAATAAAAATGCACTTCGCCTGGCTGAGACAATAGCATTATTTCACGACATAGGTCGTTTTGAACAATTCAAGACATATGGCACTTTTGACGATCGGGTGTCGGAAAACCATGCAACTCTTGGGCTGAAGGTTTTAAAAGCGACAGCCATTTTAAGCAGACTCACAAAAACGGAACAAACCATCGTTTATAAAGCCATAGAATATCACAATGTACGTAAAGTTCCCGACAATGCGGATAAAATAATTGAACTGCATTCAAAATTGATACGTGATGCGGACAAATTGGATATATGGTACGTTGTGACAAATTATTATTCGGAACGATATAGGCATCGTAACCCAGCACTGGAACTCGAACTGCCCGATACACCTGAATATTCTCTTTGCTTTATTAATGACATCCTTAACAACAGGGTTTCAAATTCTCATGATTTGAAAACATTTAATGATATGAAACTCCTGCAACTGGGCTGGCTATTCGACATTAATTTTGCACCGACATTCCGTTATATTCAACAAAGGCGGATTATTGAGAAAATCATTACCGCCCTGCCTGATACTGATGATATACAAAAAATTCGAAACCATTTAAAAGAATATCTTGAGAAAAGAATATCCGCACGTTCTAACGAGGGGTAATCTTCGAGTAGTTATTCCATTGTGCCCCCGTTAGCTAACATGCGAACAATCAGGTGTAAGGAATCCGAGTCCCTTTGATGCACGCTTCTCCGTGGCAAACTTCCGGGTCTATCGTTCGGACATACAAAGCCTTCTTTGGTAGTTGTATAGCCAATCTAAAAAACCACGAGATTCCACGAGATTAGCACAAGATTTTTGGGTTAGTAGGGGACAAGAAAATAAATCACAGGAAACAGATTAACGCAGAAGGTAAAAATCAACAATGCTAAACTTGAATAAGTCCGTGTAAATCTGCGTCCTAAACCGATAGAAGTTATACTTTATATACAAAAATAAACTAAATGTAATCAATATGAAAGATGGAAGACCAAGAACTGATAGATAAACTCGTAAAGCACGAACTGAAGTTTCACGAGCTGGAACAGCATGTAGATGCAAAGAAGGCAACAGAGCTGCGAAGACGCACTCTGGAAGTTCTGACGGGTAAGAAGTTGCAAGACATAAGCGTTTTCTCATTAGATGCCGAAAGAGCCGTGAAAGCGAACATAGAGAATCTTATCGGTGCCGCACAGGTGCCACTGGGTGTTGCGGGACCAGTTCAGGTGCGAGGCGACTTCGCGGATGGATTGTATCACTTACCACTTGCAACGACCGAAGGCGCTCTTGTTGCTTCAGTAAACCGCGGCTGCACTGCGATAAACAAATCAGATGGCGCAGCTTCATTCGTTATAAAAGATGGTATGGCGCGGGCGCCGGTTTTAAAAGCACGGAATATCAGTCATGCAAAAGAGGCTCTGGCGTTTTTAGAGCACAACACGGCTAAACTGAAGGAGATAACGGAATCCACATCGAAGTTTTTAAAATTTAAAGAGATACAATCATGGGTTGTGGGCCGGAATTTGTTTTTGCGATTCGTTTTTAAAACTGGCGATGCCATGGGTATGAACATGGCTACTATTGCTACGGACAAGGCGGTTAAGTTTTTAGAATCCGAAACTGGTCTAAAGCATGTGGCACTTAGCGGGAATGTGTGTGTGGATAAGAAGTCGTCGGCATTGAACCTTATTCAGGGTAGAGGGAAAACAGTAATTTCCGAGGTTGTCTTGACTCGTGAAGTGATAAAACAGGTGTTGAAGACTTCCCCTGAGTCAATGGCGGACATCGTCTATCGGAAATGTTTGTTGGGCAGTGCCCTGGCAGCTTCTTACGGGTTCAATGCCCAGTTCGCAAATGTCATCGCAGCTATTTTCATTGCAACGGGTCAGGATGCCGCTCATGTGGTTGAGGGCTCGCAGGGCTTTACTACTGCGGAACTTACCGAAGAAGGCGACCTGCTCTTCTCTGTTACGATACCGTCGTTACAGGTGGGCACAGTAGGCGGTGGAACTGCGTTAGGCACACAGAGAGAAGCATTGGAGCTAATCGGTGTTCACGGTGCTGGCGAGCCGCCGGGTTCAAATGCGTTAAAATTCGCGGAGATTGTTGGTGCTGCGGTGCTTGCCGGTGAAATATCACTAATAGGTGCTTTGGGTGCAAGACATTTAGCGGAAGCGCATGTTAAGTTGAACCGCTAATAAAATTCAAATACTTCACCTGCTCCACACCAGACTGCTTTCTCTGGATACATATCCATTATCTCAGTTTTATGAACGGTACAATGACAGGGGATTAGCTTTTCTACCCCTTCTAATAGCTCTAACTTATCAAAACCATGAAAACCGCCTATCACACCATACACGTCACCGAATTGCTTTGCAGCCTCTAAAATAGCGTCCAAGCCCGGATGCGCACAGCCCGTTAAAACCACTACGCCTTCGGTCGTGTCCAGAACCAACGACTGCTCCTTGGCCCCCGATCCAAGTTCTCCTGTTGTATGAACTCCGGGTATAATATCCGCAGGTCCCGAGACCTCAAATACTTCCGCTGCCTGCTCCTTAATTTTCTTCTTCGTTTCTATCGTGAATGAATTGGGTATGTACACAGCGACTTTTTGGTGTAGCACGGCATCAAGACCGCCAATATGGTCCCAGTGCTCATGCGAAAGCACAATAATTTCAAGCTCGTCTTTCTTTATCCCTAACCTCTGCATGTTTCTGGATAATATTGCACCTGATGCTCCGGTATCGAACAGCAGCTTTCTATTTCCCGCTTCTATCAAACAAGAGAACCCCCAATCACTCTCTAACCCGCCTTTCGCTTCGTTATCATATACTATTCTTAGCTTCATTCTTCTCTCTCCTCCTTTTCCCTCTTTTATATCTAACACTTTTCTTAGTTAATTAGAACATCGCTCATTTAGTCACGCATGACGTATGTATGTTGAATAGACAGCGACATGATAAATAAATGGAAACTAAAGTGAAGGAGAAAGTGGAACGGCTAAGGCAAATGAAGAAGATAGCGATTGCTAAATTTGTCATACCCTTTTGCCTCGCTGGCGCTGTTGTGCTACTCTTCTGGTTCGCAGGCCCGGAGGTATACACGAAATATGCAACAGTCTTCAGCATTTATACTTTTATGCCTATTGGAGGTGCGGTAGCTGCTATTCCTGCGGGTTTAGGTATTGGTATCCCCCCTGCAGGTCTTATAGCTTTTGTCCTTTTTACTGACGCCGATATGGCTCTGTTTTTGGTCTGGAACTTCAATCACGCGAAGAAAATACCGGGTTTGGGAAAGATGGTGGCACTGACCGAGGTGAAAGGGGAAGAGGCGATAAAAAAACATAAATGGGCAATTAGATTTGGGTTTATAGGGCTTGTGCTCTTTGTTATGTTCCCGATTCAATGGACCGGTTCCGCTGTGGGGGCAATAGTAGGTAGGCTAATAGGTATGACGGCTGGGATGACATGGCTTGCAGTAATTATTGGTTGTTTTGTCCGGTCGCTCATTACAACACTTATATGTCTTGGCGTGTTCTCTTTCTTTTAGATACTTGTTTGTTAGTCCGGGACACAGGAGAAAAAGGAATGGAAAAAGGTGGACAGCGGAGGGCAAAATATATACAGTTTGCGAAGGAATGTCGTTTTCAGATATTATTTTCGCTGCTGGCCTTTGCGTTGTTCCTGTCGCAAACAACAATTCAGCAAAAATTTATATCGCCAAGCCGCTATTATGACGCTACAGCAGTTATTGAAGCGATTGAATCTAACTCTGTTAGTATCTTTCAAAAGGTGATTT
>QBUM01000101.1 GCA_013180585.1 Candidatus Methanophagaceae archaeon GoMg2
ACCTTCTCTAAAAACTACATGCTCTGTAGCTATTTGGCTTAAGTTTACGGAAATGCCCTTATAGGTATTCTACAAACGCTGAGACCACAACGTAACCCGCAATAACTCTTACAGGTTTCAATCCCTTATAGGTATTCTACAAACGCTCATAGGAATTAGTGAAACAATATATGGATCGTAGTTTCAATCCCTTATAGGTATTCTACAAACTGGAATCGTAGACGCAGCCCAGGCAAACTCAAACGGGTTTCAATCCCTTATAGGTATTCTACAAACCTTGTAAACATATCAAAGGTAGTAGGTGTAATTTATAGTTTCAATCCCTTATAGGTATTCTACAAACTGAAATTCAAACCTATATGAGCAGCTATTGAATCAACGTTTCAATCCCTTATAGGTATTCTACAAACATTGGAGGCAATATATACGCCCTGATGGTTCTTTAATGTTTCAATCCCTTATAGGTATTCTACAAACCCCGCCAAAAAAAACTCTGCTTTTTATCCTTATTTTACCCATTTCTTTAGTTTACATTAGTTATTATAAAAGGTTTTCGTCCATGATATAAAAATGGGGTGTAGTGATACATCCATGCCTTTCTACCTTTCAGAGAAAAAGACCCTGCCGCTTTTTGTTCCCCTCGATCTCCGTTGAAATACCTTGCGTCTATCCCCCGTATTTCTTACCGCATCTAACTTAGACGCATTCAAATAATCATATCCCGTGTACCTTTCTGAATACCCATAACCTCCCGCGATGTGTACCGCCTGGTACGCATCAAATAAAACAAAACAGAATCTTCTTCTGGATTTATCACGTCTTTTAGCTCCTGCTTCAGTTTCGCTAATCCAGCATCCGAAATCTCACCTTCCAGCACCGAATTCTGCACCCAGTTCAGATACTTCCGCGCGATCTTCAATACCTTATACACACGCGCTTCCCTTATATCATACACCAGTATCAGATACATATGCCCTACTTGTATAGCCAGAAATAAAAATAGGTAGATCACGAAAGGATAAAAATTGATAAGCGAACGCAGATTACGCAGATTATCAACTACTTTAACCATTATTAACCACTGATTCTTGTGTAAATCTGTGTAATCTCGTGGTTACCACCTCGCGACAAACGGCTTATACTCGGCTTCGCCCATCATATGCTTCTCCAGCTTATACAATTCCATCCGTATAAGCCTGCGATACGATACATTCCGCTTCAGCTTATCATGCTTTATCGTTGATTTCAACTTCTCCTCGAACTCTCTAACGAAAATGGCACGCCCTTTCTCGTTTAGATACACCTTCTCCAGCTCAGTCATGAAATGAGCATCTTTGAGCATCTGTTTATTCAACAGGTAAAAAATGGCTCTATCCACTATTATCGGCTTGAAACATTCGGCAACATCGAGATTCAATGAGAAGCGTCTGAAATTAGTGGCATGTAAAAAACCAATCCGGGGGTCCAGATGCGTTTTGTATATCTCGCCCAGCACTGCGACATAAAGCAGACTATTACCGAAACTAATGAGCGAATTCAGTTTCGACCTCGGTGGTCGTTTTGTTCGTTTATCGAAATAAAACCGTTCGTCCTTTAGTATCGCGTTGAACGCGCTATAATAGCGGTCACGGATGTTTCCTTCTATCGCCATCAACTCCTCTATACCGTTCTGCACCGGTATCTTAGCCTGCAACGTTTCTATCTCGGCTATGCTGCCGTCGAGTTCGGAATCACGTGCGTTGTAGTATTTCAGTACCCGCAGTATGTTCGTACTTGCACCTTCGATAAATTTACGTGCTAAGCCAAGCCTTTTCGATTCGTCTATGTAATGCTCCGCCTGTTTCAGTATCATGTAACCGGAGTTGTAATGTTCTCGCGGGTAGTATGTACCAACGTAGTAGCCGTAATAGTTGAAGAAATGGAGCAGTATCTCCTTCTGCGATAAGAATACGAGCAGTTTCTTGTTTATCGTTACTTCGCCAAAGATCATCAACGCTGCGGTATTCTCTACCGGTATGTACTTCCTGCCTTTTTCGCCTTCGAAATAGAGCGTGTTCGCCTGCCGTTTCAGTTCGCCATGTGAAAACACGTAGATTGTTTCTTTCATATTTCTTAATTAACCACAGATTACACAGATTTTCACGAGAAACATTTATTTAGGAAAGAAAGCTTTACCAAAGAAATTGATTTTTGATAAAACTCTTTTTCTGTGTTAATCTTGTGTAATCTCGTGGTTCTATACCTTTCATTTTTCTTTTTAGTCACGACCAGCAGAAGTCGCTATATGCACACTTGCCGCAATATTTCGTCTTAACCAATGCCGGTGGCGTCTCTTTCGCTATGATTTTCTTTATATCTGTAATTGCTTTCTCGAGTTCTGCTTCCAATTCTTCGCTCAGTTCAACCACTATCTTTTTCTTCTCTTTCGGGATGAGTAGTTCACCTCTCGCATCAATTCCAATGCGCTTTAGATTGTATAGATAATATGCGAGCTGCATCTTCGCTGACTGCTCAAACCGTGACGATTTCTTTATCTCGCCTACTATAAGCTCGCCATTTTCTCGCTTTATCAGATCTACTTTCATACTACCCATTGTAATCTCTTTCTTCGCTCTTTTGTATGTGGCTTCGTGTATCAATCGCCCTATTTCCATGAGTTGGTTGTCCTGCTCGGGATTTATTTCGTGCGCCATTAGCCAGACTTCGCGTGGGCAGATGTAGTAGTACCAGATTAGGGTTGGGGTTATTTGAGACATTTTTTTTAGATTATCCACGCGCCATCATCGCTGTTAGTTATATAGCCCGTTTCCGTGTCATAATACTGCGGGATGTTTTCGCTCTTTATATATCCAAGGTACGGTTCAACCATAACTTTTTCCGCTTTTTTCTTATCTACTGAGATTACATAATCATAAAATCTCTTTTTTATCCACAGAAATTCTTTTCTCTTTTCAAATCCTTTCAATTCTTTGTTAGTTATGATCTCCTGATATTTCTTCCAGACTTCTTCTGCTTCGTCATCTAATTCGACAAAAACATCGGCTTTGTAATGTTCTTCTTTTATTAATTTGAATTTCGACAATTCGGCAAAATTCAAGCGCTTTACATCCGTTATGATTTCCTTTGCTTTATCATCACTCTGTCCCCTTTTCACCCCCTCAAAATAAGCGTCATTTAAATCTAAAAACTTCGGCTCTGCTATCCTATCCCCTTCAAACTCTTTGAGAACTTCTTGCGTTTTTGAAGTTATAAAACCATCATAGATATTGTAATACTTCTCGCTTAAAGCAAATATCTTTACCACACCCTTGTTTTCTCCGAAATTACGATTGCATCTGCCTGCAACTTGATTTATCGAATCGAGTGGTGCAAAATCTCGGTAAACAATATCAACATCTATATCTACGCCCGCTTCAATGAGTTGCGTACTCACAATAATCTTCCGTTCTCTGGTTTCTTTCTTTATCGCCTTAATCCGCTTCAATCTCTCTTTTGGAACGATGTTTGTTGAAAGATAATAAATTTTTGTATTCCCCGTATACCTTCCAACTACTTCTTTAATAAAATTATAAATCTCTTTTGATGACTTTATCGTGTTCATAACGATTAAAAAATCATTATTCGAGTTCTTTTGTATATCCTCTTGCAGTATCTCTTTGAACTCGTTTATATTTACTGGCATTAGGTGTGGCATCAAAACGAGTCTATCAAGAGCTTTAAAGTATTCTTTTTTGTTCTCTACCAACGATTTTATTTCCTGCTTTGTCTCAGCGAAAATCAGCGGCTGTGTTGCAGTAACGAAGATGAAGTAAGTATTAAAATGTTCAGCAAAAAAGGTTATGGATTCTTTCAGCAACAGCCAGTATTCATGTGGAATTGCCTGCACTTCATCGAGTATTACGATAGAATTGATTATGTTGTGGAATTTCCGTATCATCCGGTTTCTGTTTGAAATAAAAGAATGGAAGAACTGTATAAAAGTTGTAACAACAATTTCTGAATTCCAACCTTCAATTAACAGTAAGCTCTTACTAATATCTATTTTAGATTCTATGTTCTCAAATTCATCTTCTCTCGTGTAAACAACATCAGACAAATGGTGATGTTTCAAAAGTATATCTGTTGTAGGGTGGTCCAATACATCCATGAAAACATCGCTGTTCTGGTCAATAATGCTCAAAAAAGGGAGAGAATATATTATCCGTGGGCAAAAACCCCGCTCTTTTTTTAGCCGTTCTCGCAATTTAAGACCAAATGAGAGAGCCGTCAGCGTTTTCCCGGTTCCCGTGGGGACATTTAAAGACAAAATCTTATCGTCATCTAAATTTAAACCTTCAACTGTCGAAATAACTTCGTTATATATTTCGTCTCTTATTCTGTTTATCTCAGATTTACTATTACCTGTCTCCCCTGTTCTG
>QBUM01000100.1 GCA_013180585.1 Candidatus Methanophagaceae archaeon GoMg2
CCGTTATCAAAGTTCTGCCTTGTTTCATCAGGCAAACCGTCCAAGTTCTCCTCTGTCATTTCTACCTGTGGTTGCAACTGGTTATGATCGGTACAATCCTGAGTAACGTCGTTAGCAAGGATTATCCCCGAATCTTGGTCCACAGTAATCTGCGAATTGTATGATAACTCTATCCGCTTCTTCTTATTATCCATAAACCTTGCTTCGTGGTCAGTCAGACTGACTGCACTCTGACCACTCGTATTTAGCTCTTCCTCTGCCTTATCAAGCTTTTCCATACCCTTCTCCTTATCGTTCGCATCGCCAAGCGCATGCTGCTCGATAACCTTCTTCGCAGCGCTCTTAAATTTCTTGCCAGAGGATTGCTCAACCTCTGTTATCTTATCGCGAATCTTCTCCTGCGTATTGAGTTCGGGCGGTAGTTCATCACCCCTTTTATCGCCATAAAGCTTGTCTTCCTCTTTATCTATCGCAATCCCCTGCTCTAATATCTGCCTGATCTCTGCAATCTCCTCTTTGCTAAGCGAGTGGCTGTTCGATGCGTTTGCCTTCAACTTGGTGCCATCGGTGGATAAGTGCGCCAGGTTAAGAATTCCCGCCGCTCTAGCCGTTGTGACGGTTTTTTTGAACGTTGTTTCGATTAGTTCTTTGCAGTCCTTCTTAAACTTGCATATCGTCCTGAAATCAGGTTTAGCGTCCCCTGTGAGGTACATATAGACCACATTCTCATGCGCCTGCTTTGCTATCTTTCGTGATGACCAAACGGCATCAAGAGACGCCATTATCACCAGCCGTAGCAGCATACTGCGCGAATACGCGGGATTTCCGGCGGTATACCGGTATTTTTTCTCTATACCGCTAACATCTATACTATTCACGATGGCAATAACCAGATGACAAATATGGTCTACCGGTATGAGTTCACTAATGTCCTGGGGCAAAATCTTTGATTGGCCCATGTTATCGTTTCGCATCGCCATTCCTTATCTTCACCTCGCTGTTATAGTTAAATAAGGGTTATACAGACGGCAATAAAAACCTTTCGTTTAAATTTCGAGTGGAATTAGAATTTCGCGATTTTTTAGAGATGATTTCGCATTTCTGTGTAGGACTAACTCAGAATGGCATAGGTGTTAGAACGAAATAAATCTTTTTGTGATATGCAGGTGGGATGCTATCTGTGGTTGTTGGGTAATTGTGGGACAGCCTCGATAGGGTTCGAAACCACATTTCTGTAGTGACTTCTTGCATTGTTTTACTATGAGTTCATCATCAACATGATTACTATGGCTAATAAAAACTACGGCATTTCTCTCAGGTGTCTCTTTGATAATAATATGCTTTCCTTTGCCAACATAGGAAAGCTTGCTTTCTGACCAACCCGAGACGGAAAGACTTTTAGAGAGGACGCCGGGTTTGAAGAGATACGTCCCTAACTCTGCATTCAATTCTACATTAAAACCGACACTTGGTAGCTTTTTTGTTTCATTTGGTTTAAACTCTATATTACAATCTTTGTACCAATATTCATCTCTCATCCAATCAAATGTTACTACTACGCGTAGTACTAGCAAACGAGTTTTTGATTTGTTTTTGATCTCAGCAGAGAGAGTCCCATAATCTAAGGGGCTGTATTCTTCCTTATCCAAGTGATAAATCATTTCCCAAGACATTTTTAGTAAAAAGAAAAGTTTCTTTTTTAAAGGCCACCTCTTATTCTACTATAAATACGACCCCAGCTTCTTGACCCGGCTAACCGGATTCGGATGCGTAGAAAACAGTTCCATCGCCCTATCAGTACGACTCACGCTTGCATTCTCCGCAAACACTCTCAACTCGTACTCGTCTATCTTACCGTTCCTATCCAGGTCAGCAGCACGCAAATCTTTCAAATCGTTACGCGCTGTCATTGGATCGGCAGCAAAGAACGCTCGCATACTACCAAATTCCTTCTTTACCTTCTCCTGCTTCAGACCGGCACTGCCATAAATCATTTTGTACAACGCAGAAGCGAGTTCATGCGGCTTATTCGTTAGTTCTACACTACCTGCATCTGCGTAATATTCCCTTACCCGTGACGCATATAGCACGATGAGATTGCTTATGAAATACATGACAAAGGCAATAACCGCAATCGCCATCATCGGTAATCCACCTTCCCTGTTTCTACCACCGCCAAAGAGGCCGGACCAGAAGAAGCTGAAATAGATGAAGTAGCATATCATCGGTATCACACTCAGCGCGGTTATAACCACCATATCACTATGTTTTATATGCGATAGTTCATGCCCTAAGACCGCTTCTAACTCGTCCCGGGTCAGCATATTCATCAAACTTCGCGTGACGCATACCCGTGCGGTCTTTTTTGATGTGCCAAAGGCGAAAGCATTCGGTATCGGTACCTCGGAAATACCGACTCGTGGCTTGGGTATCCCCGCTTTCATCGCTAATTCGGTCACCATCCTGTGCAATTCCGGCTGCTCTTGCTCCGAAACATAGCGAACACGCATTGACCGCTCTACTATCTTCGGTCCTATAAAGAACTGAACAGCCACAAGTGCAAATGCAATTACCGCATAAGTTATCGGCGTTCCCGCACCCATGTAAGTAGCTATGACCGCGAGTAACGCATATATCACCGCAAACAGGAGTAATACCGCGAACCCCATCCTCAAACTTAGCCCTGCTGTTCTCATTTTAGTTTTGTATACTATAACCAGTCGTATATATAAATTCATAAAAAATCTTGATTTGGAAAGAACGTAAAAAGGGAAAAAAAGAAAAAGGTTATTGCAGGTATTCGTCGGTTTAATGATGAATACCCCTTTTACTTCTTCTCGTATATCTCTGTCTTCTCTGGGAATAATCCAGGTCTGTCGTCCGTAATCCAGTAAACATAGCCTATCACGTGCACGAAATATTCGAGATACCCCTTAATAAAGTTGCTCAAACCCTCGTTCCTGCGTCCAAGTATCAATATCACAAACCACTGGATTAACAGGCATATATCTGCGATAACGCCGTACACCGCCAATACCAGCATTATAACGAACGCATACACGATTCGAATGAAAAGTTCCAGCCGACTTGCATCATGCTCGTACACAAACAACTGCTTCAGCCCTTCCGGTTTTTCTTCTGCCATAATCAAATACCTCCTTTTGTTTTTTTAATTCCCCACGGCAAAATTTTGCCGTGCCACCTAAGACAAGTCGAGGATATATAAATAGTTATCGGTCAGTTAATCCTCACTTCGCTCGACCATAACATATTTATAGTCGCCTGTCTATCACTCTTCTCGGAGATAGTAGATATGAAATATAAAATAACAGGGGATAACCTGCAACTGGTAACGATAGAGTTAAGCCCAGGCGAGCGGGTCTATGGCGAAGCAGGCGCAATGGTGTACATGAGCCCAAATATGACGATGGAAGCGAAGATGCGGGGTGGGTTGCTCAAAGCGATCGGGCGTAAATTCGCGGGCGAAACGATGTTTTTAACAGAATTTGAAGCTACGGGTGGCGAGGGTCTTGTAGCTTTTGGTGGTAACGCACCGGGCACGATCAAAGAGATAGAGGTCGCATCGGGCAAAGAATTCATAGCTCAGAAGGATGCGTTCCTCTGCGCTGAAGATGGCATAGAGCTAAGCGTAGCATTCCAGCGAAAATTAGGGTCGGTTTTCTTCGGTGGTGAAGGCTTCATTCTGGAGCGACTTGCGGGTGAAGGCACCGCTTTTATTCATGCCTGCGGCGATTTCATTGAGTTCGACCTGCAGCAGGGACAAACAATGAAAGTAGATACTGGCAGTGTAGTTGGCTGGGAGGGAACCGTGAACTATGACATCGAGAAAGTACCGGGAATCAAAACAATGTTCTTTGGCGGCGAAAGTCTCTTTTTGACCTCGTTAACCGGACCGGGAAAGATAATAATACAATCAATGACGTTGCATAATTTAGCATCTGCGTTATCGCCTTTCATGCCGAGTAAAGGGGAAACTTCAGGCTCTTCCGGTGTTGTGGGTACCCTGCTGGATGGAACATTAGGCAGGAGATGAGAAACGCGGTTATCGCCGTTATTATTTTCTTAGCCGCAGTTGCAATAATACTAAGAGTACTCTATTACTTCGATATTCTCGTAAGTATCGCACTGCTCGTTGGATTTGGTGTATTAGTGGGGCTTATAGTGTTCGCAGTGGTCAGCGGAGTTGTACTTATTCTCGCGCTGCCGTACTATCTGGTGACAAAAAAGCCAAAGATAGAAGAGTTCGGTAATTACAGACTGGAAGACGCAAAAGGTAAAGGCGAAGAAGCAACAAGGAATGGAAAAAGAAAGA
>QBUM01000099.1 GCA_013180585.1 Candidatus Methanophagaceae archaeon GoMg2
AGGGGGATAGCCGATATGCATAAGATGCTTCCTGAGTATTTAAGTGGGTTTCGCACCTCTGCAGGGCCGGAGATGTGGAATTCGTGGGCCGTCCCCATTCCTATATTAAATGAGCATGTATTAAAAAGCGCAAAGAGGCTGGATGAAGAGATAAAGCTGTATGTTCTGGATGTTCATACCAGATTGCCCGTGGGCGAAATAACGTATGCAGATGTTTGGCGAGACCTTTCCGTGAGGTTTGACGAGCAGAAATGCCTCGAATGTGATGAATGTCAGGTTGCAAGCATCTGTCCGACGGACGCTTTCAACACCCAGGCTAAGAGCGTGAACGAAGATTTGTGCTGTAACTGCGGCGCTTGTGTTCAGTGCTGTCCGGGCAGCGCTTTTTACTGCAATCTCGGTGTCGTTAGTCTTTTAGGAAGAGAAATCCCGGTAACGCTGCGACAGTCGGACAGAATAAAGGCATTAAAATTGGCGAATATGCTGAAACGGAATATTTTGGAAGGCAATTTTAAGCTTTCGGAGCCGGTAAGTAAACTTTCTTAAAGCATAAGCACAGAAAAATGTAACGAGGGAAAATGCAAAACGCAAAATATCAGTTGAAATGTTTGGAATGCGGGAAAACAATCACGGACAAATACACGAATATATGCCCCGACGGTCACGATTCACTGTTAAGAACGGCGTATAAAACAAAGCGGCTAAGGAAACTTTCAGGGAAAGGGATGTTTAACTACATAGATTGGCTGCCTGTAGAAGAGGCTTTGCCCATAAATGCAAGTCCGATTACGTACAAAAGCGAGGGTTTTGGAAAAGAGCTGGGCTTGAAAAATCTGTATATCGGGTTCAGTGGTTACTGGCCTGAGAAAGGCGTATTCATGAAGACCTGCACGTTTAAGGAGTTAGAAGCGTTACCTACTTGTCAGAGAGCAAAAGAGAAGTGTGGTAAGATTTTGGTGGTGCCTTCTGCTGGGAACACATCAAGAGCTTTTGCTGAAGTCGCTTCCATGACCGGAATGCCCGTAGTAGTGATTGTGCCAAAGAGTTCTATTCATCGAATGTGGACAACCACAGAACTAGAAAAGCACGATACTATCTTCTTAATCTCCGTGGATGGCGATTATTCCGATTCGATTGCGCTAAGCAAGGAGATAGTGAAGAAGGAGGCTTTAATAGAAGAAGGCGGGGTAAAAAATGTGGCAAGAAGGGATGGAATGGGCATAGTGGAGCTCGAAGCGGCATTTTTTATGCACGCAGTACCTGATTACTATTTTCAAGCGGTGGGCAGCGGCACAGGAGCGATTGCGGCATGGGAAACATTTATCAGACTGATAAACGATGGAAGGTTTGGCGTAAAGATGCCGCGAATTGTTATCTCTCAGAATCTACCGTTTGCGCCGATGTTCAGTGCATGGCAAGAAGGAAGAGCGGAGATAATCGCAGATAAAGATATGAACGATGCCGCAGAGGCGATAAAGCAGATGTATGCAGACGTGCTTTCCACAAGGAATCCGCCATATTCTATCAAAGGTGGCGTTTATGATATGCTCGTGAGTACAGAAGGGGTGATGCATGGGATAAGCAACGAAGAGTGCCGGGAAGCGGAAAAGTTATTTGAAACAGAGGAGGGGATAGATTTAGACCCTGCCGCATCAGTAGCGTGTGCTTCTCTGATTAAAGCGGTTGATGAAGGCTTAGTCAAAAAAGAGGACCGGATTTTGTTGAATATCACAGGAGGCGGCTATAAAAGGTTGAATAATGATTATAAGAGGTACCAGATAGCGGAGCGGATAGAGATAAAATCTTCGGGTCAATTAACGCTGGAGGATGTTGAAATAGAGCTGAATGAGTTCGTTCAGGGTTTATAAATAAAAGCCGATTTAACTTTATATTTATATTTATAACACCCGCTAATTCATTTATCAAATTTGACGGATGGCAATAATGAGATGGTAAAACGTAAAATCATGAACACACAAAAAAATAAAGTCCCCGTAGCATCATGGCTCGATTACGATTTCTTTAAAGAAGAGCAAAAAGCGATAAAGTGCCTAACCGTTATTTTGAGAACCGCAGGGTGTTATTGGCGTAAATGCACAATGTGTGGCTTTTGGCAGGAATCCGCAGATGTAACGCAGACTGATATCCTGGATCAACTGGAATATTCGTTTAAAAAAAGTCCTGACGAAGATTTCATACTCAAGATCTTCACCTCCGGCAGCTTCTTCGATGAACGGGGACTATCGAGTGATACAAGACGGGAGATAGTGCGGATGGTGAATAAGAGGAAAGAGATAAAAAAACTAGTGGTAGAGACGAGATCGGAGTTCATAAACACGGAGAAAGTAACGGAGTTGAACACAGACGAGCATCTTGAAATCGCTATCGGATTAGAGACCACAGATGATTTCATCAGGTCAAAATACATAAACAAAGGGTTCTCGTTCAACGATTACAAAAACGCAGCGAAGATCGTGAACGAATGCGGAGCTACAGTAAAAACGTATCTTCTGCTTAAACCGCCTTTCGTATCAGAAAAGAGAGCGATAGAAGACGTTATAAAATCCGCGGAGCTTGTTTCTCCTTATAGTTCAACAATCTCGTTGAACCTATGCAATGTGCAAAAATACACTCGCCTGGAAGATTTATGGAAGAAGAAATATTACAGACCACCGTGGCTCTGGAGCGCGGTAGAAGCGATAAAAGAGATAAAGAAAAGGCGGGAGGTCGTGGTGATGTCCGACCCCGTGGGTGCAGGACATATCCGCGGTCCCCATAACTGTGGCTCGTGCGATTCGATGATGAAAGCAGCTATAAAGAGATTCAATGTGACGCAGGACTTGAGCGTATTCGACGGTATGGATTGCGAATGCAAGGATGTATGGCTGGCACTGCTACGATTTGATGATCTCCTGTTCGGTTCGGACCTCGTGTAAACGGCGTGCTACACCTTAGCATTCACATGGATACCCCATTTCACGCTTCATAGCTTCCCATCGGACATCCGATATTTTGAAGGTTACTGCTTTCTGACTCGTCTTCTTTGAGTCCAGTATGTCACCAAAGTGTATCGCTGTCATCGTCATTATCAACATTGCTCCGATTACAATCTGCGGTGCTATCCATATCTGTCCGCTCATCAGATAGAGGTAGTTATCCACTGCCGCAACTATTCCACCGACGGTAAAAACCGACAAGAAACCCGCAGTTGTCCAGCCCAAATCCTCCTTTTTATAGAGTAGAAAAGGCGCGGATAGAACCAAAGCAGCACCAACAACTTTGAACACGAGAAAGCATACAGGTCCATGAGCATAAATTATTTCCCTTAGCAGGGGATTAGATTCCGAACTTATGCCGTACTTCCCCACCATGAGCATCGCTGTAAATCCATCGAGCAATCCGAATGTCAGAACCCCCGCCACAAATAGTGCCACGTGTATCTGTTTCCACCATTTAAACACTCCTATTTCGTCTTTTTTAGTACTTCTCATGTTATAAATATTCGGAAACACGGCATTAAAACCCTTTCAAGTTGAACAGAAATCTATCAATCATTTTCAAAAAAATTAGTAGATGTTTATATTTTATTTTCAGTCATCACGGAAAAAATTGTGAATAAGAACAAGGGGAACTCAAATAGAGGGTTAAAGGATATTCCCTATAGTGGTTGTCCAACAATCCAAAAATGCCAGAATAAGAAAGATAAATAGGACTGTAAACCCCAAAAGAGGCGTTATTTTTACGGTCAAAATCAATTGTGGGACAGCCTCTATATAGGGAAATGGGAGTGTGGGCGAGAAAAGTTGATAACAAATAGTGAGATACGCGTAATATGTCCCTTTTATGTCTGAATATCTTCAACTCCAAACCTTTGTGGAATACACCGCAATCTACGATAGTATCTTACTTTTGCTCTAAGTGTACATCCAGTTGTGGATATGGGATTTCGATTCCTTCTTCACTGTTGAATGTCTCGAGAATTCCGTTTGTTAGATCGCCTTTAACTGTCCAGTAGTCTTCAGTCTGTGTCCATGCCCTTAGTTGAAGGTTTACTGAAGAATCAGCCAATTCTGTGGTGACAACCGCCGGTTCCGGATCCGTTAAAACCATTGAATGTGCTTTCATCAAGTTCATTGCCGCCTGAATTGCCTTCTTCAGATCGCTTTCATAACTTATGCCCACTGCGATATCAACCCTTCTCGTTGCCATCCTTGTGAGGTTAACTATCGGGCTTCCCCAGACAAGCTTGTTTGGAATAGTTATGACCTGTTTAGAAAAAATGTGCCACCTACATTTTCAGTGAATTTACGAGGCGTGTT
>QBUM01000098.1 GCA_013180585.1 Candidatus Methanophagaceae archaeon GoMg2
CCGCCAAAATTTGGGTTGATGCCTTCATACCCTTGTTCGTTCCATTGGTTTAACCAGTTATACCCTGTCTGCTTTGATATACACATTCTCTTGCAAGCTTTTTCAACACCATCCTCCAAGTACAACTGATGAATAAACAACAGACGCTGGAAGACATGCTTGTTCTTCTCCTCTCGAATAAGACGTTTTAATTTTTCCAGCGAAATATGCTGGATAAGCGGGTTGGATGAGTCCATGTCATTTATTTAGGCTAATGGTCTAAATAATTATGTCAGATACTATATATCACAACGGTCGAGTTCTTCTAAAGGGTAAACGAAGCACTTTTCCGCCCGTGCCATGCCGATAATCGCGGAACCGAAAAGTCCCCGATGCAAAATTGGACGTTGATTGCTGCTTCCTCCAGCAAGTGGTATGCCTGAATTTTCTCAAGACTTCTTCTAACTTCTTTCTCTGCCACTCAATTGACTTTTCTCCCTTCTCCTCAACTTCCTGATATAACTCCCCAAAACTGTCAAATATGGCTCTTAGCTCTTTGTCATCTACATAGTGGCTCACAAGCACTCGTAGTTCTTTATATACCTCTTTTAACCTTGCGGCATATTTTTCCCGCTCTTTTCCCGCTAAAAACACCTCACACCCACTTAAAGACCTCTCAAGCCTGTCAAGCGTCCATCCACTTGCTAAAACATGCACCTTAGGATAGAGCCTTCTTACATACTCGGGTTTTAGTGTCAGTATGTTTCTGACGCTTACAATACCGATAAGGACATCGTTTTCAACCACGGGCATCCTTTTTATGCCTTCCTTTTCTACGACTTCACATATTTCTTCTACTGATGTTTCCGGTTCAATGGTAACCAGGGGGGAAGACATTACCTCTTTTGCTTTTACCTCACTTGCTCTTCTGTCTTTCAATATAACCTTTAATGCTATGTCCCGCTCGGTAATAATTCCTGCGGGTTTTCCGTCCTTCGTTATTACAACGCTCCCTATGTCCAACTCTTGCATATCCTTCGCTACATTGATGAGCGGCGTGTCTTCATCTTCTGTTATGATTGGATGGCTCATTATGTCACGGACTTTCATCTTTACCCCTTCTCTCTTTTGTTCTATTTATCTATAAAAAACCCTTCACTCTTATATCCTGCTATACTATAAGATATGATCAGGATATTTATTTAGTACCGTTTCTCTTTAAATAGTTAAGTATCTATTTGATTGAAGATATGGTATAATGTGTTGATACAAAGAGGCTAAAAAATGGATATATCGAAAGAGAAGAGGGTAAGGGAAGTAATGACGCGGGGAGTTATTACTGTATCGCATGACACGCATGTAAGTGAAATTGTAAAATTCCTGGTTGATGAGGACATATCGGGCGTTGCAGTGACAGCGCCAGATAATGAGGTAGTAGGAGTTATATCGGAGATTGACATCATTAAGGCTTTCGACAAGGATTGGGAGAGTGCAACGGCGGAGGATGTTATGTCTACCTTTGTGAGGACCATAGATCCAGAAATGTCGCTAAGGAAAGCCGCAGGAATTATGAAGGAATTGAATATCCACAGGTTGTTGATTCTTTCTGTAAGCCCCGCCCCGGAAATTCCCATAGGGATATTAACAGCAAGTGACATACTGAAAGCGAGTGCCCAATGACATTCGCTCATTTCAGCGGAACATATGTTAAGGCAGGTTAAGGAATTATGCAAATGCGTGTTTAATAATAGAAATAACCAGTTTTTACTGCTTTTTACTTTTTGCCTCTTTTAATAACTCAAAATAGCTCTATGCCTTCTTCTTCATCACCTGCTTGAATTCTTCGTAAACTGCCTTTACTTCATCTATCGAAGCTTCGTCTTCTAAAGTTGAGAGGTCCCCCACAGGCTTATCCATCATAATCGTCTTTAACACACGTCTCATTATCTTACCCGACCTCGTCTTGGGCAGTTTATCAACGAAGTGAATCTCCTGGGGTGTAGCTATGGGTCCTATTTGCTTACGGACTTCCTTAATTATTTCTTGTTTTAGATTGTCTGCTGGTTTATATCCCTCTTTTAGGATTGCAAAGACGATGATATTCTCGCCTTTTATAGGGTCTGGCTTGCCGATTACCGCAGCCTCGGCTACAAATGGGGCCTCTACAACAGCACCTTCTACCTCTGCTGTACCCAACCGATGACCCGCTACTTTTAGCACTTCATCCGTCCTCCCAAGTAACCAGAAGTAACCATCTTCGTCCTTTGTTGCATAATCGCCGGTATAAAACAGCCCTTTGAATTTTGACCAGTAGGCCTCTTTGTACCGTTCAGGGTTGTTATAAAGCCCCATCAACATGCCGGGCCATGGTTTTCGTATTACCAAATGACCTTTCACACTTGTATCTACCGGATTGCCTTCTTCGTCTACTACTTCCGCATCTATACCGGGTAAAGGCAGTGTTGCTGAGCCAGGCTTAAGCGGTACAAGCTCTATGCCAGGTACGGGAGAGATCATTATTCCTCCTGTCTCGGTCTGCCACCAGGTATCAACAATTGGGCATCTTTCTCCGCCTATATTCTTGTAATACCACCCCCATACTTCTGGATTGATCGCTTCGCCGACAGAACCCAGTATCTTTAAACTGCTTAAGTTATGTTTCTTTATACGCTCGTCACCATAACGCATAAACATTTTGATTGCCGTGGGTGAGGTATAAAAGATTGTAACCCCGTATTTTTCTATCATTTCCCACCATCGGTCTGGATGGGGATAATCAGGCGCTCCTTCGTACATAAGAACGGTTGCACCATGAAGTAACGGCGCATAAACGATTGATGTGTGCCCCGTCACCCAACCTACATCTGCCGTGCACCAATACACCGATTCATCAGAGATGTCAAAGACCCATTTGTAGGTGGAATTAATATAGACTAAATATCCACCGGTTGAGTGGACGACACCTTTAGGCTTTCCGGTGGTTCCCGACGTGTAGAGTATGAATAATGGATGCATGGACTCCATAGGCTTGGGTTCAACATAATCTTTGGCATCTCTTATCAAGTCATGATATAAGAGGTCTCTACCCGCCACCATATTTATCTCCTCTTTCGTCCTCTTTATCACAACTACTTTTTTTATGGCTGGAGCGGCCTTTAGCGCTTCGTCCACTATCTGTTTAAGCGGTATGTATTTCCCCCGCCGTAATCCAACATCCGCAGCTATCAGCACCTCTGCCGACGTGTCATTAATTCTATCTGCCAAGGCTTGACTACTGTACCCAGAAAACACAACTGTATGGATAGCGCCTATTCTTACCGTGGCAAGCATGGCAATCGTGAGTTCAGGAATCATCGGTAAGTATAAAACCACCCGGTCCCCCTTTTTTACACCAAGATTCTCCAGCATGGAAGCAAACTTGTTCACTTCGCGGTACAGTTGAAAATAACTGTACGCTTTTGTATTCCCCGCTTCATCTTCCCAGTATAAAGCCACCTTATTCTTATGCCAGGAATACAAATGCCTGTCTATGCACAGGTAAGAAGCATTTAGTTTACCGCCAACAAACCATTTAGCAAAAGGCTCTTCCCATTCGAGTACCTTATCCCAATGTTTAAACCATTCCAGTTTTTCTGCTTCTTTCTCCCAGAAACGTTCTATGTCTGCAGTTGCACCCTTTTGAAAGTCTATATACCCTTTTACCGGATAAAATTTTGCTTTTTCCATGTTTCCATTTAAAAATTGAGCATTTTTAGGAAGGTTACGCTGCCCACGCCATTCCCGCTCTTTACCTGCAATAAATAGATGGGTGATGGTATAAGTAACTTCGTATTTTTTGTGATACACCCTAAGTGAAGTATGCGAAGCTGTGAAGCAACCTTGCAGAGTCGTAGGCGGAGTAAGACGGATTGGCTGAATAACTCTCCATTAGTGTTCTCTTAGTTGGAAACTTTTCAGATGAAAAATTTCGATTTATAACATAATCCTATTTTGTATAAGATATACGGCGGCATACGGCAGAAGTAATAAGTAGATCGGGGTTATTAAGTATCAGCCGGGAACAGTTTGAGATGGGGTCGAGGAAGATAAAAAAGGCGATGAAGTTTGGCACTCTATGTGTTCATGCTGGAGAATGGGCGGATCCACTGTACGGGGCGCATACAACGCCGATATATCAGATGTCCACCTTTGCATTCGATAATGCTGAGCAAGGTGCCGCAAGGTTTGCAGGCGAAGAAGAAGGATATACTTATACGCCATTTCCGTAAACTTAAAGACAGCCCAAAACCAAAGTTGGCGGTACTAACACGCGCGAGTGTATAACATCCAA
>QBUM01000097.1 GCA_013180585.1 Candidatus Methanophagaceae archaeon GoMg2
TAAAAGTGATATAAAGAGCGAAGTGGAAAGAGTATTTGAAACTCCTGTAAAGAATATAAGGACGATGATCACCTTTAAAGGGGATAAAAAAGCAATAATAGAATTGGAAGAGGAAGGTAAGGCAAGAGAAATAGGCACATCGCTTGGAATACTATAGAAAATGGGAAAGAGAATAATAGCACAACGGAGAGGAAAAGGGTCGTCCGTCTTCAGGGCACCCTCGCATCGCTATAAGGGTAATCTTGAACACGTCAGAGTAAAGAAGGACGAAACGGTAGCGGGAACAGTGCTGGAGCTATTGCATGACCCCGCAAGGAGCGCCCCTATTGCTCGTATAAGAGTAGAAATGGATAATGGGGACGGTAAATGGAAACAGGCGGACGAGCGGTTTATAATCGTACCGGAAGGTGTTGGCGAAGGGGATGAGATAGTTTATGGCGAATCGGCAACGATAAAGACGGGAAATACGCTGCCACTTCGCAGTATCCCGGAAGGGATAGTGATTTGTAACTTAGAAGCACGTCCAAAGGATGGCGGTAAGTTTGCAAGAGCATCGGGCAATTATATTACGTTGTTAGCGCACGAGGCGGAAACTGGGAAGACACTGGTGGTAATGCCGAGCGGTAAGAAGAAATGGGTATCTTCGGATTGTTCCGCCACAATAGGAGTCGTTGCTGGTGGTGGACGAACGGAGAAGCCGTTTGTAAAAGCAGGAAAAAGATATCATAAGATGAAGTCGCATGCGACGAAATACCCCACAGTAAGAGGTGTGGCAATGAACCCAGTTGACCATCCATTTGGTGGTGGGGGTCATCAACATGTTGGTAAGTCCAAAACGCCTGCGCGGGGTGCACCACCTGGAAGAAAGGTGGGAAACATAGCTGCAAAGAGGACGGGTTATAGGAGATGATGTGAGATGGCAAAGAAGAGGAAATCTAAAACTACACTAAAAAAGAAGGAAGAGGAGTTCAAATATAGAGGTTATACGCTGGCGAAGCTAAAGAAGATGAAGATAGAAGACCTTGCAGAATTATTGCCTGCGCGACAGCGAAGGAAATTAAAAAGGAAGTTGAGACCGGGTGAGGAGAAACTGCTGGCAAAGATAGAATCGAAAGACGGAGTTAAGACACATTTAAGAGATGCCATCGTGCTGCCGAGCATGGTGGGGAAGAAGGTAGGGATACATAATGGAAAAGGTTTTGAATATGTTGATATAACGACGGAGATGATAGGGCACTATCTGGGTGAATTGGCACTGACACGTAACAAGGTAATGCATGGAGCCGCAGGTGTAGGAGCTACGAGATCTTCAAAGTATGTGCCACTGAAATAAATAAAGAGGAGAGAGATGGGAAAGGTAAATTTTTGCGTGGATGTTGGAACGGAAACAAAAGTTGTTCCTGAGGCGACTGCAAAGGCAATGGCTTATGAACTGCATATTTCACCGAAGCATGCGTTTGAGGTGTGCCGGGCACTAAAAGGAAAGAAAGTAGAGGAAGCGGAGCAATATCTGGAGGCTGTGTTGGAAAAGAAAGTGGCAGTTCCTTATAAGCGGCATAAAAAGAAAGTTGCACATCGTAGAGGGCTAAATAAGTGGTATGCCGGACGATATCCAGTGAAGGCGAGCGCGGAGATATTAAAAGTGATACGGAGTGCGAAAAGTAATGCAGAATACAAAGGGCTGGATGCAGAAGATATGAGAATATGGCATATGGCTACGAAGAAGGGTAGAACAATACGGGGGATAATACCAAGGGCTTTTGGACGTGCAACGCCAAAGAATACGGACACGGTTACTATTGAACTAATATTAAAGGAAGCAGGGAGTTAGGTAAGGAACGTGATAGAGAAGTTATTTGTGAGTGAAGGGATAAAGAAGGTAAGATTGGACGAATATTTCAGTAAAGAGTTGGAGAGAGCGGGTTATGGCGGTATGGAGATAAAACGTACCCCCATGGGCACACAGATAACAGTGAACGTAGAGAAGCCAGGGATGATAATCGGGAAGGATGGGCGGAGGATAAAGAAGCTAACCGAGGAGATAAACAAGCGACAAGAGATGGATAACCCGCAGTTAGATGTACAGCCCATAGATATGCCTGATCTCTGTGCAACGTTGATGGCAAATAGACTTGCAAAGCTTATAGAGCGCGGCTGGCATTTCAGAAGGGCGGGTAGGTCTATGTTGCAACGGATAATGGATAGAGGGGCGTTGGGCTGCGAGATTATCATGACAGGTAAGCTCAAGGGACCACGAGGTCGGATGGAGAAGATGGTTGATGGTTATATAAAACATTGCGGTGAGGTGGCAGAAGAGGTAGTGGACCGAGGCTATGCAATAGCGAAGGTAAAGTCAGGTGTTATAGGTGTGCAGGTCTGGATAGTGAAATCTGATGCCGCGAGACCCGATGCTTTTCGAATGATACCTGTGACTAAAGAAGAAGTAAAGGAAGTAGCAGAAGAAGTGAAAGAGGAAAAGAGAGAAGAGAAGGAGGAGGAAGTGGTAAAGGAAGAAGTAGAGAAGGAAAAGGAAGAATGAGCATATTTAGAATTGAAGATATAAGAAAGATGAGTGAAAAGGAGAGGGAAGAAGAATTAGAGAGTTTATGGTCAGATTTGAGGCGTGAGCGAGGGGTAATAGCCACTGGTGGTGCCCCGGAAAATCCCGGTAGAGTAGGAGAAATAAGAAGAACAATAGCTCGGATAAAAACGATTGAAAGTGAGATAAGAAGGGAAGGGAGATAAGCATGCCAATCTGTGATAAGTGCGGTTTACCTGTTGATCTATGCATTTGCAAGGAGATAGCGAAAGAGCAGCAGGTGGTAAAAGTCACAACAGCGAAGAGACGTTTTGGTAAAATTACAACGGTGATAAAGGGGATTGATGAGAAAGAAGTGGACTTGAAGGAACTATCTAAAGAATTGAAGTCGAAATGTGCATGCGGCGGTACGGTAAAAGATGGCTGCGTGGAGTTGCAAGGTAACCACAGAGAAGAGGTAAAGACCGTATTGAGTGAGATGGGCTATACGCTGGAAGGTATGTAAATGATAAAGCTAACGTATGATACAGCTTTACAGGGTTATGGGATAGAACCCAAGAATTTATTGCAGCATGAGCTGATAGGATTGAAGGCAGAAGTGGAAGAAAGCAGTAATAGTAATATGAAAGGGTTATGTGGAATCGTAGTGGATGAGACACGGAATACGTTTGTTATAGAGACAGAGCGGGAGGAAGAGAAGCGGATACCAAAAGACATGAATACGTTCATCATTGAGTTGAACGAAGGTGTGCGGGTACGGGTGCGGGGCAATCTGCTCGTTTCGAGACCCGAGGATAGAATAAAGAAAGGGGGACGAAGAAGATGAAGGATATAGGTATAGATGTTACGAAGCCGACGAATGATTGTGAGGATGTCAACTGCCCTTTTCATGGTATGTTGTCGGTACGTGGACAGATAATAGAAGGAGTGGTGATAAGTGATAAAGCACCGAAGACGGTTGTTGTTATGAGGTCTTATCTGAAGAAGATAAGGAAATATGAGCGGTATGAGAAGCGGAAGTCAACGATTCATGCACATAATCCGCCTTGCATAGATGCAAAAGTGGGCGATTTGGTGAAGATTATGGAGTGCCGGCCACTGAGCAAGACGAAAAGTTTTGTGGTGATAGAGAAACAGGCTTCGTGAACAGGCTGGTTAGGATACGAGGAAGACGGTGCAGGTGTTGTTAGTATAGCTTTATTGAGTGCAGCGGGATGATATAGTGGGATAAGAAGTTCGCAGGATAGGTTGCAGTTACAAAGGGGTGGAAATAGAGGGGTATAGAAGGGATAAGTAGCGTGATAATTCCACAACCCACATGATAATTAGTCGGCTATGAACGGCTTATATCTTACCACGCCGCAAAGAGGAAATATACATTGCGCGGTAAGTGCTGTATGCGACTCTCATGCTTTTAAGTCAATTTTCATACATGTTCGGTTAAGCCCGTTATTTAAGTTCAAGTAACAACCTTTTTTAGATTTTGTCATCTCACCACTTTCAATCAATTTATTTTCAAAGGACGCTAAGGAACCTGTTTCTTTCATACATACAGCAATAATCAGATCAACAAGGTCGTTGATGTTTTGCAATTTTAAAAACTTTCCGTTTGTCTGGTCTGCAAACCATTTAAACGTAACCTCGGTTTCATAAACGTTATTGCATAGTACAGAATATATCTTAACACCTCATTTCCGTAAACTTAAGCCAAATAGCTACAGAGCATGTAGTTTTTAGAGAAGGT
>QBUM01000096.1 GCA_013180585.1 Candidatus Methanophagaceae archaeon GoMg2
CTCTAAGCCTGCCTTATCCAGCCATTGTACGGTCATCCGGTGCATAAAATGGTCAACGTCAAGTCCTGAGAATAACCGCGCATAGCCCGCGGTAGGAAGCACGTGATTCGCCCCCGTTGCGTAATCACCCACGGCAACAGGCGAATAATTACCCACGAATACAGATCCAGCATTTCTTATTTGTTTCAATACTTCCATCGGCTCTCGTACCATTATCTCAAGGTGTTCAGGCGCATATTCGTTCGCAAAATCTATGCACTCGTCCATGCTATCGCCGATTAGTATCCAGCTCTGTGAGCCAGCTTCTGCCTTGATCTTTTGCTCCACTTCCGCTGCCAATCTCTCAGAGTCCGTGACAAGAATTGCCTTTGACTTCGCTCCGTGCTCGACCTGCGCAAGCATATCCGCAGCGATAAAAGCGGGATTCGCTGTTTCGTCACCGATTATTAGTATCTCCGACGGTCCCGCCGGGAAATCTATTTCCACCCCTTCGTCACGAACAAGCATCTTCGCCACTGTTACGTATACGTTCCCCGGTCCAACTATCTTTTGCACCTTCGGAACGGTTTCTGTGCCAAAAGCGAGAGCTGCTATCGCTTGCGCACCACCCACTTTGAATATTCGCGTGGCGCCCGCGAGATTCGCGGCTACTAAAGTGTAGGGGTCAACAGTTCCATCCTTCCCAGGCGGCGTGCACACCACAATATCACGCACACCCGCTATCTTCGCTGGAATTACGCACATCAGTGCGGTGCTGAAGTAAGATGCGGGCACATAAGCACCAACCACATCGAAAGGCATATACTTCTCGCCAATGAAGACACCTTCAGCAAATTCCTCCAGCCATGCTACCCTCTTTTGTCGGTAATGGAAATTTCTTATAGCCGTAGATGCTTCTTTGATGCACCTCAGCGTGTCACTATCCAGATTCCTTTTTGCTGCTTCTATCTCGTCTCGTTTTACTTCTATCTCTTTTAGATTGACACCATCAAATTTTTCGGTGTATGCGCGCAGTGCTTCGTCGCCCTGGGTCTTTATCTCTGCGATTATCCCTTCTACAACAGGCATAACTGCCGTTAGGTCCAGCGTTCTACTAAAAAAATCACGGTTTTTCTGTATCTCTTTTAGCCTCATTATCATAACTAAACTAAAATTCCTCAAATTTTATATAGTTGTTATAACTATCCTATTCCAACTAAGGGACAATAAAGATGACAAAATCGATGGAGAAAGGAGAAGAAGAAACAGGGGGCATTGATTACAGCATTCCAATCCCTGAGGGCGTAAACGTCACAATAGATAGGCGAATAGTAAAGGTGGCAGGTCCAAAAGGCGAGCTAACGCGCGAATTATGGTACCCAGGATTACATATAGATGTGGCGGAGACTGATAATGGTCCCGCGGTGGTTATAAAAAGCGACTCATCACGGAAGAATATAAAAGCAATGGCAGGAACATACCGATCTCATATTAACAATATGATTATAGGTACGAACGAAGGGTTTTTTTATAAGTTGAAGGTTCTACATGCTCATTTCCCTATGCAAGTAGCACTGACAAAGGAGGGCAATGCCCTATCCATATCAAACTTCTTAGGTGAGAGAAAACCGCGAGTAGCAAGAGTCATGGAAGGAGTAAATGTGGAGATAAAAAGTAAGGGTGCAGAGATAGTAATAACAGGGATAGATAAGGAGGCGGTAGGGCAGACTACCGCGAATATAGAACAAACGACAAAGATAAAAGGTTATGACCCCCGGGTCTTTCAAGATGGGATTTATCTCGTGGAGAAAGGTGTGGCCGGGAGGGTATCCTCTTAAACCGTCTTTATTGCGTTGAGGAGCGAATCATGCCTGAGATAATAGAAGGGATAAGCCCGACAAGGATGGAATTGTTGCGGCTGAGCAGGAGAGAGAGGTTAGCGGAGAAGGGGCATGACCTGCTGCGTGAGAAAAGGGATGCGTTGATTGCCGAATTTTTAGATGTGGTCTGCGAAGTAAGGGAAGCGCGTATGAAAGCCGAAGATAAGTTAAAAGAGGCTTTTAAATCTTTAATTATCGCTCAGGCATTGCTGGGCGTTGAGCAAGTAAGGCAGTTGTCTTTGATGACGCCACAGGAAATCGCACTGGATTTCTCGTCGAGAAGCATAATGGGTGTGCACGTGCCGACCTTACAATTAGAACACGGGTTGGTAAGGACCGTTACGGAACGAGGGTATAGTCTCGTGGATTCATCCGCTGCAGTGGATAGCTGTGCTAAAAGCTTTGAGGAAGCGTTGGAAAAGGTAATAAAGCTTGCTGAGATGGAAGAGGCAGTGAAGAATCTTGCAGGAGAAGTAGAAAAGACAAAGAGGCGAGTAAATGCGCTTGAGTATATTATGATCCCCAGTTTGAAGGCGACACGGAAGTACATTCGGATGCGGTTAGAAGAGATGGATCGAGAGAATTTCGCGAGATTAAAGAAGATAAAAGCTATGTTGGAGAGACGGGAGTAGTAGAAATCATTCTCGCCCGCCTTCACCAAGATTTTTTAGCGTGTTATACTACTATTAGATTTATGCACTCAGCAGTTTTAAGAGGCTGTCCCACAGCCCATCCTACCGCGTGCATTACAATCGCAGCTAATAAATATACAGGGTTGTTTTTTTGCGACGTAGGTTTCCTGCGTTGTGGTCAGCGAAAGAAGCGAGATTAGTGTCTCGAAAGAGATACAATAAGTAATAGCAGTTTCTTCTGACAGCGGTTGGGCATAAGAATAAAATGACAGGGGAAGTAAATATTAAATATAAAGATCAGGTAGAGGAGGTATAGAGGCGTAAGAAATGTTAGATAAGTTGAGTGATTCGCTGAAGGAGACGGTCCGTAAGATCGCAATGTCGAATAAGATAGACAAGCATACGGTGGATGAAATCGTACGCGACATCCAGAGAGCGTTGATCCAGGCGGATGTTAAGATTGCGCTGGTGAAGGAACTTTCAAATCGTATACGAGAACGCAGTTTAAAGGAGAAATTGGTGCTGAACCCGAGGGAGCATGTAATAAAGGTGGTTTATGAAGAGTTGATGAACATCCTGGGTAAGGCAGTGGAGGTGCCTTTAGCAGCCCAGAAGATAATGATGGTCGGCTTGCATGGTACGGGAAAGACATCAACGTGTGCGAAACTTGCGCGGTATTTCCAGAAGAGGGGTTTGAAACCCGCAGTTATCTGTGCCGATGTGTACAGACCTGCGGCATCTGATCAGTTGAGGCAGCTATGTGACCGAATGGGTGTTCCGTTTTACGATGGTGCCGAACTCCCTGAGGGCAAAAGTGTGGTAGAGATAGTAAAAGCGGGCGTAAAAGAATTTGATAAGCACGATGTCAAGATAATAGACACTGCAGGGCGGCATGCGCTGGAGAAAGAGATGATAGAGGAGATACGGGCGATAAGAAAAGAGGTAGAGCCCGAACAGCGTATTCTTGTCCTGGATGCGAGCATAGGGCAGCAAGCATCGGTGCAAGCGCGAGCTTTTGACGATGCGATTGGAATTACAGGCATAATAATAACCAAAATGGACGGTACAGCCAAGGGTGGCGGTGCGCTTTCCGCAGTATCAGAAACAAATTCCGGTGTCGCATTCGTGGGCACTGGCGAAACATTGGACGACCTCGAGAAATTCGAATCCGATAGGTTCGTCTCTCGCATGCTCGGAATGGGGGATATAAAGTCTTTGATAGAGAAGGCGGAGGAGAGTCTGACGGAGGAGGATATAAATGTTGACATTTTAAAGGGCAAATTCACGTTAAATGACCTGTATAAACAGTTAGAAGCGTTGAAAAAGATGGGGCCGTTTAAAAAATTGATGGAGATGTTACCGTTAGGAGGACTTGGAGTTGACCTTGACGATTCGATGTATCAAGTAACAGAGGATAAACTAAAGATTTTTAAGGTGATTATGGATTCAATGACGAAGAATGAACGGAACGAGCCGAAGATAATAGACGGCTCACGAGTGAAGCGAATAGCAAGGGGCTCGGGAACAAAGACTACGGAGGTAAGCGAGCTGTTAAAGTATCATAAGATGATGCAAAAGATGATGAAAAGTATGTCATCGGGAAGAGGGAAAATGCCGATGATAAAAGGGATGCAATTGGGTAAGATGATGAAGGGGCTGAAGT
>QBUM01000095.1 GCA_013180585.1 Candidatus Methanophagaceae archaeon GoMg2
ATATTACCATCTCAAAGGGGAGCTTGACTGCGAGTATCGTGCATCCGCGAGAAGTAATAAAAGAGGCGATAAAGGAGTCTGCTGCTGCGGTAATCTTCGTGCATAATCATCCAAGTGGTGAGCCGAAGCCGAGTGATGAGGATATCGAAATAACGAATCGGTTAGTTCAAGCATGTGATTTGGTTGGTATAAGGGCTCTGGACCATGTTATTATAGGTGGTAATAGTTATACGAGTTTTGTAGATGAGGGGCTGATGAAGAAAAGCAATTCGGATTTTTGAGTATAAAAGAATGGAGGGGAAGATGAATGCTTAGAGAAGGAATGGTCATCGAAGGGCCTTTCTGGCCTGAACCTGTGGAGATAAAGAAAGTTGACGAATTTGGAGATCGTGTTCACATCATAGGGGCAACCATCTACTCCAACACACATATAGACCAATTAATTCCACGAGAGGAACTCGAAAAACTAAAAGCAAAGGAGTTTATTTTGGATTTCTCTGCGCCGGGAAGTGAGACGTTCTTATCCATCGAAGCGGAGCGTTACAAATTTGCATCTCTTTTTGATCCTCTTTTAGCAATGAACACCTCAAAGATAGACCCTCTACCATTCCAGATAGAAGCGGTTTATGGTTATATTTTAAAACTTCCTCGAATAAGATTTCTCATCGCGGATGATCCAGGTGCAGGCAAAACTATCATGGCTGGGCTGATTATCAAAGAATTGAAATTGCGGGGTGTTGTAAACCGGATTTTAATAGTTGTTCCAGGACATCTCAAAGACCAATGGAGAAGGGAATTAAAGGAGAAGTTTCAAGAGCCCTTTACAGTGATTGACAGAGGTTTATTAAATGCACACTATGCAGAGAATGTATGGCGAAGAGAGAATCAGGTCATTACATCCATTGACTTTGCAAAGGGAGAGGAAATTTTACCGGCACTTGGAAGTGTTGACTGGGATTTGGTTATTGTTGACGAAGCGCACAAAATGGCAGCTTACAGGTATGGGAATAAGTTATCAAAGACTGCAAGATACAAATTAGGGGAAGTGCTGTCAAGGACTACTGACCATCTGCTCTTTCTTACTGCAACACCGCATAAAGGAGATCCCGAAAATTACAGATTGTTCCAGGATCTTTTAGTACCGGGATTCTTTGCCACACAAAAATTGATTAATGAGTCCTTAGAGGATAAAGACAACCCACTTTTTATCAGAAGGATGAAAGAAGATTTAAAAGACTTTGAGGGGAAACCCATTTTCACCAATCGCTATCCAAAGACAATCAGGTTTAGGTTATCAGAATTAGAAAAGAGATTATACAACGAACTTTCAAAATATGTTATTTCTCAATACAATAAGGCCTTGCAGACCGATAAAAGGAGAAATGTTGCATTTGCTTTGCTAATTCTACAAAGAAGGATGGCTTCAAGCACTTATGCGCTTCTCAGATCGCTTGAAAGAAGAAAAGATAGGCTTGAAAATTTGCTTAAGGAACCAGAACTCACGAAAGAGATGTCTTTTATTGACATTGAAGAAGTTGATGATTACGAAGAAGAGAAACGCTGGGAGCAAGAAAAGAAATGGGAGACGCTGAGCATTGCTGAAAATAGGGGGGAATTAGAAAAAGAGATAAACAGTCTTAAAGACCTGATAGAAAAAGCAAAAGAGATTCTTAGGGTGGAGTGTGAGGTAAAGCTCTCAGAATTAAAGAAAGCAATTGAAGAGGGTTTTAGAAAAATAAGGCAAATGCAAGGAAATGAGAAGATTTTAATTTTTACCGAATCCCGCGATACACTGGAGTATTTAGTGGGAAAGATCAAGTCGTGGGGCTATTCTGCAAATTTTATTCACGGAGGTATGAGATTAGAGCAAAGGATAAATGCTGAGAAGGTTTTTCAGCACGAAAAGCAGATTATGGTTGCAACTGAAGCTGCCGGGGAGGGCATAAATCTTCAGTTCTGTCATCTCATGATCAATTACGATATTCCCTGGAATCCTAATCGCTTAGAGCAAAGGATGGGAAGAATTCACAGGTATGGACAGCAGAAAGATGTTTATGTTTTCAACCTTGTAGCAGAGGATACTAGGGAAGGAAAAGTTCTGGCTAAAATTTTTGATAAACTCGAAGAAATTAGAAAGGCTATGGGAAGCGACAAAGTGTTTGATGTTATTGGTGATACATTCTACGGGAAAAACCTCTATCAGCTAATATTAGATGCGGTAGCCAATGCCAGAAGCATGGACGAAATAATAAATGAACTCGATATTAAAGTAGATGAAGAGTACATCGCAAATGTTAAAGAGGCGTTAGGAGAGAGCCTTGCTACCAAGCACATTGACTATACCCAAATAAAAGAGATGGCGGAAAAGGCGAAAGAATACAGGCTGATTCCGGAATACGTTGAGGAGTTCTTTAAAAGAGCGTTTCAAAAGGTGGGTGGTAAGTTCAGGATTCGTAAGGATGGATTTATGCTAATAGATTCTATTCCATACGAGATAAGAAAAATAGCAGAGGATGTTGATTTTAAGAACAGATATGGTTCTATTTTGAGGCAATATCCGAAGGCGACGTTTGATAAAGAGATTGCTTTCAAGAATCCTGATGCAGAGTTCATATCCTTTGGTCATCCAGTATTTGAAGCTTTACTTGAATGGGTGAAGAGGAATTACTTTGCTAAATTGCAGAGGGGAGCGGTGTTTAAAGACCCTTCTGGAAGATACGATGGTGTTTTGTGGTTCTTTGAGGGCGAAGTAAAAGATGGAAAAGGAGAAGTTGCAGGTAAGAGACTGATGGCAATTTATGACGATGGAAAAGAGTTGAATGAGGTCAATCCGGCGATTTTGTGGGATTTTGTCCATTTGGACAATAACGAACCAACGAGAGTAGATATGACCAGGGAAAAAGCACAAGAATATGCCATTGGCACTGTTGAAAACTACAAGCGGGAGATAGTTGAAGAAAGGAAGAGGCAAGCGGAAATAAAGAGGAAATATGGGATTAAATCTTTGGAATTTTTAATTGATGAGTTGGATGCTGAACTTGCTAATTTGTATGAGCGGCAGGCAGAAGGTGAAAAAGTGGAACTTGCAATCAGGAACAAAGAAGAAAGAAAGAGGCAGTATGAAGAATCTTTAAAAACGCTGCAGAAGGAAATAGAGCAGGAGGTGAGTTTAGCTATATCCATGCCGAAGTTTTTAGGTGCGGTTCTTGTAAAACCTACAAGCGCTAAGGATATGGTAAGCGATGAGGAGATAGAAAGAATAGGTATGGAGATTACGATGGAATATGAACAGAGCGAGGGCAGAGAGCCAGAAGACGTTTCTAAAGAGAACCTTGGATTTGACATAAGATCAAGAGGGGATGGAGAAACGAGATATATAGAGGTAAAAGCGAGAAAGGAAGAGGGGCAGGTTGCTTTGACCCGCAACGAATGGTTTAAAGCAAAGAGATTTAAGGAGCAGTACTGGCTTTATGTAGTTGCTAATGCTGCTACGAATCCTACGCTTTACATAATCAACAACCCTGCTGAAAATTTAAATGTAGAGGAGAAGATTGAAGTGGTTCGCTTCTTGGTGCCAGTAGAGGAATGGAAAGGGAAATGTGAAGAAAAGTGGATATTGAAAAGGTAATCCAAAAAGGAGAATCGGAAGTTATAGAATTTAAACAAAACTTCGGTAGAGGAGCCATAGAGACCGCAGTTGCTTTTGCCAATACAAAAGGAGGTATAATATAGTTGATGTCATAATAAATTAGACAAAATGGGTTGAAATGTTGCCAACCAGCCAGTCATGAATGTGGTCTTCTTGGCGAGCCGGTGGAATGTGGTGCGTATGGTTTCCTTAAACGACCACTCGGATTTGACAAATATCTGGGAGATTTTTCTTCTGATGCTTTTCCAAATCAACTCTATTGGATTTAGATCAGGAGAATAAGGTGGTAGGAAAACCAAGCTTATACGTAGTGATTCTGCAAATGCACGCGTTTTCTGTGCTATGTGGGCTCGTGCGTTATCAAGGATCAATATGATGTGCTTTTTAGGATTTTTATCGCGGATTAGACGAAGGAATGCACACACATACTCCGCAGTTGAATGCTCCATAAACTCCACAACCTCTTTTCCGTTTATAGGATAAAACCCAAAGGTATTGGCCCTATACCTGCTTGTGTTTTTGACAAGCTGCGGCTTACCAAAAGACCAGAACCTTTGCTTATTATCCCTCGTCTGTGG
>QBUM01000094.1 GCA_013180585.1 Candidatus Methanophagaceae archaeon GoMg2
AACTAGAACACAAACTAACTGAAGAACCTATTACGAAAAGAGGTTAAAGTTACAGGTTAATAATTTGCATATTTACGTGCGTTCCACTCTCAAATTATAAATACGTATCCTCAAAATTATTGGAACTCGATTCCACCTGTAAAAATCAGGTAATGCACCCCAACCGAACGGTAAAGGAATATTCATCTTCTATAAAATCAGGCTCTATGCCATTATGTTTAATCATACCCGCAATAATCTTTCTTGGAACTCCAAGACCAGTTGCTTCAACATAATGATAATCCCTGAGCACTTCCTTGATAAGTTCATTACGTGTCACCCGACACCCTGCTTTCATTCGTTCTACCGTTACCGAATTTGGGAGTCTTCCTGGACTGATCACTTCCAAACGATCACTGTAAATGGATAGTTCGATATCAGTCCCGCTGATAGTATAATCTCTATGGGCAATCGCGTTGACAATCGTTTCTCTAATAACTTCTGCAGGATAGTCCGGTTTATCAATGCGTCTACCTTCCACCAGATGTGCTTTCGAACTTGTGTTTCGACGAACAAATTCTATTGCTCGCTCCACCAGACCGGTATCTACTATATCCTCGCCTGCGAATTTTGCTACTATGGGACCCCGAATTGTTTCTCTTTCAACTGCTTCGTAATCTTTTTCCATGCCAGGATAAGCAACAGCAGAAATACCAGCCTGAGGGAGATAACGGTTAGGATTTTTACCAAAAAGTAGTATTCCTCCTACTGTAGGAATCGCTTTACCCCGAGATTCGACCATAATCTCTGTATTTATAAGTAAGGTCTCCCATTGTTCAATTTCCCCTTGTTCAGGGCAATCTTGTCCGCGTATATCCCTGAAATAATTTATGAGCCGGTTAATGTCCAAGTCGTTCAAGGAAGAGCCTGGGACAGGTTTAATATCATACCGAAATATGCCAGAAGCCTGATATAGTCTTTGCTCTTGTTCACGGGTCGCTTCCCGTGAAGTACTCCCTATTCGCATAAACGTGATCCATCTGCCATCTTGTCGTGCTTTGTACGGTTTATCATGGCTATCTTCCGGGATTGTTATAACTCCTATTCTTTTATTGCCATCCCAAGGAACAGTCTCGAAATAGGGAATGAGTGGGGGCTGGATATTGCCAGAACAGATATTCATAACCCATTCCTCAATATCTGAACGTGTCACTCCTGTAACAGTGCCATCATCTTCAACACCGAGAAGAATGTAGCCACCTTCAAGATTCGCTAACGATGCAATCTCCTTTGCCACACTTTGGGGCTGCACATCATCGCGCTTAAATTCAACACCCGAACTTTCACCGTTCCGAATAATTTCCATTAATTGTGTCCTATTCATATTTATCACCCTTGTTTCAAAATCCATATTTCGATCTGCGGATTTCGAATGCTTCTTTGCCGCCTTCCAAGAGTTCTTCCGCATTTAATCGGACCTTATCGTCGTCAATGGAGCCCATCCGTTCCACCGGGATTTCTCCATGCCCTTCTTCTGCCTCGCCAACTGCTTTAAGACCGATGATTAGTTCAGCATCACCAAGAACCGGGATATTTGCATTGTGAGTAGAAAAGATGAATTGTCGTTTACGCTTTTCTTCCCTCATCCTTGGGACAATCCCTTCCGCAATAAAGAAGTTATCGAGATCATCCTCTGGTTGATCAATGATGAGTGGAGCATCAGATTCAAGTAATAGAAGTAAAAGGATTGTAGTTGCTTTTTGTCCAGTAGACAGGTCTTTCATTTCTTTCCAGTCTTCTCTATCCGATGAGCCGATATTGAGTTTCATGAGAGTGGTATGAGGTAAATCGAGTTCTTCAAGTTCCATAAATACTTCTTCTCCTGCTTCACTAATCCTACGTGCTTGATCTGGTGTAATATTAAATTTAATTTGCAATTTATCGGTTCCTTTTCTACATGTTGCTATAAATTCAGGCAGTGACAAGTCATCTCTTTCTTCTAATGTATCAATTGTTTTCTTTAATTGTCCACCTATCCTTTCACGCAAAGCGGCAAAGAGGGGTTCCCGGTCACCGCAGAAAGTAACGCCCACTCTGACCTGTTTCTCCAATTTTTTGTTTACTTTTTTAGCAGCCTTTTCAATAGCTCTGAATTCCGCGGTCTTTATGTCTTCCCAATCCGTTAGTAGATTACGTCGTTTTACAGAAAGAACCTCCTTTTCTTTGTTTAATATCTCCTGACGATCTTTTGATGGCTTCAATTCCTCAATCTGCTTACTGAGGTTGATGAATTCTTCTCCATCAATAGCTTCTTTTTGAAGCTCACGTAATATTTTTTCGTATTCCGCTTGCACTTCCTGACGGCGGCGTTCCCACGTCTCTGAAACTTTTATTATATCTGTCTCTGCAGTCCTCAAGTGCCTCTCATAATCTGCAATAATCTTTCTGAGATTGGTCTCTAACGATGCTAAAATGGAATTAATCAAACGAAGTGTCTCTTTAGATGGAAGATTTTTTAAAGCTGCTTCGGAGACGAATGCCCGGTCAACTTCCACTACCATGCGAATGTTTTCAAGACCATTTTTTACTTGAGATAAACGGGATTTCGCTGTTTTCAAAACCTGTTCTTCTTTAACTAATAGATTCGGATCTTTTAAGCGCTCTTCTAATCCCTCCTCCTTAAACCGTTTAAAAGTTTCTTCAAGAGCTGGCAAACGACTAAGATTTTCCGAATATTCATTAAGTTCCTTTTGAATATCAATCAAATTCCTTCTGTTGAGTGCCAGTTCCTTAAGTGTCTTTCTCTTTCTTTCGGCTAAATGGATGTCTTCATCCAAAAAACGGTCCAATAATTTTAATAATTTAGTAGGTGATTTTGTAAGCTCGCCGATTTCATGCTGACCATAAATTTCTACATTTCGGCAGATATCCTGTGGAGTGAGACTAAGCACATTTCCATCTGCATCCCTTATTACAGGAGGATTTGGATAGGTTCTTTCGATGAGGTAATCCTTAAGAGAAGGATGATGGGAACGAACAAGCAAAGAAATCTTCGTACCACTTCGGATTACCTGTTTCAATATCCCGGAAGAAGCCTTTTTTGCCTCTTCGCCAAATGGTTCAAGGTCAAGAACATAGCGCAGACTCTCTATGATTGTGGATTTACCTGTTCCACGACCTCCAATTAGTGTATTCAAATTTCCGTTTAAATGAATTGCAGCACCATCAAGAAACCCTCCTTCCCATGTCAATGCTACCAGCTCTGTATGTTCTGGTGGTTCTTCTTCGGATAGGAGGCGAATTCTGGAATCTGGATCCAGAAATGCCTGTCGCAGCCCTTCAATACTTGGCTGGGACATCTTTATATAGGTTGAAGCCTGAACAGATTCCAAATCTTCTGGTTTTGCTATATCGAGCGCGTTGACAACAGCAACTTTTCTGGCTCTCTCATAATTTTTATCCTTGTTTAAGACAATCTGCTGATCTGCATAGTCTAAATCAGTAATAGGGCCAGGAATCTGGACTGCATAAAGATTAGAATCACACCATGCATTTATCTTGGCTTCTCCAGTCAGCATTCTGAGGAGACCACCGTTATTGGTGATATGAGCAGCAACACAAATGCCACTCCACTCCTCATGGACTTTTCTCAAAATTTCTGAGAAAGATTCAGATGAATTTTTTGTTGACGCGCCTGTAGTATGAATCCCAAGATCACCTAGATACCTTTCTAATATAGTTGATGTCATAATAAATTAGACAAAATGGGTTGAAATGTTGCCAGCCAGCCAGTCATGAATGTGGTCTTCTTGGCGAGCCGGTGGAATGTGGTGCGTATGGTTTCCTTAAACGACCACTCGGATTTGACAAATATCTGGGAGATTTTTCTTCTGATGCTTTTCCAAATCAACTCTATTGGATTAAGATCAGGAGAATAAGGCGGTAGGAAAACCAAGCTTATACGTAGTGATTCTGCAAATGCACGCGTTTTCTGTGCTATGTGGGCTCGTGCGTTATCAAGGATCAATATGATGTGCTTTTTAGGATTTTTATCGCGGATTAGACGAAGGAATGCACACACATACTCCGCAGTTGAATGCTCCATAAACTCCACAACCTCTTTTCCGTTTATGGGATAAAACCCAAAGGTATTGGCCCTATACCTGCTTGTGTTTTTGACAAGCTGCGGCTTACCAAAAGACCAGAACCTTTGCTTATTATCCCTCGTCTGTGGTGCCGCCTGG
>QBUM01000093.1 GCA_013180585.1 Candidatus Methanophagaceae archaeon GoMg2
CTTTTGTACTATATAAAAATAGTTGGACCGTCTATCGCTTATCCGAACACGCATGAAACTGGTTCAGGTTGTGAAGGAGATAAAAGGACATATCTCCACTCTATATCCTCTGCGCTCTCTGCGAACTCTGCGGTTAATCTGACATTGTCAAGTTAAGATATTTTTAGATTTTGGGATGATCTATAAGGCAAAGCCATTGATACCGTATGGAATTCATTTTCATGAAACGCTTTTTGAAATTGATAAAGATGAAAAACACAATCAAGTGATAGAATTGTACAAAGAGATAGTAAGGGACTCATAAATCGTTGTTTTCCGCAAAACCTCACACATACACCCACGCACAGACCTTCCTCTCTACCAGTTCAAGCACGACATACAAACAAAACCCAAGCAGCGCCATACTTACGATAGCGGCATACAAATCAGGATAATCCATCCTGCTCCAGGAATCCATAATCAGATATCCCAACCCTTTCCTCGTTGCAAACGATTCCACAAAGAACAGCACCGCAATTGCCGTGCCTATGCTTATTCGCAACGCCGTGAGTATCTTTGGCAAACAAGCGGGGAATACCACATGCTTATAGACGTCTTTATCCGTTGCACCCAGAGAGAGAAGCGAATAGATATAGTTCGTACTTATATTCCTCGCGGCATCCCGCGTAGTAACGAGAATCTGGAAGAATACGATTATAGCTATCAATATTACCTTTGATAAATCGCCAATACCAAAAAGCAGGATGATTAACGGTAGTAAAACGATATGCGGAATCGGATATAGCAAGTAAATGAAAGGAGTGATAATCTTGTCCGCCCCTTTCTTATAACTTATCAAACCGAGCGGCACTGCAAGCGATAACGCCAGTACAATCCCATAGCCCACCCTGGCAGCGCTCACTAACAAATGCGAGAGCAAATCATCTTTTAGTCCCGCTATAAAAGCATAAAATACTGTCAAAGGTGTGGGCAACGCTATCGAATTTAGTAGAACTGATATAGCCTGCCATAGTACTATTAACAGGAGTCCCGCAATCAAGTAGCTCCATCTTCTATGCTCTGTCTCACTTCTCGGCATTTATCAAAGAAATCCTCCGTATTTCTATAATTGACCTCGCCCACATTATGATTCTTCACTATCTTTACCACACGTCCCGGTCGCGGCGAAAGCACGATTATTTCTCGTCCGAGAAAGACCGCTTCCTCTATGTTGTGCGTCACCAGAAGCATGGTCAGCCCTTTATTCTTCCATAACGCGAGCAAGAAATTCTGCAGTGTTTCCCTCGTTAGCGCATCGAGCGAAGATAAAGGCTCATCCATGACTAAAATCTCAGGATTTAGAGCTAACGCCCTTGCGAATCCCACGCGCTGTTGCATTCCACCGGAAAGCTGTTTCGGATAGTGATTCGCGAAATCTTTTAAATCAAGGTCGTCCAGAAGAGGTAGCACTATTTCCTGACGCTCTTTTTTGCCATATCCCCTGAGCTCTAAACCCAAAGAAACATTTTCATACACCGTTTTCCATGGGAACAAGCCGTAGTCCTGAAGTATCAATGCTACCTCCCGCGATGGCGATGCTACTTCCTTACCTTCAATCAAGGCCTTGCCACTCGTTGGCTTTAGGATACCGGAAAAGATAAAAAGAAGAGATGTCTTTCCGCAGCCCGAAGGTCCGATAATGGAGCAGCTCTCGCCTTCGGGTACCTCAAAGCAGACCTCACGGAGTGCTTCTGTACCGTCTTGGTAAACCTTGCTTATTCCCTCCGCTTCAATCATGAACCGCATAAACGTTGTACCCGCAATTTTGTAACTAAATTCTCATGGAAAAAGACATCTATAAAAATCTCCTATCGAACTCGCGCCAATATTCTATGTTCATCGCAGAGTCAAAGCTGTGAAAGAACTTAGTTAGATCCTCCTTTTTCCGTTCTATTCCTGGTATCAACTTTATCCGCATGATATAATGAACCGTCCTTACGTTTATAGATGGGTATAAACTGCTGATTGATACGGATTATTGTTTTAGCACCGTATCATCATACGAAATCTCGTGCTGCACCAAATCCTTGCTCTGCATCCATTGTAAAACTTCCGCGTATTTATCTTCCGGATAGGACTGTGGCGGAAGATAGGTAGCAATTTTATAGTCCGCAGCTATTTCTTCCGGAATACGCGTCTTTTCCACAAGCAGCGTCCGGTAAATCTCAGGATTGGCGTTTATCCTTGATACCGCTTCACTGTAAGCATCTAAAAAGGTATCCACACTCTCTGGATGCTTTTCTATGAAGTCGCCATTGAATACTATGACAGTCTGTGATACGCTTCTGTTAAGCATAGCATCGGAGATAACTAAATTAGCTCCTTTATGTACCGCATAACTCGCTAAAGGCTCTGGTAGCGTGGCTGCATCTATCTCGTTGTCGAGCAACATCTGCATTCGTATCGGTACTTTCTTTACCTCTATCTTCTTCGATTGCACATCGCCGAGTAAAGCATCGGTTATGTATTCTATTATCGTATTGCTTGATATTGCTATTTCTCTGCCGTCCAAATCTTCGACTGAGCTTATGTTCGACTGCGGACTGGCTATAATAGCGAACCGCATCTTATCTGCCGTTTCTTGCAATTCCAGGCTGACGATTTTTACGTCATAACCTGCATTCCGTAATAACAGTGCTCCCACCGGGTCGTTCTCGCCTGCGTCTATTCCTCCGGCTGTTAAAGCGGCATCACGTTCCATAGCACTCATAAAAGGCACTATCACCACATTTAACCCGTGGTTTGTGAATAACCCCTCCTCATCAGCCACGTAATACGGTAAAGTCGCTTCATCTGGCATGACCCCAAACTTTATTGTTAGTTCTTCGCTTTCCTTGTAACCTTCTTGAGATATGCAACCTGAGCACCCCGCAACGACAATCAAAGTTATCAGCACAATGGTTATTTCTTTTCGCATCCAATCACTCCTACATTATTAATGCGTAAACTACGTTTGATATTTAAATATATCCTTATCACCCCGTTTTATCCGTTTTTGTGAATATGTACAAGAATGTTCGCTTATGTAGTATAACAACACAAAAGTAAGCAACATAATTTCGCAGAAAAATATTTTAATAACATCAACAAAATATATCCAATATGTTACTCTTATTGTGAGGGCAGAGCGAAAGCGCTAAATAAAAATAGGGAGGAAAAGGTAGGATAAATGAGATGATGAACAAAAAAGGTTTATGCACCCTTGTGGGGATGCTCGTAGTGTGCATAGTAGTATCAGTGCTTGCACAGCCGACACCTATTGCGAATGTAACGACAGCAAACGAAGAAACAATAATATTCGACACTGGACCCAGCTCTAATCCATACCCAAGCATCTCCGGCATGCACAACGGTACAATAACACCAGCTAAAACGCTAAATGTAAGCAAAATATTTACGTATCCCTGCGAAGGAACAGGTGGGCACTGTGAATACGTTTGGATATACGGAAATGGTGTGAATGAAACGGCAACCTGGGGTGGATACACAAGCCGAGTGGCATAAACTTACGTTCGGTCAGTCGTTCTTATTGGTGGCAAATAAAACTTATTTCTACGAGATAAAGACCGGCTCGTATCCGCAGATTCATCACAGGGATGAATTGGCAGCGGAAGGGGGAATGGGAATAATCAATTGCACTTCGTTCGTGGATGCGAACGGTCGTTCTTACACCAATTGGATACCTGCGATTCGGTTGATAGGAGATTTTGTGAATGAAGAAGGAGTTCATAACATAGATTCCGGTAAGGACTTCTCAACGATTCAAGCTGCGATTGATGACAACGAAACACAAGACAACCACACAATCGAAGTTTATGCAGGAACCTACGTGGAGAATGTCGTGATAAGAAAACGGTTAACTTTGCATGGTATAGGCATGCCAACCTTTGATGCCAATGGCACCGAAAGTGCGATTACCGTTAGTGCAGACGGTTGTGTTGTGGACGGGTTCAATGTAACAGGAGGGTTGGTAGAGTTCTCATCAGGTATCAGCGTGACCTCTGATGGCAATACGCTCAGCAACAACACAGCATCTAACAACTTTTGCGGTATCCGGTTGTTTAAGTCATCAAATAACACAATTATGTATCCTCTTCAAATTAAAGGGTAACTCAAAAACTATATACCAAATCATCGATGA
>QBUM01000236.1 GCA_013180585.1 Candidatus Methanophagaceae archaeon GoMg2
GTAAGCTCAGGAGAAAGACGCTACGCCGATTGCCGAAAAGGCTTAGGCGTTAAAGTAATTCTGTTGAAGGTTGGTGAGAAAAGAGCAAAAGATGAAGAAAATTCATTCCTTGATTGACAAGGTCTGGAACTGGAAGAATCTTAACGAAGCATGGAAGAAAGTGAAGAAGAACAATGGAGTTGCTGGAATAGATAAAGTCACTATTGACGAATTTGAGCGCAATCTGGAGCAGAATCTCAATGAGATTCAGCGACTACTAAGACAGGACAGGTATGTGCCTATGCCAGTGAATAGGATATATATACCGAAGTCAGATGGTAAACAACGACCTTTGGGTATTCCAATAATCCGAGATAGAGTGGTACAGCAAGCCTTGAAGAATGTCATTGAACCGATATTTGAAGCTGAGTTTTTGGACTCAAGCTACGGATACCGAGCGGAAAGAAGTGCGAAACAAGCGATAGAACAGATAGAAGCTGTCAGAGACGAAGGACACGAATGGGTACTGGACGCAGACATAAAAGCCTTCTTTGATATGGTGAATCATGAGATACTCATGGATGCAGTTGCAGAACGAATAAGTGACGGTCGGGTCTTGAGACTGATAAGAGCTTTTCTCAAGGCTGATATAATGGAACAGGGGCTGGGATTAAGAGAGAATATCATCGGTACGCCGCAGGGCGGCGTCATATCACCTCTTCTAGCCAATATATATCTGCATTACTTCGATGAAAGAATGGCAGAACTTGGCTATGATGTAGTTCGATACGCCGATGATTTCTTAGTGCTTTGTGAAAACGAAGAAGAGGCGAAAGAGGCAAATACGCATGTAAAGGGGATCTTAGATGAGTTAGAGCTCACGTTACATCCAGAGAAGACAAAGATAAAGAACTTTTCTGAGGGCGTTGACTTTCTTGGATTCACTGTTTACATAAGTCATAAAGTGCCACGAAAAGAAGCCGTCAAGAAATACAAGGATACTGTCAGGCGTGTTACACGTAGAAATCTGCCGATTAATCTTGAAATGGTGATTCAGCGGCTTAATCCTGTTGTTATTGGCTGGGGGAACTATTTCAAGATAGCTAATGTCAATTGGTTGTACATGCGTCTTGATTCATGGACAAGAATGCGGTTGCGTGCGTTTAAGGAAAAGAAGAAAAGCTACCGCAGTAATTGCCGTATAAGAAATGATTTTCTGAAAAATCTGGGCTTGAAATCGTTATCTACGCTCTTGAACCCTGAGTGGTAATCTCACTCCCTGCAATGGGGCAACGCCAAAGGAGAGCCGTATACGGGAAATCCGTACGTACGGTTCGATGAGGGGACGGAGGTCGTAAGACCTCCTCCTACTCTACAGCTCGCAGGACAACGTGGGAAAATCAGAGAACCCAGCTCGGATCAACTGTCAGGATAAGAACGCTATGAAGAGTATAATGCGAACCATTGTAAGAGTCGTAAATTACGATAAGCGACATTGGGTTGATACGCTTAGACCAAAAGGTGTGGAATCCAACCATAACGGCTACTGCAACGTTATGGGGGATGGACAGATGATTCCCGGCTCAAAGATGGCTTCTAAGGCGTCCATAGTTATCTGCGATGTAGAACTTGGTAAGCCCTATATGCTCCCGGAATCGCCGGGTAGGGACCTCGTAAGGGTAAACGATGGCATAGAGGGTAGAGGAATTGATAAAAAGCGAAAGGCATCTTGTAATGAGATGTATAGGGGTTCAAAATTTGCCCTAACTCGAAAGGGTGCTGACTTACCAGCCGGTGTTTCATTGTATGCACGGAGGCAAACCTGTGAATGTAAGTAGTTCAATTACGCCGATAAAAGGCGAGAGACTTACAGACATTCAGCACGTGTTAACAGGCTGCAAACCTGAATTACAAAAGCAGTTAACTGCTGCCCGATACAGAAAGGGTTATGAAACGCTTGAGCGGTATGAAGGGAAACTTTCACGTACCGTTCTGAGACGAGGAGGGGCGAGCAATCGCCCCATCCTTAGTCTGCTAGCTAAACAATTACAATACAAGAAATCCTTAGCGGAACGGAAAGAACTGCTGGAAACGATTTCGGCATTTGCGAATTCCAAGGGCGGCACGATTTTTGTTGGGATAGAAGAGAACAAAGACGGTACCGTAAAGGAAATAGTTGGAATTAGAATCAGCGGGAAAGAACTCGAGAACATGAGTAATGAGATTTATGAGTTTATATGTATATGCCAACTTTATACCAATTATATGCCAACTATCTCAAGTGTTTAGTAAGGGTTATAGAAGGCGAAAAAAATGTTCAACCCGAATTTTAGATACACGAACGTTATTGTGAGGTCACTCACCAAAATATCGGCATCGCGAGAGATAATACTCAATTCGCCCTTGATTCCAAAATGGGAAGTTACCTTAAGGCGTGAAGCTATTGTCCAGAGTGCACATTCATCTACGCGAATCGAAGGAAACAGGTTATCCTTAGACCAGGTAAGTAATTTAGCCGTTGGACGTGAAGTAATGGCTACTCGCAAGGATAAACAGGAAGTTCTGAACTATCTCAGGGTATTAGAGAACCTTGATAAATTGGCCAGAGGTAAGGCAATCACCGAAAAAGACATCTTGAATATCCATCGAATGCTAACCGAAGACACGTTAGAAAACTCCTCTGATTGCGGAGCTTACCGAAATCGCTACGTTGTAGTGGGAAACAGACTAACAGGCGAGATTATTTTCCGACCACCGGAAAATGAAGCAGTGCCGGGATTGATTGAAGTTTTAGTTGAATGGGTGAGTTCGGACGAAGCCAAAGAACTTGACCCTATAGTCATGGCAGGCATTGCACACTATGAATTCGTGAGAATCCATCCTTTTGTTGACGGAAACGGCAGAACCGCAAGGGTTCTTGCAACCCTAATATTATATCTGCGTGGTTTTGATACAAAACAGTTCTTCTGCATTGATGACTATTACGATTCCGATAGACCGGCGTATTACAGCGCGTTGCAAAGCGTTAACCAGACAACGCTGGACTTGACCGATTGGCTGGAATATTTCGCGGAAGGAGTAGCAGTAAGTATTGATACGGTAAAAGAAAGGGTAGTAAGGCTCAGCAGCGAGAGATTAAGAAAAGCAAAAAGAGGTCAGATTGCTTTAACCGAAAGACAGATGCAGATGGTGGAATTTATCAATACCGCAGGTAAAATTACAAGTGGCGACATTCAGAGGATGTTTAAAATCTCCAGGCAGGCAGCGCACAAAGAAATAAAAGCATTGATGGAATTGGGAGTTATAAAGTCACAGGGGGTAGGGAAAGCGACATATTATATTCTCGACTGAGTTGACGCAACGGTTGACGCATTGGTTGACGCAAAAGCATGATATTGTTTTTCTCCGTACGAATCTTTTCGGATTTCGTGAGCATTGTTGACAATTTGGTTGTCGTTTCGGTTGTCATTTAATTTATATTCAAAAGAAAAAATAAAAACTAATAAAAGAGCGAAAGAAAAATGGACCTCGAAGGATTTGCGAAACGGAAACTAAGAGCTGGCGAAGCAGACGCTAAAATAATCGCAGATATGAACACTCGCATAGCAGAGATAAAACGCGCACGCATAACAAAAGAAGCCGCGGACGCGCTTGCAAAAGCTGTATTAGAAGAAGCTAAGCGAACACTTGATTTGAAAGATGAGTTCGTCACGGAAATTCTATCCGGCGTAAGAATGGGCGAAATGGGCGTTGGGTCACGTGGTTCCGGCGATTTTTATGTGCATGAGAAGATAGGCGAGCTGATAGGCGACACAGGTGCTGTAGTGGACTCATCAAGCCTGAGTGATTCAGGTGTGGTACGTTTACCGGCTACCTGCACTAAAAAGGATAATGATAAATTCGTGGTTGTAACTGTGGACGGGATGCACTCGCGACTGAGCGATTTCCCGTTTCTTGCCGGCTTTCACGTGGCTCGTGCCGCACTCCGAGACGTGTATGTCCTGGGGGCAGTGCCGGTTGCCTTGTTATCAGACATTCATGTAGCGGATGACGGCGACGTGGGTAAGATATTCGACCACATTGCAGGTATCTCGGCGGTGTCGGACGCTACGGGTGTGCCACTCGTGACGGGTTCGACACTGCGAATAGGCGGCGACGTGGTAATAGGCGAACGGATGACGGGCTGTGTGGGCGCGGTTGGCGTGGCGGAAGATATTGTATCAAGAGTAGGCGCAAAAGCAGGCGACGTGATTTTAATGAGCGAAGGTGCCGGTGGAGGCACTATCACTACTGCGGCATTGTATTATGGCGAATACGAGATTGTGAAAGAAACGATGAACATAAACTTTCTGCGGGCTTGTAATGCGCTTATCAATGCCGATATGGTGAGAAAGGTGCATGTTATGACCGATGTCACGAATGGTGGCGTACGTGGTGACGCAAACGAGATAGCAAAAGTGGCTGGGGTGAAGCTCGTGTTTTTTGAGGATAAGATAAGAAGTTTGGTGAATGCTAAGGTGCTTAGTTTGCTGGAACGGCAGGAAATAGATTATTTAGGTGTGTCGCTGGATGCGTTACTGGTTATTTGCCCGGAAGAAGCGGTGGAAGAGGTGAAAGCGATAGTAAGGGCTGTGAATGTGGACATAGAAGTGGTAGGGAAGGTTGAAAAGGGTAAGGGTGCGGAAATTATGATAGACGGCGAAAGAAAAGAGTTTGTGCCTAAGTTCCGGGAGTCTGCGTATACACCGGTTAAGAAGGCGGTAGGAGAAAGCACGAAAGCGGATTTTGAGGCGATGAAACGGAAGGTGGATCAGGCGGTTGAAGAGGCGATTTTGAAGAGAGATAGGATGAAAGAGATGCTGGCAGGTGAGGGTGACGTATAGAAAGATCGCAAGAAGCTGGATGAGATAGTTACCGGCGATTCCAAAACGTTGTTCTGAATGTAGAACACCGTTTTGGGTTATTAAACTGTGGTACGATGTTTTTTTGTGGTTTGAAGAGAGGGTTGTTATGATGGTCATATTGTATTTGACTTTGATGACTTTTAGCGGAATTGCAGATATTTAGGTGTTTGGTATTTTATCTTTTCGTGATATGCTGCATTTAACCCCTAACTCCGTCTGATTTACGGGCACAATCGAAAAATCAAGTGATTTTTCGATTGTGCCATTTTGACCATAAAAATATCGCTTCTTTTGGGGTTTAAAACCCTATTTGTCTTTCTTTTTCCGCTATTTTTGGATTGTGGGACAGCCTCGATAGGCAAGAATTCTCCACGCGGATTCTTCATGAATCTTGACTCTCTCTGCTACTGACGCAACAGGCATCTCTTTACAGAGGGCAACAACATCCACCTCGAAAAGCGATGTGAATCCGGTATCCGGTCTTGACCAGGGAATGACTACGGTTTTTGTGCCATGCACTTCGCATTTCGTCCTTGGAACTCTAACGTGGATATAAGAGTCATAATGGAATAGAGGAAGATGTCTCCAACTACTATCTGTTGTGTCGTGTACTTTACAGGATTTATTGCAAATTGGACAAGCGAACACACCACCTTTGATGAAATCGAAATAGACATCTATCCTTTCTTCTGATGTGCTCAGTTCAATGCTTTTCACGAACCATGGGGATGGTACTCCCAGCGTAATTTGCATAAGCTTTTTGTCATCCATGCGGTTAAATAAAACAGAGGGTAAATAAAGTTACCCACACAATCTTGTGGAGATCCATAGAAATTAAGATATAAACGCTCTTTACACTCTGTCAGGTTATATATGCTTAAAAATTTTTATGATATTGTGCATGTTAAATACAATCCAAAGATGCTTCAGTGGCGGAAAAGTATTATACACGCGACATGCAAGGGATGAAATGCGAACAGAACCCTTTGGTAAGATTAGAGCGGAGGCGGTGCTTAAAGCTGTTATGGCAGGGGAACTTATCGAAAGATATGAAAATGATAAGCCTTATCCAAGCGTGTTAATTTACGGAACTACATATGCAGAAAGACCGTTACATCTGGTTTGCGCATATTCACGCGAAGAAGACCTGGCGATAATAGTTACCGCTTATCAACCGGACTTAAACTTATGGATAGAGTATAGGAGGAGAAGATGAGGTGTGTTATTTGCGAAGGTCGTGAAATCGAGGAAAAGGAAGTAGAAGAGGAGATTAAAATTGGGAATGATATAGTCCTTGTGCCGGTTAAGGTAAAGGTCTGTATGAGTTGCGGCGAGCGGTATTATGATATAGAAACGATGAGGATGCTTGAAGAGGTGGAAGATAAGATAGAGAAGAAGCAATTGAGATTCGAGCTAATAGGGAAAGTTTTGAAAGTGGCAGGAGTTTAAAGCGAATTATTGAATCTTTGGGATTTTATGTTATCTTCTACCCTTTTAAATATCTATTTCTCCCATTAATTTACCCCTCTCCAGCATTATACCCTTATCACATATCTTCCCCGTCCATTCCAACGAATGAGACGATATTAACAGCGTCTTTCCTTGCTGGCTCTTGAAGTAGCTCACGAGCAGGTCACACGTATTTATGTCCAATCCTGAGAACGGCTCATCCAGCAATATCAAACCGGGATCATGGAGTAACGCCCGGACGATGTCCGCTCTTTTTCTCAAGCCATGCGATAAATTCTTCACCTGCACGTTATACCAGCGGTTCATGCCTAAAAACTCAATAGTATCCAGGAAAGCCTCTTCTTTTACGCCAAACATTTTCGCATAGAACCGCAAATTCTCACGGACTGTTAGTTCGTCATACAGGAAACTATCATGCGTTACTAATCCTATATTTCTTCTTATTTCACCACCGTCTTTGAATGCGTCCTTGCCGAATATCCTCACCGAGCCCGAAGTAGGCGATATATGCGTAGCGATTATCCGCAGTAACGTGGTCTTGCCCGCACCATTGTGCCCGGAAAAAGCCATAAAATCGCCTGAGTCTATATTCAACGACACTGATTTCAACGCCTGCAAGTAGCCATATCGCTTTGATACTTCACGGATTTCCACGGCTATGGCGTTGTTTGACATTTGGCATCTCCTATAAGCGAGTCTTACACAGCATTAAACACTTTATGTGGCTAAGGCATATTAAAGATTTGATGATCATGGATTGCTGCGTCTATCCTATTACTCCAAGGCCATACTAAAAACCTTATTAACCCATAATGCTTAACATAATCAAGATTGAGGAAAAAGAACGGGGGAAGATATATCACATAAGAATTAATAATGAGGATATTTAGCTAATGATAACCGGGCATGCAATAGATAGGAACGAGATGTGGGGGGTAGATGCGGAGAGTGTGATTGACGCATTGGCATATCCGGGAAAGGTTGTTAGCGGTTATCGTAGCAGATACATAGACCCTAAAATAGGAGGAACCTATGCAGATAAAATATTCGCATGATGCTGATGTTCTATTGGAGAAGTTGCGAGAGGGAAAACTCGTTGATTCGGTAGATGTTGCAGAAGGGTTAGTATAAAATAAGGAGGAAATGATATGGGCAATAAAAGTATGAAACGTAATATTCTTCTTGTAATCGCGGTAGCAATGTGCATAGTCGCATCTTATGCGGCTTATGATTCCGCAGTACAAGCCGAACGGCCGGATATTTACTTCTTATATCTACATGTGCCAACTATCATGGTTTGCTACACGGCTTTTTTGCTTTCCCTCATCTCAAGCATTGCCTTCTTGGCTAAGAGGAAGCATGTTTACGATAGAACGGCAGAGGTATCTGCTATGTTAGGTTTGGTTTACGGTGCCGTAGCGTTAATAGCAGGTGCAGTTTGGGCAAAACAGACATGGGGCGCGTACTGGACCTGGAACCCAAAGCAAACAATTACACTTATCCTGTGGATTGCATATATGGGCTATGTATCCATAAAACTTTCCATAGGCAATATAGAGAAGCGAGCTTTAGTAGGTGCCGTGTACAATATCTTAGCTTTTTCCCTCGTGCCGCTAAATTATTTATCGGCAACGTTATGGTGGTCGCCACACTCTACGATGTCTGAAGTCACCATGAGTCCGCCAATAGTTGAAGCTTTACTACTAAATCTCGTAGCTGCTTCTTTATTCTTCGTTTATCTCATTATAACAGCATCTGACGTCAAGACTTTAGAAGAGCGAGTAAACATATTATTATACGAAAAAGGAGATATATAAAATAAGATGTATGAAATATTAGTTGTTTCTATCATTTACTGGCTGTCGCTTTTAGCGATTTTTATATGGCTTAACCGTAGGGTAGCTGCACTTAAGGAACGAATAGCGTTTCTGGAAGCAGGGCGTGACGAAAAAGGAGGCGTGAAAGGAAAGAGGTGAAAATAAAAACTGTCCATATTGTCGTGATCGTGCTGGTAGTTATAGCCGCTATCCTTGCTTATGAATCTTTTTCATCAGATATCTGTCCCTATTTGAGAGTCACGGATATTACTCAAGATAGTACGCATGTAGGCAAAAAGGTAAAAGTTTTAGGCAATGCAACAAATATATCTACGGGTTGGAGCGAAGAGGGCTTAGATTTTGGGCTTACTGATGGAGAATCTACAATTTCAGTTACGTATACGGGAAGCCTAGCTCAAAATCCTAAGGAAGGTCAGGAAGTAGGTGTCATAGGTGTGCAGGATACGTCGGATCATGTGACCGCGACAAAACTGGATATTAAATGCGCGTCAAAGTATGAGTAGTGACTCCACATTTATGTACACACAAACACTAAGCCCAAAATACCCGAACCGTACCTATTTCGTAATTGATGGTATGTTTTAAGTTCGCCGCTATAAAAGCATAATCGGTGTTTAGCTAACCAGAATATCACACATCACTTTTTCTTTAAAACCTTTTACGAATCATTTTATCAACGAACTTTTAGAAAAAGTTAACTACAAAAGTTTCACATTACACTCTTCATAGCGTTCTTATCCTGGCAGTTGACCTGAGCGGGGTTCTCAGATTTTCCTACGTTGTCCTGCGAGTTTAACACGCGGGCGTTACCATCCGCACATTTCACAGTAGGATTACCTGAATGGCCATAATGGCTATCCCTGATGCCGCTTCTTGTCAACAATCGTGGTTTTTTATTTCCTCAATACATGTATTACATTGGAGCAATGCGAATCATAGCTATAACAGGCGGAATAGCAAGCGGCAAGACGCTCGTGTTTAATCAGTTTATGAACCTCGGCGCTTACGGTATAAACTTCGATGTGTTGAGCCGAGAGGTTGTAATACCCTGTTCGAAGGCGTGGTGGAAGATAGTAAACCACTTTGGTAAAGATATATTGAAGACGGATTTGGAGATAGACCGTAAGAAACTCCGTGACATCGTATTCAACGATTCCGAGAAGCGCAAGATTTTAGAAGGTATAATACACCCGGAAGTGCGAAAGCAGTGTCAGGATAGATTAGCAGCTATAAGCAAGATAGCGCAGAACGCTCTTGTTGTTGTTGACGTCCCCCTGTTAATAGAAGTCGGTATGCAAAACGAATTTGACACCGTAATTGTTGTTTACCTCAGCGAAGAGACGCAGATAAGAAGGGTGATGGCACGAGAAGGTGTAGCGGAGGAAGAGGCAATGAAACTGATTGGATTACAAATGCCGCTCGGCGAGAAGTTGAAGTTTGCCGGCATCGTCATAAATAATGGCGGCACGATTGCGGAAACCGAGGAGCAGGTTAGAGATGTGTTTTTTTCGCTATCTGGTAGCTGAAACCCCAAACATGTATTTAACGATATGAAAAACCTTTTTTGTGTCTATTGCCATAGATGAAGATTGTGCATCGGCTGGCCAGTGCTACCCGAAAGAGGTCTGACGGGACAGGACCAAGCGGCTATCAATATGCCCCTTTGAGTGCGAATGGCTGCCGCATAGAGCCAAAGAATAGGCGGCAACCACCATGAGGCATATAGGATTAGATTTTGAATAGACAGGGGTTGTCCGTAACCACACCGTTAACGCCAAGACCATGCGTTTTCTAATTGTATATAAAGTATAACTACCTTCTAAGGACACGGATTTACACTGATTTACGCGGACTTTCTAAATTTAAGTTTGACATTGTTGATCTGTGTCAATTAAGCCCTTTCAGGGCTTGCGGGGACGTGGGCAGAGCCCACGAGCGTTAATCTGTGTCATGTGATTTATTTTCTTGACATTTTCTACAGCATTTGTGGTCTATTGAGCCGTAACTTCGACCATTTTTAGGAATATGTTTTTGTGTGATGGTTTTAGATGTCTTTTTTCGTGTATTCATTGCTTTTCCTTACTTATCCTTATTTGTGTGGATATTACTAATTTTGGTAATATGAAAGGTGGGAACAATAAAAAACGAAAAACGCAGAAGTACCCCCAAAATCAAAAAAACTACGGGAAAAACTAGAACACAAACTAACTGAAGAACCTATTACGAAAAGAGGTTAAAGTTACAGATTGAGTGCAAACCGCCAGTCTTCATGTGACAAATCCTTCAGCTTTGTGGTCAACCCTTTGATGGGTGGCACGGCTCTCAGCACCTCAATTGCGCCACCCTCGGCGGGTCTGTCGAAGAGCCCCATCATACGTAAAATATCCAGTTCGGGCTGGTCTTTGAGCCATACTTCGTAGGATTCCATGACCCGTCTGGCATGACCGCCATACTTGTTCTCTTTTGTCAACGTTGCAATACGATCACGTTTTCGAACATCTCCTTTATACACTATGGAAAGGTAGGTACCCAGCAGCATCATGGCAAGGGCATGGCCATCGAATTCACGAACTGCTTGCTTGAGCTCATCATCTGCTCCTTTTACGCCCAGATGCTTGAGAAGATCCATACCCACTTCATCAGAGAGATATTCAAGATGTTTGTTCTCTACACTTGTTCCACGGAAATCTTTGATGTCATCCACATCCAGTCGTGTGGTTATGACACAGAGCCCGGGGTTGTAGTTTGCCAGCTCCCGGACTAAAGATTGAAGACCCGGATCCATGATACGCCCTTCCTCTTCTCTGAAGGGATGCTGCAGCGGCTCCAGACCGTCCAGGATGAGCAGCGTCTTCTGGTTCCTCACAAATTCTGCCAGTCGCTCACCCTTTTCCCAAGGTGATCCTGCATCTGGTTCTAAATCGCCGAACCACTTCAATGCAGATGCAATGAACTGGTCAGCAGATGCCTGTTTGCCTTCTGCTGCACCCTGGCTGTAAAAGGACCAGCCGAACACGCGCTCAGCTCCACGGAAGTTGTCCAGACGCATTCTGCTTAGCCAGGTGTTGACCAGGGCTGTCTTGCCCACACCGCCCCAGGCAACTAAACAAATAATATTTGTCTCGGTATTGTCCCAGACTTCATCAAGCCTTTCCAATTCTTTGTCACGGCCAAAGAGTTCGGGATTGGTGGAGGGTAGTTTGGCAAGGGATATTTTTTCTGGACCTAATGGTATGTACCTTTCGCTTTCAGGTATCTCCACGGTAGGCCAAATGATAGCAGCAATCTCCTCAGCAATCGCCGTTAGGTCGGTTTCAATCTGGAATTCACTCCCACCCTGGGTGGGTCTACCATCTTTTGGCCGAAGATTCATTCGAGCAAGCCATTTAACATGTTTCCAGGCACAAGGTTTGAGGATAACAGGGAATATACGAAGCCCTTCCTTATCCCTGCGCTCCAGCAGGCGAGGTATCTCTTTACTAAGGATGAATTTAGAGGTGAGAAAATCGGCGGAGACCAGTAGAACAGCCACGCTGGCTCTGGCAATAGCTTCCTCGATTTTTTGGTACCAGTCAGCACCAGCACCGATACGGCGGTCGTCCCATAGATCGAGAATACCTTCTTGTTGCAGTACACTCAAATGGGTCACCAGGCGGTCTTTCCAGGCTTCGTCCTTATGGCTGTAGCTGATGAAAACAGTGGGGCTGGTCATAGCATAGTTTCCCTATGGGCCTTCGGGTTATTAATTGTATAACAATTGGAAATTGTATATGATACAACGTAACTGCTCATTATTCGGTGGATTTGAATTCCAAACTACAATCCCCAATATCAAAATCTCAACGTTCAAAACAAACCTTCCTTCCAGCGAAGCGTTTTTGCGAAACTTTTTTGTTGTATATAAAGTATAACTTCTACCTAGCTATTTATGACGCAGATTTACACGGATTTACACGGATTTATTTTCTTCTGCGTCAATCAGCGTTAATCTGTGTCAATAAATGATTTTATTTTAAAACTTTTAAAAGTTTTGTGAAGGTTTTTGCGAAGCAAAAAAAAACTTTATTTAGAATGTAGGAATTTGGATTTATGATTTTCCATCTTCCACACTAACATCCAAATCCACATCCACCACATCCAGCTCCTTCACTTCCGCTTCTGCTCCGAGCAACTCGCTAAGACTCGGCTTTGTTCTACCCCCGTCACCCGATATTAACTCTTTTATGTACAACCCGCCATCGCATTTTATTTCTATAGCACAACTCCCTATGGCATAATTCATCAGCTTCAGTTCATGCACTCGTCTCTTCCGCACCAAATCCGCCCTTCTGTGCACCACTCTCGTAGGAGTCTGCTGCTCTATCACAACACCATCCAACGCAGCCACCGCATCCCGCAACTCCGCCTCCTTTACATCCGTCTTTAGCGCCACCTTGACCCTGTAAGTTTTAGCTGCTTTCGCATTCTTCACCCGCGCCACCATCTCTCTATTCACGTATTGCAGACCCGTTACTTCCAGTTTACCCACGTTCTCTTCCTTCACTTTCTCCTCTAACTTCTGCAAATCTACGTGCCTCCGTTTCGGCTCCTTTAGCTCCACCACAAACGGGCGACCTGACCCGAGCATTCGCGCGTCTATGTCCTCTCGTCCACTACCGTGCAATACCATATCCACGCCTTGAAACTCGTCCAATATAGAATCCTTTATCAGTTCCTCGACCGATTCCGCATACATCTTACCAGTGAAATTGCATCTTTCACAGCCCTTACCGCGACATGCACGACAGAACCATTTCGTTTGTGGTATCCCCCTTAGAAACTTCAGGTATCTGCCATAGATGAAGACCGAATTCACCTGCAACGCCACCTCATCCGTCCACAGGTTCAATAAAACCACAATCTCCGGTCTATCGAACTCCGCTATCTTACCCGTCTCTTGCTCTATCCTCTTCCCTACTTCGCGGTTCAACTCTGCTTTCAGCGGCTCTGCGAAAGAAGCACCTGCGATCTCCCACATCAACTCTTCGTTCTCTAAAATCAGCCCGCTTACTTTTGTGCCCACTAAAAACGAGTTGTATTCGTATTCTTCCAACGCTTCCAGCGCTTTTGATACCCAGTCTTCTAAATGCACGAAAAGGCCATTGCATAGCCAGCATTTGCCAGATTCTATCTCTACGTCTCTCTTTTTCAAAGCGTATCTTAAAATCTCGCCTCTCTTTTTATTTGATAGCCCCGAAGAAACCGTTGCAAATTGTCTGCCAAGACAGTTGTCGCATATAGGGCCAAGCCCCTCGCGTACTATCTTATGTGCTATATCTATAAACTCCGCTTTTTCTAAATCCGATTCTCTTGTGTTATCAGTAGTCATTTCCCTTTTGGCTATGAACAAGCCACAAAAAGATAAACTCTAACTTCTGATAAACCACTTCCACGAACAGAAAAAAAAGATTAGTAAAATCCCGCCTCCCGGATTTGAACCGGGGACATCGCGGTGTCCGCGCGCGCGGTATTTTACCTTGGGAGGTGGTCAAAAATCACACTACAGCCGCGCACTCTTCCAAACTGAGTTAAGGCGGGTACGATAATACCTTTATTTTTATAATATAAAAGCCGAAGTTAAAATATAAATAGTTACAGGTACCAATGCGGAAACCCAACCTAAACACTATTTTTTTATTTTACGTAAACGCTCCTCTTTTTCCAAAAGAAACGGGCTTAGTCAGTAGTTCAACCACCACCTCTTCTCCTTCTTCTAATATCTCCTTCCCTTTCGCCATGAATACATACCCCTCTGCTTTTGATAGGGTCGTGATTGCGCCCGAGCCTGTGAGAATCGGATAAACAACAAAGTTTTTCCCTGCCCTCTCCAAATTCACAAGCACGTATTCATTCCTGCCGGGCTCTGAAAAGATTCTAACCGCCGCCTTCGCTCTCGTTATCTCTCCTTTATCATAATCACTCTGCAAAGAAACCCCGGATATTGTACGCAGCAACGGCGCCACGAAAAGATTGAACGTAATCAAAGCGGAAGTAGGATTACCCGGCAATCCGAATACAGGTACTGACTTCTCACGGCACATCCCAAATACGAATGGTTTTCCGGGTTTTATGTCCACACCGTGCACGATAATCTCACCGAGTTCTTCTATCACGTTGGGCAGCACATCACCCGCACCGGCAGAGGTGCCACCAGAAAGGATTATAACATCAGCACCTTCGTTTAGCGACTCCCTTATCTTCCCCGCCATCTCTTTGATGTTGTCACGGGTAATCCCAAGAGATACCGGTATGCAGCCATTATCTCTAACAGAGTCACAGAGTGTCTGTGTATTAACATCGTATATTTTCCCGGGTGTGAGTGTTTCTCCTGGCGTTACTATTTCGTTGCCCGTGGATATAACTGCCACTATCGGCTTTTTACGAGCAACAACTTCATTTAGCCCACACGCAGCCAGAACACCCGTCTCCCGCGGTGTTAGTATGGTTCCCTTATTTACTATCCGCTCTCCTCGCTTTATGTCCGAGCCCGCAAGCATGATGTTTTCACCCGGTGCCACCGGTTTGTAAATCTTTACCGTTCTTACCGTTGCCGCCACATCCTCCTCAACGGTATTTTCTACTTTAACCACGGCATCTGCGCCTTTTGGTATAACCGCACCTGTAGATATGCCTGTGCAACTTCCCTGCTCTATACTCTGGGACGGGAATTCACCTGCCGGAATTGAACACTTTACCCTTAAAGCGGCCGGGTTATCCTCAGCAGCATAAAACGTATTAGAAGCTACAACGGCATAGCCATCCATAGTTGCACGGTCGAAGGGTGGGATGTCGTGTGGTGAATACATATCTCTGGCAACAATTCTACCAAGTGCCTCGTAGCGGTCTATCCTCACACTCTCGGTCTCCGCTACTATCCTCTTCGCAAGTTTGGTACTTAACTCTGCAATATTCCTCGTTACTTCTTCCTTCGCAGTTATCGCTAAGAATTGCTTACCCATGTTACCTTCTAAAACAAATCAAAGAAATAAAGAAAAAAAAAGAAAAAATTGGGCGACACTTTTTGCACCCAATAAGGTTTGCAACCGCTTATTCCTTTGTTTCTGCAGCTTCTTTTGTCTTTGTTCCCCGCTCGACTCGGTAACCAAAAGCTTCGAGCATTTCTATTGGAAACGGGATGACCACAGTAGTAGCCTTCTCCTCTGTTGCCTCTTTTATTGTCTGCAGTGTTCTGATAAACATCCCCCCTTTCTCGCTTTCAAGGACTCTCGCTGCTTCTGCTACCTTCTTCGATGCCTGGAACTCAGCATCTGCTGTGATTATTCGTGCTCTTTTATTCCTCTCTGCTTCTGCCTGCGCTGCCATCGCACGCTGCATCTCTTTCGGCAGCTCTACATCCTTTATCTCCACCGCCGACACCTTTATACCCCACGGGTCCGTCGCTTCGTCTATTATATGTTGCAATCGTTGGTTTATTTTATCCCTCTCCGAGAGCAATTCATCCAGTTCCGCCTGCCCTATCACGCCTCTTATTGTGGTCAATGCAATCTGTGCGGTGGCATATTGATATTGCTCCACTTCGGTTACCGCCTTCTCCGGGTCAAGTACACGGTAGTAAACCACGGCATTCACGCGTGTCGTAACGTTATCCTTGGTTATAACTTCCTGCGGCGTAACGTCAAACACCGATACCCTGAGGTCTATCTTTACCATGCTCTCGAATATGGGGATGACTATGAACAGCCCCGGTCCCCTCGCTCCTACCAACCGACCAAGTCTAAAGATTACACCCCGCTCATACTCCTTCACTACCTTTATCGAAGATGCCAGTATAATCACTGCCACAAATACTATCCCAATTATCAAATCAAAACTCATTTTTCTCGTATTACCCCCTGCACCTATGATGTCTGTTAGTACATATATCATTTAAACACTGGATATCAACAGGCCCAATCTCCACTGGAAACGGAGGTTTGACGATAAACTCCACCGGAAATGCTCCTAAAAGGTTTTTATAGTGGCATAGGGTTTTAAATAAGCATCTAACATGTGTATATAACATGTGCAAAGTAGGAGGATACAAAACATGTTTCCAAAACTGAAAAATGAAGTAAATGTTTGGGAAGAGAGGAAGCCAAAAATAAGAGTAATAACATGCCTTTTAGTGGCAATGATATTTGTGATGTCTGTCGCACCGGTGACCGCTTATAGTATTGGTTTGAGTAAGACTACCGACAAGGATACATACTGTGTCGGCGAGGCCATTAATTACACATTGCGAGTGACAAATCCGGATACCGTTAATTGTACATTGAATGTCTCTGATACCTATCCTAATGGCACGGTAGAGATATTGGACAGTAGCCTCTTCTTGGAGCCAGGAACTAACAAAACCTACCAAAGGTCGTATATGGTACAGGTTGTAGATGTAGAGCCAGATAAAACGGTAAAAAATATACTCAATGTTGAAGGCACCAATGCGGTAGGCGAGGTATTCAGTGCCAGCGTAACGAAGAGTTCAGAGATTCGCAGTCCTTTAATAGCTATTATGAAGACCGCTTCTCTGGATGGCATTTGTCCCGGTAGTGACCCGTTGACCGCGTATATTAACGATACGGTGACATACTGTTTTACCGTGATTAACAACGGTGACGTAAACATGACGGATATCACCGTTACGGATGACAAGCTTGGACCGATAACGCTCACAGAAACGTCGCTATTGCCGGGCGGATACACGAGCGGGACAAAAACATATGCCGTTACCGACTCAGATAAACCATCCATCACCAATAACGCCACGGTTAATGCTACCGCAGAAGATACCGGACTGGAAGTAACCGATTACGACACATGCACTGTCTATGTAACAACATTGGATGGTTTTAGAGTGGAGAAGACAGCTTCGCCAACCGAAGGAGTCAATGGCACGGAAATTAACTTTACTATTACGGTGTATAATCTAAGAGATGCCGCTCTAAGTCCTGTTTACATCAACGACAGTTTACCGCCTGAGCTGGTTTTTGTCAGTGCTACCGATGGCGGTGTCCATAGCAGCCCGTGGGTCAACTGGTCCATAAGCACCTTAGCCGCTTCGAGTTCAAAGACGGTATATCTTGTGGCACGTATAAACGTCACTAATAGCACCCTTGGTACGTTGACCAACAATGTCACTGTTACAGGTAATTCAACCGGTGGCATCATTACCAACGCGACAACGGCGGATGTAATGGCATATAGCACGGCTCCGTATATTGTTAGCGTTGTACAGTCAAGCGACAGTCCTGTTGAGGGTGAAGATGTGAATATAACGGCACACGTTATAGATGACCTCGGTGTAGCTACGGTAAACCTCACATATATCAACCACACCAACGATGCAACGACGGTCTCAATGATCTTTCTTAGTGGGACAATTTTTGATGGATACTGGAATGTAACTATACCTGGTCAGCCAGCAGGGGAATCCCTATACATTACCGTTACCGCTTGCGATGTTGCAGGTAGCTGTACGACCACAGCGCCGCACATTAAACATTGGTCAAGGGACCTGAGCAAGCTATGTCCGTGGAATGCAAGTCGTGTATTCCCTGTATTCCCGCGATACTCAACAACGCCAAGACCCACTACGCGCACCCCCGCGCCACCATGGTATCCACATTATCCAGGCAATCCTCTCTGCAGAGGTGTGTGGGGATAGGGTTACCTAACCCCCTCTTCTTTTTTTATATCGTGCGCTTTTCGCTTATCTCCCCTGCAATGTTCTCCTGCATCATGTCGCGCACTTCGTCCATATCGGTAGTCTGACCTAATACCCACATCAATTTCACCAAAGCGGTCTCGGGCAACATATCCGCACCCTCTATTATGCCCGCACGAAGTAAATCACGACCAGTATCATAAACCCTATCGCATACCGTACCGTACAAACATTGTGATGTCATTACAACAGGTATCCCCTCTTTTATGACTCTTTCCACGTAGGGAATCCACTCCGCGGATACATGCCCCAAACCTGTTCCTTCCAATACAATGCCTTTGTATCCATGCGCCACGAAAAAGTCTAATATCTCAGGGTCTGCACCCGGACAGAACTTAATGAGGCCACATTTCGCCTCTAATTTGCCTCTCAGCTCTAATTCTTTCTCGGTTCGCCTCTTATGCGTAGAAAGAAACTCAAATCTTATTTTTTCTATATCGCTCGCGTCATAATAGACCCTACCTATTGGCACGTCATTTACCGATTGAAAAGCGTCCCTCGCTGAGGTATGCAGCTTCCTCACCTTCGTGCCGCGATGAATAAAACAGAAATTGTCGGAGGTATTACCGTGCATCACAACAACAACTTCCGCAAGATCGCTGCAAGCCACCTTTGCCGCACAGATTGCATTCATTGCTGCATCACTGGACGGGCGGTCGGAACTGCGTTGCGAGCCAACGAGAACGATAGGCACGGGTGTTTGCACCATGAACGACAAAGCTGCGGCGGTATAGCCCATCGTGTCCGTGCCGTGTGTCACAATTATACCTTCCGCACCATTTTTTATCTCCGTATAAACCTCAGTTGCGAGCTTCTTCCAGTATTCCGCACGCATGTTCTCACTAAGTATGCTGTAGACCACTTTTCCGTGGATGCTCGCTATCTGTCCTAACTCCGGTATTGCCTCGAGTATATCCTCAGTAGAGAATTGAGGAGAAACCGCACCGGTTCTGTAATCCACTTTAGAGGCTATTGTGCCACCTGTAGAGAGAATGGCCAATATTGGTAAGTCAGCTTCGCGCTTTAGCCCCTTCGTTACTTCTACGGTCTTATCACCTTTTAATTTTTCCGCACTGCTTATAACCTCAATATCCACGTTTTCTGGTTTTATACCTACATTATAGCCGTTATCAAGCTTTAGGACAATATTTCTCGATACCGTAGGCATTATGGTTCCTTCATAAATCACAGTGCCGCTGTCACTCTTTTTCTTTATCCTCACTCGCGCGCCTACACTTAACTGCATCATTAATGTATTAATTCAGAGGGTTTTATTAAAATGAGAACGAAGAGGACCAGGGCTGATAAGGAATTTGAGAGCCAGTTGAAACTTTCTGCACCGAAGAGGCTGTTCGACAATTCAAAATCCGAAGGAAAAGGGAGGAAAAAAGAACTCCCTTTTCACAAACTAAAAAGGATTTACTTGTTTCATTACAGTTGTACGAAACAAATCTAATGTATTATCCCCAACAAAACTTATATATAACACATGGTTAATATAACATATATGTTATACAACAATATTGTTAGGTGACAAAAATGTCGGTAGTTAGCGGCCCCGCCACGGGGAAGGATTTCTTCGATAGAGAAGACGAGGTGAAGGCAGTTGTGGAATCGTTGAGAAGAGATAGCATTTTGCTCGTTGCTCCGAGAAGGTATGGAAAGACCTCGGTAATGCGTGAAGTGGAAAGAAAACTAACGGAGAGGGGTTACTTATGCTTGTACCTCGACGTGATGTCCGTCTACAGCCCCAAGGATTTCGTATTCAGGTTGGCTATTGCTGCATTTGATACTTCTCCTGAAGCGCGAGGATCTTTTTTGGAAAATATGAAGTCCTCTTTTGCTCGCTTGGGCGAACGGCTTCAGGAGTTCGAAGTTTCTACGTCAGGATTTAAAGCAAAGTTCGTTAAAGGTGTAAAAGAAGAGATAAGCGATGATAACTGGTCTTCTAAAGGATACGATGTTTTTAACGCGATAAAACATCTTTCCGAGAAGAACTGTATCTGTATCATTGTTGATGAACTCTCTGAGTGCATTAACAACATGAAAAAGCGGGATGAAGAGACAGCGCGGGAATTTCTCCAATGGCTAAGAAGCACAAGACAAACGATGTCTGAGGATTTAAAGTTCATCGTTGGAGGATCTGTGAGTTTCAAGGGAATTGTGAGGAATTTCGGGTCTTTAGCGTGGATAAACGACTTGAAACCAATTACTATAAGCGGATTTTCGGAAGAAGTAGCTTTGAAATTCATTAAGAAAGCTTTTGAGGATAGCGGGTGGGACTATAAGGAGGAAATCGGGCTGAAGATATTGGAATGTGTAGGAGCGCCATACATACCTTATTTTATTTCTATCTTCCTTAGCATGATATTTGAAGACGAGCGTTGGTTGAGCGAAAAGGATATCGAGGAACTCTATAATAGTAAATTGCTCGGGGCTCATGGTAGGGGATATTTCGATTATTACAGGCAGAGATTGGGTATTTATTACGGAGGAGTGCTGGCGAGATCTGCTGAAGATATTTTGAGAGAGGCGTGTCTTACCGAAGAAGGTTTGCCAAAGGCACTTGCTTTCAATTTGTTCCAAAAAGCGACAGAGATAGATGACGAGGATAAGCTCCTGGATTTACTTTACGACCTCGAAAACGATTTCTATATCAAGTTTGATGCCGAGAACATTCGATTTCAATCGAAAGTCTTGAGGGATTGGTGGAGGTTGTACAATGTCTGATGTAGTGTTTTACCGGTTCCAACCGGATGCGATGGAAAAGGATATGCTTGAGCGACTATTCACTGGTAGAAATAGAAAGAATCAACTCAAAAAACTTGCAAAGGAGATAGAAAGTGCGGTGAAAAACCAAACGCCAAGATATTATTTGATAATTGGTCCGAGGGGCGTAGGGAAGACGCATTTCATCACGCTGTTGTACTACAACGTTATAGAGCGAATAGAAAATATTCTGCCGGTAAAACTGTCAGAAGAGGAGTTCTCAATATATAGAGTTTCTGATTTGCTGTTGAGAATATTAGAGCTGACTGAGGAGAGGGAAAAAATCAATTTTAGCGATTTTGAGCGAATGTCAGACGATGAGGTAGTCATAGCAGCTCTGGATGAGTTGAAGAGCAAAGGTAAATTAATTGTGCTGTTCCTTGAGAACTTGAATCAGATATTGGGCAAACAGATGAGTAAAAAGGAAGTCCAGAGGTTAAGGTCTATTTTTCAAACGGAGAACATATTCACTGTAGTAACCACCGCACCACTTGTGTTTCCACAGGTTTCTGAACATCAGGAGCCGTTCTTCAATTTCTTTGATATTATATATCTTAAGGAGCTTACAAGAGACGAGCTAAAGGAACTTGTGATGGAAATAGCCAGCATTGAGAACAACGAAGAGTTCTTGAGCAAGATGGATGAATACGCACGAAAAATAGATGCGGTGGGTGTTCTTACCGGTGGCAGTCCGAGGATGGCAATTTTGCTGTACGACCTTATGAGTAAAGGAAAAATAGCGGATGTTGAAAAAGCATTCTTTAAACTGCTTGATGAGAACACACCCTATTATCAGGACGTTTTCACGTTGCTAAGCGCGGAGAAGCGAAAAGTGTTCGATACGTTAATAACTATCGAAAGGCCGGCAACGCCAAAGGAAATAGCGAAAAAGGCGAGGTTGGATGATAAAACCGTTAACACTCTGCTTAGACGACTTGAAAAGGATGGCTACGTGATTTCGCGGAGAATGGGGAAGACTACAAAATACGAGGTGCGGGAGCGGTTATTCCGGTTATGGCGAGAATTGAGACGACAGCCATTTGCGATGCAGAAGCTTTCTATATTGGTAGAATTTTTGGAGCTTTGGTATAGCGTTGAAGAGCGGAAAGAGAAGTTTTTAGAATATTTTGAGGACTTAGAGGGCGCAGTTGAGGAAACAAGAGCCAAGGAGACAAGTTATTGGTTCTTGAGCCTTCCAAAGGAATATAAAAAGGAGTTGATACCGCGGGTTGTAAAAGGTGTATATGAAGTAGGGAAGGTAAAACTATTAGATGATTTAGTTTACGGCGACAAGGAACTAAAAGAGGAAGCTATCAAAGCGGAATTTAGAATTTTAATAGAGAAAGGGAACTACGAAGAGCTTTTGAAGAAGGCAGAGGAGATGATAAAACTCGATGTGGAAAATACTTTCGCTTGGGTTGTTAAAGGTAGGGTATTAGGGAATATCGGGAGACATGAAGAAGCATTGGAAGCTTTCTCTAAAGCCATCGAGTTGAATCCTGAGCATGCTGACGCTTGGTCCAATAAAGGCGTGGCATTATGGAATTTCAGAAGATATGAAGAAGCATTGGAGGCTTTTTCGAAAGCCATCGAGTTAAATCCAGAAGATGCTGACGCTTGGCTTAATAAAGGTGTGGCATTAAGAATTCTCGGTAAATATGAAGAAGAATTGGACGCATTCGCGAAAGCCATCGAGTTAAATCCAGAAGATGCTGACGCTTGGTTTAATAAAGGCTTGGCATTAGGAAATCTCGATAGAAATGAAGAAGCACTGGAAGCACTCGCGAAAGCCATCGAGTTAAATCCTGAGCATGCTCTCGCTTGGTTATTCAAAGGTTGGGCATT
>QBUM01000092.1 GCA_013180585.1 Candidatus Methanophagaceae archaeon GoMg2
GTGTATGATATGGTGACAGGCAAGCTAATATGCATGCTGGATGAGCGATTTGTACTGAATTTCGCAACTACCGGCGCTTTGTTCGTTGCAAAGGGCGAGACGTGGCGAGTAGTGGATCCCGATGTGGAAGAGTGCGGAGAGCGGATAAAAGTAGAGCCGGGAGTGAAAAAGGTAGGGGAGATACCAAAGTGGGAAGGAGAGGAGATACCCGTTCCTTTTGCTATAGCACAGGAAGTGGGTGATTTGCGTGCTAAAATCGCTTCTTTTTGCGTTTCAAAAAAGAGTCCTGATTTAAAGAAGGAGTTAGAGCATGAATATGGAGTGAAGGCCACTTGTTTTAAGCCGCTCATAGAATTAATAAACCGGCAAATTGCAAAGGGTTGTGTGGTGCCAACAGCGAGGGAAGTGGTTGTGGAAACCTCGAAAGACGGTACAGAGGTAGTAATAAACGCTTGCTTCGGACATCTTGTAAACGAGACGTTTGGACGGGTGATAATAGCGTTACTCGCATCCCGATTCGGCTCGGATATTTCTATGGAGATAGATCCTTATCGGATAAAATTAAAATCAGGAAGAAGGATGGATAAAGAAGCTCTGGAGCAGACGGTTTTTTCAATCGAGCCCGAATTCGTGCGGTTGATAATCGCAAAGACACTGAAGGATTCATTTCTGTTTAAATGGGAGCTGTTGAACGTGGCGAAAAGATTCGGTGCGCTGCGCAGGGACTTTGATAGAAGGCAGATTTCTGCGGATAAGCTGGTGAAATTGTTCTCGGAGACGCCGATATACAAAGAGACGGTAAACGAAGTTTTCGCGGATAAACTGGATGTGGCGCGAACGGAAGAAGTGGTAAAGAGGATAAAATCTGGCGATATAAATGTCGGTTTCGGTTCACAGAGCCCTATTGGTGCTGCAGGGTATTTGAGTTGGCGTGATGTACTGGCGACGGAAAGGGACGAGGGATTGATCATAGATGCGTTAAAAAATAGATTAATGAACGACAAGGTGATCTTATTCTGTGTAAATTGCAGGAAATGGGAATCGGTCAGGCGTGTAAAGACGATTATTGAGTTCGGAACAGAATCGCTGGTCTGCCCGTTCTGCAATTCGCGATTGATTGCAGCGTTGAAACCGTGGGAGGATGAAGAAATTAGGGTTGTGAAGCGGAGTGGTTCTGATAATGAAAATAAAGAGCGTGTGAAAAGGGTGTATCGAAATGCAAATCTGGTTCTGTCGCATGGTGTTCTTGCAGTGATTGCGCTTGCAGCACGCGGTGTAGGCCCGGATGTGGCAGCGAAGATAATAAGGAAGTCTAAAGATGCAGATGTGGCGTTTTATCGTAATATCTTGGAGGAAGAGAGGAGATACACGAGGACGAAGAGGTTTTGGGCATAACATACGGGTGTGCCTTCTACTCTGCCCTTCGCAGACGATTCAGGGGACTATACAAAGAACTACATTACAACGAAAACCGACCTCATCACTCTTTTGACATTAAACACATATCCGTAGTCCAAACTATTGCCATAAAAAAAACTCGACACGAAACATAGCCGAAAAACATATGTATTTATAATGTTAAGTTTATAGGTACTAAAGGGACTAAAACGATGGAGAATATATTCCTGGATTTCACATCAGAAAGCGGAATATTCAAGGATAAAGAAGTACTCCGTCCCGCTTATATCCCTGCGTATTTACCCCATCGGAAGAAGCAAATTAAGAATTTAGCTGGTGCGCTATCGGCCGCGCTAAAGGGAGAGACCCCCCCTAATATATTTATCTACGGGAAGAGTGGAGTAGGGAAGACCGCTACGGTGAAATATGTAAGCACTGAGTTAGAGGCGATATGCAAGAAGATAGACAGTAAATGTGCCATTGTGTATATCAATGCTGAGATATTTGACACGCAGTATCGAGTTTTTGCCTATCTCGCAAGGGTATTCAATAAGCGCGTCCCCATGATAGGTTGGCCGACAGATATGGTGTATTCCGAGTTTAAGGATGGGGTAGATGCCGAAAAAAGATGTGTAATTATAATATTAGATGAAGTGGATAAATTAGCGAGTAAAGGCGATGAAGCATTATATAACCTCTCGAAAATAAATAGCGAGCTAAATAATGCAAGATTATGTATAATATGTATTTCGAATGATGTGACCTTCATGGAACTACAGAAGCCAGGGGTGAGGGCATCGCTGAGTGAGGAGACGATATTATTTCCACCTTATGATGCTTACCAGTTGAGGGATATTTTAGTGGATAGGGCGGAAAAGGCGTTTAATATTTCAGTTTTAGACGATGAGGTGATACCGCTATGCGTTGCTTTCGCGGCGCAGGAGCATGGGGATGTAAGAAAAGCCCTCAACCTACTAAGAGTATCAGGAGAAATTGCGGACCTCACGAAATCCAAAAAGGTACACGTTGAACATGTACGGCGTGCACGAGAACATATAGACGAGGGTCGGATTACAGAGGTGGTAAAAACGTTGCCGCTACAATCAAAACTCATATTGAACAGCGTGATAAGATTAAATAGTGAGGGGGGAAAAACACATTTGTTCAGTGGTGAAGTTTATAATACGTATCAAAATATTTGTGATCATTTAGGCATAGAATCATTAACTCAGCGACGTGTTACTGATTTAATTTCTGAGTTGGACATTTTAGGATTGATAGATGCACGGGTTGTAAACCGTGGTAGATATGGACGGACAAAAGAGATATCATTAATAGTACCCACCGAGTATGTTCAGTCTGCCTTAACTGGCGAGTATGACGAAGCATTGCTCAGTATTAAGCAGAAAGCCGAGAGTAGCACTGCGTAGGGATAAAATGTGCTGAACCATATTTTGGTAGCGAAGCTTTTTTGATTAACCTGTAACTTTAACCTATTTTCGTAATAGGTTTTTCAGATAGTTTGTGTTCTAGCTTTTCCAGGCGTTTTTTGATTTTTGGAGTTTTTCTGCGAGTTTTATTTTTTGTTCTTCCTGGCATTTATATTACTAAATTTAGTAATATCCATACGAATAAGAAAAAGTAAGAAAAGCCAATGAATACCGGAAAGGAGGCATCTTAAACCCTCATACTAAAACCTATTACTAAAAATGGTTAAAGTTACGGATTAACTTAAAATGCAGTGCAAAATAGGTGAATTTGAAGGGTACAACCCTAATTTTGTATGAAACTTCGTATTTGTTTAGCTAGCAGATTAAGAATAGGGCGATTACTCGCCCCTTCTCATCTCAGAACGGTACGTGAAAGTTTCCCTTCATACCGCTCAAGCATTTCATAACCCTTTCTGTATCGGGCAGCAGTTTGGTTCCTTCCGTGGCATTTGGTCTTTTGATTTCATGCGCATAAACTAACCTTTAGCTTATCCCATCTCGTCTTGCACCGCTCAGTCAGTTTTAGAGCCTTCTGTCTGAGTTTCCGCAGCTTGAAGTACTCAAAATCGAGGTATGGGTTTCTATCCAGTTTTAGACTGGTATGTCTGACTATCTTCGTGTCTGAAAAGAGTTTTAGCCTGTTCCTTTCCGTGGAGAATACCCAGTTCCGAGAGCCTTCGTTATGCCAGTACTTTCTGGCAACCCAGGTTCTGGACTTGTGCGGATGCCTCCTCTTAGCCCATCGCCAGAGCATATTCCACATACTGTGATCCAGCTTGCTGAATACCTTCTTAGATACGACTGATCGATGATAATTCGACCAGCCGATAATAATGGGGTTCAGAGCGTCAATGAGATCCTCTTGTTTCCATGCTTTCGCTCTTTTGATTACGACACTGATCTTTCGAGTGACTTTATCAATCGCCTTCTTAGATGGCTTTATCAGGAGTTTCCCTTTGTACTTACGGAAGTTCCAGCCCAGAAAGTCAAAGCCGTCGTCTATATGGGTAATATGTGTCTTCTCCGCCGATAATTCCAGACCTCGCTCCTTCAAGAATCCTTTGATCAACACAGCAATCTCTTTTGCGGTTTCCTCAGACTCGGCAGTAACGATAAAGTCGTCTGCATACCGCACAAAATTCACCTTGTGAGGATTACAACGTCCCTTATCAATTATCCCTCTTTTCGTGACGTAATATCTGGATGCGATAGCCATTTCCAGCCCGTCCAGAGTCATATTCGCCAATAACGGAGAAATAATACC
>QBUM01000091.1 GCA_013180585.1 Candidatus Methanophagaceae archaeon GoMg2
TATTATCGTGGAAAGAGATATACCCCTCAAAGTTTGATGTTACGTTTACTATTACGGGATGCTCCCATTTGCAATGCCCGCAAGCATCGGAACAAAAGAAATAAATAATTGGTTTTCCATCCTCCCTGCAAATTTCGTCAGAGCTTACGATGAAATTGCCGATTGTTCTTTTCTGCTCCTTCTGTGCACGTGAACGATTTTCTGCTTCCTGCTGCTGCTCCATATCTTTAAGTTTTACTATGTCAATTCCTTGCGGGAACAACAACCGCCCATCATTTGTTATTATACTTTCATATTCGGTGTCTCCTTCTTCTCTTAAAATATCCTCTGCACGTTCAGAACCAAGCACGGCCATAACGTCTAGACCTCGTGGGAAACATCTCGCAGTTCCTAAGTCGGTGATGCACATCGTAAACGGCGTGTCATTGCCAACATACATTCCAACTGCTGGGGATACCAGATGCTGAAACATGTACGAGTCAGGAACGAACCGTTGACCCATGAATCGCATTCCTTTTGTCTTGTCCAGACATTCGTACAACTTCTCCTCGGTTATCGGCGGGTAAACGACACAAACACCGCTACCACCGTAAATTTCGGGACTTCTCATCTTCGCAAGCTCGGCCTTCAGCGTCAATAAATTAGCTTCATCGCTCAGTTCGCTCAAATTGTAGTCCGCGCCAAAGACGTTGTTCATCGCATTCGCATATTCGTAGGGCGTTAAATCGTCTGCATTACCGACGAAGAACGCAGTAACTGCATATATTCTGTTCCATGTGTCCTGCGCTGTTTTAGTACCGACTTTCACTTCCGGCAGTTCCGAAGAAATCAAAGCAGCCTGAATAGTTGATGTATTTGCATCCTGCCCGCTTATTAAAGCCTCATCACCATTGCAACCCTTTAATAGAAACGCCATCCGGCCATACCACATCATCGCTTTAAAATATCGCTTCAGCTTCTCGCTTCGTGTATAATGCCCTCTTGGCACGTATTGAGAGTAATCCTCACAATAGCAGCACGGATAGCCGCATACGCAGTTAGGATTTGTATTGAACACCACACTTGGCTTGAAGCCTTCGTGTCCCTCTATATTCTCTATCTCCGTATCAACTTCGTCTTTCACATAATCAGGAATCGTAAAACTAACCTCTTTGATATTTTCTCTACTGTTATAGCCCTCCGTTGACGTTTGCAAGAGCGTTAATGCAACCGAGAAATAAGCAACGTTTCTTCTCGCCGCTTCCTTCATCTCCTGATCATCAAAAGTTTCGTAATCAGTCTTAGACTGTTCGAGCATTGCATTACTCGTATCCACGAGTGAATCAAAGAATTCTCGCTCCTCAATACCTTTGAGAATCTCGTTGAACTGGATATGGTAAAGATGGAGCAGAGTATCAGCAGTAACGAATATAGGAATGTCCTGTGCCTTCATGTCTTCATACGGAGCTACAATATCGCGTACATCCCCGTAATCCCGTATAACGAATCCGTTCGTTCTAAACGGTGTATTGTTAAGTGCGCTCGGTCCAAACACAGACATTATATCTTGATAATTTGTAATCTTTGTCAGGTTCGTGATAGGTAAGTCGTAAGAAGGCACACAAGGATCTGCCGTGATGTTCACGGGATCGTAATGTGATGAGAATGCAGACTTTGGATTGGTATATCCCGCGGCTGCAGGTACAAAATAGGCCTCCAGACGAATCGCCGGTATCCGGTCGGTATACGAACGCCCGTTTGCATCAGTGAACTCGGTGCAGTTGATTGTTCCATATCCATTTGTATGCGTTTGATTGTGAATTATCTGCGGATAGGAGCCCGTGCGTATGCTGTATTTGTAGGTATCATCTGCGTGCATTGTGAAAGCAGGAAAAGAGATATTGTGCCAGTCGTCATCGGTGTAGCCATTCCAAAGCCCTTCTGTTATCCGGGTGCCATTTGAGTGCCAAAAAGCAACATATTCGGTATGCCCGCCCGTGCCAGGACAAGGATATGTATAAAGCCGTGATAAATTACGTATAGTCACTTTTGGCGTTATTGTGCCGTTGTGTATGCCGGAGATGCTTGGGTATGGATTGGCTGCCTCACCTGTATCGAAGAACTGCGACATTTCCGCTGATTCCGACGTGACATTGAAGTTAAATAGTCCGCCATTGTTTATATCCTCGTCCGTTACTGTGTGATCGCGTCCCACTATATTACCATTATCGCGTACCGTGAAATGGAGCGTATTGCCCGTGCTCACACTCCTTGACGAAGTTGAGACCTGGTAATAGTTATCATCCACCTCTGTGGTGAATACCTCGCTCGTGTTCAGGTTCGTTATCGTTACATCTGGATTGAGAACAGCAGCACCATTGCTATTGTTAACAAAACCATAGATTAGAAACGTTTCCGGCAGCGCAAATGCGGACACCGCTATACACACTGCAAACAGGCTTACCAGAATGAACTTTATTTTATTCAACATCTTCCATCCACCCCCCATAGTTTATCGCTTTCTCCGCTTACCCGAGCATTTGCGGATAAATGACATACTATAACTTTGCAGGGATTGTTAATAAATCTTTTGGTATAAATAACAAGTGAAACCGTCTTAAAACGGAAGTCTTTAATTTTTATAAGTAAATTGATTTTTGGATTGTGCATGCGGAAGAGATACAAGGGATGAGGCATAAATGGAAAAGCAAAAAGTCACGCTAACGGATTTCTTGCATTTGAAGAAAGCGGAGGCGGTGGGGAAAACAAGTGTTGAAAGCAAAGGAGTAGCAGCAGTAATAAACGATAAAGAGAAAGGGTCCGAAGAACAAGAAACACCGCATATATACACCGTGCAGGAGATTACGCGACACGTAAGGCATAGATTAGACGAAGACGAGTTGTTACGAGACGTATATGTTAAAGGCGAGATTTCCAATCTCAGTCAACCCACTTCAGGGCATTTATATTTCACGCTTAAGGATGAATCTTCGGAGTTGCGATGCGTGATGTTCCGCGACAGGAGTGCCCTGCTGAAATTTGCTCTTGAGGATGGCCTGAGCGTGATAGTCAGGGGTCGTATAAGCGTGTATGAGAAGAAGGGGGCTTATCAATTATACGCAGAGGAAATCCAGGAGACAGGAATAGGAGCGTTATATCTCGCATTTGAGCAGTTAAAGAAGAAGTTAAAAGGAGAAGGTTTGTTTGACATCGCGCATAAGAAGCCGATACCCGTTTTCCCACGCACGATCGGCGTTATTACATCGCCAACCGGTGCGGTTATCCGCGACTTGTTAAATATTACAAGGAGACGGTTTCCACATGTGCATATTTTGCTGGCGCCGGTGGTGGTACAAGGTGGGGAAGCATCCCTGCAGATTGTAAAGGCTATTCAGTTGTTGAATCGTGCTAATAAAGATTTTGAGCAGATAGATGTGCTGGTGGTGGGACGAGGAGGTGGCTCGATAGAAGAATTGTGGGCGTTCAACGAAGAGGCAGTAGCAAGAGCGATTTTTTCATCGGAAATACCCGTTGTTTCCGCTGTGGGACACGAAACAGACTTTACCATTGCTGATTTCGTTGCAGACAAACGAGCTGCGACGCCTTCGGAAGCCGCGGAGCTTATTGTGCCCGATAAACGAGAGATAGAGCGGCATTTGGGTTCTCTTGAGCTGCGACTACGACAAAATGTCTTTAACGCGATTGAAGTTCATAGGCAGAGGTTGAAGAGCATAGAAAAGAGTGTTTTATTCAGGAAGCCAACAGAGAGGATAAATCAGTACCGGCAGACGGTAGACGAACTAAAGCGGAATATGCACGCGGAGATTACGCATCACGTGGAATTAGATAGGAAGAGCTTACAAGCTCTTATTGGTAAACTGGACGCTTTAAGTCCTCTGGCAATCCTTGAGAGAGGGTATAGTATCTGCTCGCGACTTGATGGTAGAGTAGTAAGAAGTGTAGATGATATTTCGGTTGGTGATGCGCTGAAGGTGTTGTTTACTGATGGAGAAGCAATATCAGAAGTGAAAGAGAAGAAGACAAAGAAATGATTGTCAAATAATAATTTGAGGAGGAATAAGTAGATATTCCACCTGAAATTGCGGGTTTGCTGCTCTCCGGTATCCTGTCTGA
>QBUM01000090.1 GCA_013180585.1 Candidatus Methanophagaceae archaeon GoMg2
CGTTTTTTATTGTTCCCACCTTTCATATTACCAAAATTAGTAATATCCACACAAAGAAGGTTGCATACTCAGAATTGGATAGGTTCATCCTTGCCAATCTTGACGAGAAGCAGCGATTTGTTGGATATGGTTTCTGTGACCGCACTACATGAATCGGTGCCATGATCAGGCATCAATACGCGGATGTGAGGCAGTGATAATGGATTAAGCTCGGACCCAAAAGAAGATACGAAAGAACTTATTATGCAGGATACATTAATTTTATCGATGGTGATACCGGTGATATTCATACACCAGATTCTCACAACAGTAGATGCTCTTGTCTGGGGCCCTTTTATGATAATAGTCCTGCTCATCGGGACCGGTATATACCTTACTTTCAGATTAAGAGGAATTCAGGCGCGCAAACTGGTGTACACCCTCCGCCTCTTACTTAAACATAAAGAAGAGGGCAGGGGCGACATATCACCGTTTCGTGCTTTGATGACCACTCTCTCGGGTACCATCGGCACAGGCAATATCGCAGGTGTTGCCACGGCAATCTCATTAGGAGGTCCCTGAGCGCTTTTATGGATGTGGCTGACCGCCATAGTGGGAATGGCAACAAAGTTCGTTGAATGTACACTTTCAGTGCATTTCCGGGAAGAACTGCCTGACGGCACCATGATAGGCGGCCCATTCTATTATCTTGAGCGAGGACTGAAAAACCCGCAATTAGGATTGGCTTTGGGCATGGCATTTGCCACCTTTGGCATCTGTTCATCTTTTGGCATCGGCAATATGGCCCAGGCTAACTCGGTATCCCTTGCATTAAAGGACACGTTCAATATTCCGGGGATTGTCACTGGCTTACTACTGGCATTGGTGGTAGGACTTGTCGTTATTGGCGGAATTAAGAGACTTGGATACGTAGCCGGGAATCTGGTGCCTTTCATGGCTCTTCTTTACATTTCCGCAGCCATAGTGGTGTTAATATTGAATTTCGATAAGATACCAGGTGCTTTTTTGCTTATATTCGAGAGTGCCTTTTCAGGCCAAGCAGCAGTCGGCGGATTCGCAGGGGCTACAGTTGCTCATGCCGTACGGTTCGGCATCGCTAGGGGGATCTTCTCCAATGAAGCAGGTCTAGGCAGCGCCCCCATGGCACATGCCACGGCAAAGACACCGCACAGCGTCCAGCAAGGATTGATTGCCATGCTGGGGCCATTCATTGATACCATTGTGGTCTGTACCATGACAGGTCTGGTCATCGTATCCACCGGCGCGTGGGAGACTGGCAAGACCAGTACCTCGCTGAGCATCTATGCTTTCAACTCTCAGATAGGATATGCAGGAGATTTGGTGATTACTTTCGGCATGGTGCTGTTTGCCTTTACCACTATACTCACCTGGTCGTTCTATGGCAAGCAGTGCCTCTCTTACTTTGTGAAAAAAGTGTCAGAAGATGTCGGATTCTACAGGTTCTTCCTCAGGGTATATTATTCTGTGTTCCTGGTGGGAATCGTCATTGGTGCCGGTGTGGTGGACCTCCCAAAGGCGGCTACATACCTCGTGGATATCTGGCTGTTCTCTGATATTACCAATGCTTTGATGGCAATTCCCAATTTGATAGGGTTACTTCTGCTGAGCAAAACCGTGGTGGGTCTGGTTAAGGATTATTTCAAGCCTTGAGTATAGGTAAAACAGTGCAAAAACCTAAAAAATCCGCCATCCGACGACGAATAAAGAACTTATACGCTTTTATTAATAGATACTTTCTCTCGGTCTGCTGGGTAGAACAAAAACCGCACTATTTTAATGGCCCTTAGATTGTTAATTCATCAGTTTCTGGCGTTGTTATACTCAAGTACAATCTACTCCACCATATAAAGGTTAAAGGTTGAATAACGATAATAGATACCGCCATGTTTAAAAACTGCCCCACGTAGGGTATAAAACCCAAAATAACGCTAACAGCTATGCTTATTACAAGCGTGACAAGCCAGAGCAAAAAGACATCCACTTTATGGTTCATAAAAATGTTAAAGCCTTTTTTAACGCCTTCTATTGCACCAAGGTCATCTATAACAACTGCATAGCGCGGGAGAGCGAATAAAATGCTTATTAAAATCATGTAGATACTCATTATCAATATACCTATCATAAATATCGCAAATGCCGGCAGGAATACATCAGGTGTCGGTTCTGAAAATGTTGTTAGATTTGGAAGTGCATACAATAAGCCGGGAATTAAGAATACGAGGCCTACAAGTGAAATTAAACCCACGATGATGTCGGCAAAGAGCAAACTAATGAATTTCCTTCCACCGTAGTCTTTCATGTCGGACAGACTAGTTCCACCGGTTTGCGTCGCCCCTTTCGCCATGCCGATCGCGCCGGCAGTGAAGTACGCGCTTATCAGCATCGCCAAAATTACTGTGATGATGACCGCAGCTATAATTATGCCAATGCTCGGAAGAATTTGAGACATAAGCGGTGAAATAAGTTCAGGTGTGATTGCACCAGGTTTGTCTAAGAGCGGTATCAAAGAAAAGAACGAAGGAATTGCTGCCAGTAAGGTACCGCCGATGATTATAACTGCCACTATGGACGTTAGTACCGCACTGAACACAAAAGGAAGGCAAATAATCAAATTCTCCTTCCACGTGTCGAATCCTTTTCCTATTACACTACCAATGTCTTCTACCATTTTTATATCGTCAAGAGTTAGGAGTATAAAAAGTTATCGGTGCTTTTTTCTTCGTCAGATATACCTTTTCTTTATCTTATTTGCACATAGGTGCGCAATTCGTGTTGGTTCCGGCAGTTTGTGCTTGCGGATGCAATTTTTTATCAGCATCAAAGAAGTCGCCAGCGAGACTTTATGCCCCGGTGCTACGATTATCGGTCTGCTGCCCTTCCTGCTCTTAAGATAATACGCGATTTCTTTACCCTTGTATTTTATTATACACGCATCGCCTTCTTCATCCGGCAGTTCGCCAGTGCCGCACAGGATGTTCTTCGTCACGCCAATAGTTGCCACGTCTAAGATAACACCCACATGCGTGGCTAAACCTGCAAACCGTGGATGGTTTATCCCACCACCATCTATTACTAACAGGTCGGGTTTGATTTTCAGCGCGCGAAAAGCCGTTAATATGGCTGGCGCTTCTCTGAATGAAAGAAGTCCGGGAATGTACGGGAAATCCACGGGCATCACGGAATAAGAATAAGTGATAAGTTTCATGGACGGGTATTCGAGCACAACAACCGCGGATATTATCTTCTCCTCTTCTCTCTTATTTTCTGCTTTGGAATCGTAGAAGAAAGCCTGGTCTGCCCCTGCTATTAATTTTAGCTTTGGATTTAGTTTATCCACAATCACCGCTTTTGATGCGATTTCTTCCTGTATGCGATACAGTTCTTCGGTGGTTTTCATTATTCTTTATTTGTATCTGCTTGTTTGGCAAACCACAAGAGTACACGAATTTTTATAAAACATACCATCAAAGAAACGTATATTCTTTATTGAAAATATCAAAAGTAAGTGAGTCGTGAAGGCAGAAAATAACTTGCCTCAATTTTGTATCACCGTTAAGATAAGAACTCGTGGCTGATAGCATAATATCTGCGCACCTGTTTTTCGGAAATCCAAATATTCCGGCGGATATCGCTGGAAATGCTAAACTGGTTATCCTGTATTGTTCTGCGAGTTTCAAGCTGTTTAGTGTTGCAGTCCTCAGCTTATCATCCTCTTCTCCTTCGCCATACACAGGACCAACCGCATGAATCACGTATTTCGCTTTTACGTCGCCACCTGTTGTTATCCGCGCTTCACCAACCGGACAGTATCCTATCTTATCGCACTCATCCTGAATTATCTTGCCGCCTTTTCGCCTTATAGCACCCGCTACTCCGCCTCCTAACTTCAGCCGTGAATTTGCTGCGTTTACTATCGCGTCCACTTCTAAATCCGTAATATCTCCAACTACTAACTCTATGTAGCTCTTGTTTACCTTTGCCATAACTAAATCAAATATCACATCATACATATCAATCCGTAACTTCGACCATTTTTAGGAATATGTTTTTGTGTGATGGTTTTAGATGTCTTTTTT
>QBUM01000089.1 GCA_013180585.1 Candidatus Methanophagaceae archaeon GoMg2
GTGAAAAAGCAAAAATGAATAAAAGAGAAGAAAAAGGCAAAAGTAAGAAAGCGATATTAAGCATTGCACTGGCAGCGGTTGTTTTAGCTTCGGTAACGATAGCGATGTTGGGCAGCATAGAAGCGTACAGCACTGGTGGACCGTACAACATTATTGCAAAACAAACAGCAGCACAAAGAGTGCTAATCGGTCAGGATTTGGATTTCAGTCAAGATTGGGGAAGCAATATCGTAACGGTATCGCGGGTGAAAGAAGGCGCAGTGGAATGGTCGCAACAGGCTGATACGCAGAACCACCTTACCGTAAGCGAGAGTGAAGACCAGTGGACAAGAGATGGCGCTTTTTTTGTGAACTATATAGATGCGACAACATGGGATGCAAAGCTTACGGTCGCTAACCCCAGTATGCCGCTGAAGCTAAAAGTAGGTACAAAAGAAGTGACGTCCATCGCACGGGGGACTTGCCTTACCGTGGATGTCGGCGGGATAAACCTGTTTGATAACGATAAAGTTGACCTCGTTATAATAGGACCCAAAGGTCAGATAACAAACAAAAACGGTCAAACGTTTACAGACATAACCGTGAGTGCATTAACAAGTTTTAGCGGCAGTGGCGCTATTGACACCACCAATTGGGACATCGGCTATTACACGTTCCAGGTAAAAACCAAACCACAAGCAGCATGTGGGTTGGATGAGCAGAGCCCAAAAAGAGAGCTGAATATAATAATACCTGATGTAACAATAATTGCGGATACGACAGAAGTAACTGAACTCGAAATCGTGAAACTCACCGTAAGAGGTGTAGCAGGAAGGGCTATAAATGTAAAAGCAGACCCTTCAAGCCAGAATGTATATTTCCCTGCGGGGATTGATAACAACCCACGAGATATGACAACTAACAATTTCAACGACACAATAGACGATGACGGCACGAGAACCTATGCGGTTGAATTCAACGATACCGGATTTTACACGATTAGAGTAACAGATTTGGATGAAGTTGACTCGTATGACACCGTTGACATAACCGTCACCGATAAACAAGTTATCTTTGACATGCCAGCTACAATTGCCATTGGCGAGCGGGTCACGATAAAAGGCACGGTAAATACCGGATATACCGTGACTATTGCAGTAGATGACGAAGTAGTCCAGAAACTGGATAATATCGTGATAGACGAGAATGGCGAATTCGAAGTGGAGATAGACACAAGCGCGTGTGATTCTCCAGCGGGATTCCAAATTCCGGGGCTCGTGACATTGACGGCATGCGGAGCTGTTGGTTCCACGACTGTGTTCATGGTACGACCATGGCTGACGGCATGTCTGTCAACCGATATAGTAGAACCCGGAGATGAGTTCACAATCAGCGGTGCTGCCAAAGGGTCAAAGTGTGTGGATATACTGATAGTTGCACCAAAGGGTTACAGTGGTACAAATATAGAAGATAGCTCGTATAAGGAGATGTATATAGGGTCAACAGGCGTTTCTGCAACAGATGGCAGGTTCTTAAAGAAGATAGAAGTTGGAAGATACGTTGATACCGGGCGATACCTCGTTGTTGTGCTCACCAAAGGAAGCAATGAGTACTATGGTAGCGGTGCGGACTGGTGTACGATTGAAGATGCCTTATGCGACTATTCGCTCAGAACCAGGACTAAGGACGAGATGCTGGCGGTACTCGATGATATATTAGAATTAAGCGATGACCTCATCTGGGTGGGCTACGTAACGGTCGGCGAGCAAGAGACACTGACGTTGAATCCGATAGCGGATGTGGTTACCGGTGACACGTTAGTAGTAACAGGCGAATCAAGCAGGAAAGAAGGTACGCGCATCTGGATAACGGTAAAAGGTCGCTACTTTGAGATAGTGCCACAAGCTGCTTACGTTACGGACAATACGTTTGATGCTACTTTCGATACCACCGGTGCACCGCCTGGCGTTTATGCTGTGCAAGTAATGGATGGATACGGCTATACCGCAACGACAAAGGTGCATATCTACACAGAAGGTGAGGTACCTACGTCCTTCGATACCGGTGAGGGTAGTTATCCAAGCATAAGGGGTGCGCATAACGGGACGATCACGATACAAAGAAGACAGTGGTGGTGAAAGAAGACAAAATGAAGACAACGAAGAACGGAAAAGCGATGGTAGGCATTGCAATGGCAGCAATTGTTGTTACTTCGGTGATGGTCGCTATGATCGGGAGTACTGGAGCGGTAGGCACCGGCGGAAAATACAATATTATTGAGAAGGACAAAGTAAACACAGTGTTAGAAGGGCAGGATTTGCAATTTCCAAGCGGAACTGCTTGGACGACTACGCCGCCACAGGTAATGAGGTATGAATCAGGCGATTTAGCGAACATGTATATAGTTACTGTGGGATATGATGGAAACTATTACATCTATAACGTAAATTGGCCGACAACAGGAGATTTTTTTGTAAATGGTGGACCTGAAGGCTACGATGTACAACTTTCATACGAAGAGCCGGAAATGCCACTGAAGCTAAAAGTAGAGGATAGAGAAGTGTCGTCAATTGCCAGGACTACAGAACTTACCATAGATGTTGGTGGGATAAACATGTTTGATCAGGATATTGTTGATCTCGTTATAATAGGTCCTAAAGGTCAGATAGCAAGTAAAAACGGCGTAAACTTTAAAAACATAACAGTGAGTACGTTGAAAAATATGAAGATTGACACCACGGGCTGGGATATAGGTCATTACACGTTCCAGGTAAAAACCAAACCAGAAAACGCATGTGGTCTGGATGAGCAGAGCCCCAAAAGAGAGCTGAACATAATAAAAGGTACGGTAGCAATAAAAGCGGATACGACCGAAGTACCTGAGCTCGAAATTGTGAAACTCACAGTAACGGGTGTAGCCGGTCATAGTATCACGGTGAAAGCAGACCCATTAACAAAACATGCATATTTCCCTGCGGGGATTGATGACAACCCAGGAGATGAAACGACTAATGAGTTCAATGATGTAATAGACGATGACGGCACAAGAACCTACGCGGTTGAATTCAACGATTCCGGTACTTATACAATTAGAGTGGCAGATTTGGATGAATGGGGATCGTATGACACCGTTGACATAACTGTTACCGAGAAACAAGTCATCTTTGACGTCCCTGATTCCGTGAGAATCGGTGAAAAGTTCACGATTCGAGGCACGGCAAACACCGGAGATACCGTGGATATTGCAGTAGACAATTATGTATGTGACAAGCTAAACGATCTCGTGATAGACGGCAATGGCGAATTTGAAGTGGCAATAGATACCAGTGCGGCAGACGTCCCAGCAGCATTCAAAGTTACGGGTGCTGTGAGCTTGAGAGCATTCATAGACAGAACTAAAGGAACAGGCGATATTGCCGAAGCAGAAAAAGACGATGGCGCTGCGACTGTGTTCATGCTGAACGAAGCGGGAGGCGGCATTGACATCTCAGCTTCTGAGGTCACCGTGGGCAAGAACGAAACAATAATCCTGACGATAGCTGCAGTACCAGAGCACAACGTGAGCGTAACAACCGCGGACACAGCGCATACTGTCTTTGAATACAACAGATACGACTTTACAGGTACGAGCAGTAACATTATCAAAGTAGCGCCAGCCGATACTGTCTCAATCCCGACGGATATAGGCGACTGCGATAGTCAGACGAACGCGATGAACATCCCAGGCGTTTGGAATACGATGGCCCCCGAAGGCACAATAAAATTCGCGGTTCACTTCGCAGATACTGGAACATATAGAATTACGGCAATAGATTATGGAACAGGCTACCCAACTGCCACCCGGTTAGACGAAGAGGACATTGAGATAACCGTCATAGAGAAGAATGTCACGTTCGATGTGCCTTCTATTGTGATAATAGGCGAAAAGCTCACGATAAAGGGCACGGCAAAGAGCGGTGATACGGTGACTGTGGCAGTGGATGGCGAAGTAGTTCAGAAACAGGATCAGATAGTGATAGACGGGAATGGCGAATTTGAAGTGGAGATAGATACAAGCTCAGAAGACGCACCAGTG
>QBUM01000088.1 GCA_013180585.1 Candidatus Methanophagaceae archaeon GoMg2
TGTTTTTCTCGGGTACAGACAGAAGTGGATTGAGGATGGAGATACTGGAGATTTCTGAGCATCCGTTCTTCATTGCCACGCAGTTTCATCCGGAATTCATGTCGAGACCCAATAGGCCTTCACCACCGTTCAAGGCGTTTTTGGAGGCGTGTTTGCGGTATGGACAAGCGCCAAAAACTAAATAAGGTATATATTTAAAAACACAAATGATTATGCAGGGTCAAGATGTCAAGAAGCGAAGAAGAAACTAAGGAATTAATTAAAAAGGGAGAAGCATATCTCGAATCTAAAGATTACGAAGAGGCTAAAAAGAGCTTTGAGAAAGCTACCACGTTGGATGACAAGGATGCCCGTGCATGGATTGGTCTCGGAAGGGCTTATGTCAAGCTAAAAAATTATGAAGAAGCAAAAAAGTGCTTTAAGAAGGCACTCGAACTGGATGAGAATAATGTTAAGGCATGGCGTAGTCTTGGATTGGCACAACGAAATCTGAAAGAATACAATGACGCCATTAAATCATACAAAAAAGCAATCGAAATAGATACAGAAGATGTTGATACATGGATTGGTCTCGGAAGTGTCCATTTCGATTTGAAAGACTATAAAAACGCTAAGGAGTGCCTTGAGAGAGTAATCGAACTGGATACAGAAAATATTAATGCATGGTTTAATCTTGGTGCCTCTCATAGTAATTTGAAAAACTATGAAGAAGCGGAAAAATGCTTTGAGAAGGTAACTGAATTAGAGCCTAAAGATCTGGATGGATGGCTAAGCTTAGGTTATACTTATTTGAGGATGGATAGACCAGCAGAGGCTAGAAAAAGCTTCATGATTTCAACGGTGCTTGATACGAAGAGTACTGATGCTTGGTTAGGAGCTGGAAAAGCTCAATTGACATTGAAGAGGTATAATGAAGCTGTGGAATCTTTTAAAAAATTAACTGAGCTAAATGAAAAGAATGTTGATGCGTGGATCGGGCTAGGTTTCTCTCATGCTATTTCCGGAGCGCCTAAAGAAGCTAAAGAGTGTTTTGAGAAAGTAATCAAGCTAGACGAGAAGAATGTCGTTGCATGGCGTAATCTTGGATTGGCACAAAGCGATTTGGAGGAATATGAGGATGCTATTGAATCATACAAGAAAACACTCGAACTGGATAAAGAAAATGTTGCTGCCTGGATAGGTCTTGGAAGGACTTATCTAAATCTGGAAGATTATAAAGAAGCTAAAGAGTGTTTTGGGAAAGCTACCTATCTGGATGAAAATAACGCTGTTGCATGGGATAGGCTCGGGGCATCATATGTCAAAATGAAAAGCTACGAAAAAGCAAAAAGATGCTTTGAGAAGATCGTTAACTTAGAGCCAAAAGAGGAGGGAGCTTTTGCTTCTTTAATTGAATTGTTGATTATAAAAGGTAACTATGGAGAAGCTTTTGAAAAAGCAAGAACTAATGTGGATTCAGTCAAAAGCGATAAATACAGATTTATGTCGTTATTTTTTGCAGCAGTATCCACAGCACTGCAAAACAAACAAGAGGAATTTATGGAATGGATGGATAAGCTGCTGCAACACATACAAAAAGCAGAGAAACCTTATGGAGTCACTTGGGATTTCTCAGACATAAGCCCAACCTTGGAACAGCACTTGAAAAAAGAGGACATGACTCTAATCTCTCTACTCATTGATGTTTTAAAAGAAGAAAAAGATTTAGAGGAATTAGAAAAAGAGTTGAAAATTTAAAAGAGGTGACACTAATGCCATTCCCGCTTACTCCAGTTCTTCAAACTTCGATGTGCTTCTTTTCTTCAATGCCTCCGGCGAATGCATCCTCATTCCAGTTCACTCCGCTTCTTCAAACGTTAGTTGGTGGCATACTTGCAATTATAGGTGCAATTGTAGGCTCTCTAATTACTGGTTATTTTTTAATCAAAAGCCATGAAAAAGCAGAAATGGAAAGAAAAAGAATAGAGATGTTTGAAAAAGTTTTTGAGGAAGTTTACGCACCTTTTCAAGGGATCGCAGAGGAAATAATCAATCAAAATAAAATCAGCAATGGGGATAGTGCTAAAGTGAAACGTTTAATTGACGACAATAAAAGGTTTATTTTAATGTGTCCTGAGGATATTAAAAAAGAGATTGGCATTATCAGAGAAAATCTTGAAATGGAGAATCTGGGTGAAGCAATAACGAGAATAGAAACAGTAAAAAGGAAAATAGATGAATTAATTGACAAATTCGTTTTGAAAAGATAAAATGCAGGAAAAAGTGGTTTATGAAAGTGAATGGGAAGAGGTATATATTGCATGGGTGGAGAAGAGCAAAGAATTACAATCCATTACTTTTCGACTCCAAAAAGTGGGTCAAAGGAAAATAGATCACTTTAAAAACGAAATTGAAGACATATCCCCTGAAACGCCAAAGATGAAGGCTCGTGATAAATCCCAAAGAACAGAGGATAATCTTTTTAATATAAGCGAAAAGGCTGAAGAAATATCAACATTATGTAATCTAGTGGATAGGGAATTGAAAGATTTAGAAGAAAGAGTACAAGCTTACAAATCGAATGAAACATTAGAGCAAAAGGAAAAAGGAGAATACAATGAGTAACAACAAATTAATACTGGGTTTGATTTTTCACTCAAAGGATGAAAAACGAATAGATTTAGGAAGGATATGCAAAGGAATTGAGAAGGTTGAAGAATGGAAAATCAAGCATATCTTTGGAAATATCGAGATTCAATTTTCTTCTCAGGTGGATGAAGTAATAATAGAAAATCAGGGCAGTGTTTTTTTCTATAGAGCATTCGAAAAAGAACATATATCCTCGGAAGAGCTGAAATCTATGTGGAATGACGCTTTAAAACTCATAAACGAGCTAAATTTGAATGTTATATACGAAAACGAAATTGATATATCAATTCATGCGGAAAACCCAAAGGAGACCTATGAAAGAAACAAGAGACCAATAGAGGAATTTAGTCAGAACATATTGCGCAATTTTTCATTAAGTGTGAGAAGTGATAAGGCGAGCGCATTGGCTACGATCACTCCTGTTCCTGAAGCTATACCTTTCAAAGTTTTGGGAGGAAGGAATAAAGTTCTGGGATAACCAAGGTTAGCTTTGCGTAAGGTTATTGATGATCCCCCCTATATCGTAACTGTTGAAGCATCCGTTCTTTATTGCCACACAGTTTCATCCGGAATTCATGTCGATACCAAACAGACCGTCACCACCGTTTATTGCGTTTCTGGAAGCGTGTGTACGCGAATATGAACATTAAATGTAAATTGTTTTGTCCCCCGCTATTTAAATACGATTTTAACTCTTTATTGGCACACTCTTTTGGCTTGCTGAGGCGCTTTTCTCGTTATGATTTTAAACGAACAGGAGGGAATAGTTAATGAAGTAGAATTAAACAGGGTAAACGAAATTATCATAAAGGAGACCGAACTTGCCGATAGATATAGAAAAAATCGTACAGATACTTAAAGAGCAGTACAAAAACAAGACCTCGGCATTGATGGATGTCGCGTCAACGAGAAGAGACCCGTTTCTAACTTTGGTATCATGTCTTTTAAGTCTAAGAACCAAGGACGAAGTGACTGCCGTCGCGTCAAAACGGTTATTCGAACTGGCGAACACGCCGGAGCAGATGTTACGGTTGAAAAGCGAAGAGATAGAGACTGCAATCTATCCTGTTGGGTTTTACAGAAGAAAGACGCAGCAAATTCTTGACATCTGTCGTGTGTTAGTTGCGGAACATGAATCACGCGTTCCGGACAATATGGAAGAGCTATTGAAACTTAAGGGTGTTGGCAGGAAGACGGCAAATATAGTCATCACGATGGGTTATAACAAACCCGGGATCGCAGTTGATACTCACGTTCACCGTATATCCAATCGTTTGGGACTCGTAGCGGCTAAAGATCCACATAAAACAGAGTTCGCACTACGGAAAACGCTGCCAAAGCCGTACTGGATAATCTTTAATGAGCTTCTCGTTAAGCATGGCAAGGCTATATGCACGCCGATAAGCCCAA
>QBUM01000087.1 GCA_013180585.1 Candidatus Methanophagaceae archaeon GoMg2
TTATGAAAGATGTTTACACGGAAGAGTATCTGAGGGAAGTGGGGCTGAACGAGAGGCAGATAAAGGCGGTTATGTATGTGAAGGAGAAGGAGAAAATAACGAACAGGGAGTATCAGGAAATTTGTGGCATTAAGGAACGGCTTACGACCATTGAACTCAATGATTTGGTGAGTAAAGGCTTTTTTGAAAAACATGGTACTACCGGACGAGGTACTTATTATACCGCACTAAAGGCGCAAAAGCCGCAGGAAAGGCGCACTAAAGGCGCAGAAGAATCTTCAAACGGGAAGAAAGTGTAAAGATGACAGAGGCTAATGAAATGGGAAAACTGCCGGAAGGGTTGAAAGAAGAAAGGGACAAGGAAGTCCAGAAGCTGGATGAGTTTTTAACAAAGCTGAGGTATTTTGGCGAGTTATGAGTTAGGGGTTATGAGTTATGAGTTTTATTTTACAAGGAATGTTGAAAAAATCGGAGGGTACATATTATATTTTTGCTTCACAAAGGGCTCATAATGAGTTCACAAGAGGGAAATGAGAATGATTGAGGGTGTGGAAGTGCCGGAGGGGTGGAGAAGGGTGAGGCTGGGGGAAGTTGCTCATAGCTTAAAATCTGGAGGGACACCTTTAAGAGATGTTTTAGATTTTTGGGGGGGCAATGTACCTTTTGTATTAATAGAAGACATGACTAAAACAAATAAGTACCTTATTTCTACAAACGAAACTATATCAGAAAAAGGTTTAAAAAATTCCTCTGCTTGGATCGTACCTAAGTACTCTATTCTTTTAAGCATGTACGCTTCCTTAGGTGAAGTTGTAATAAACAAAATAGATGTTGCAACAAATCAGGCAATATTAGGGATAATACTAAAGAAAGATTACAATTTAGAGTTTATGTATTATATCCTCAGATTTAATAAACGAAATTATGAAAAGTACACGATACAAACCACTCAAAAGAACTTAAATAAAGAGTTAGTATCACAAATTTTTATCTGTATTCCCATTTCTCTCCCCGAACAGCACAAAATCGCCGATATTCTTGAGACAGTTGACAACACCATAGAAAGGACCAACAAAATCATAGAGAAATACAAACGGATAAAGCAGGGCTTGATGCAGGATTTACTGACCAGAGGCGTTGTGGAGAATGATGAGTTAGGAGTTATGAGTTATGAGTTGAGAGATGAGGAGAAGCACAGATTCAAGGACTCACCGCTTGGCAGGATACCAGAGGAGTGGGAGGTTGTGGAGTTAATGAATGGAATAGGAGGGAATGCTAACTTAATTGTTGCAGGACCATTTGGATCTAATTTAAAAGTTGAGGACTACAAAAAAACCGGGATTCCTATAATTCGCTTACAAAACATAGATGAAAATAAGTTTATTGACAAAGATATAAAATTTATCGCAGACAAAAAAGCTAAAGAATTGTCCTATCATTCCTTCATAAGTGGTGATCTGATCCTTGCAAAGTTGGGAGATCCCATAGGAAAAACCTGCATCGTACCCAATAACTTTGAATATGGTATTGTAGTCGCTGATGTGGTAAGAATTAGGGTAAACGAGCAATATGCTGATAAAAGGTTCATATCCTATATTTTAAATTTTGATATTTGTAGAAATCAATTAAACACAGATATAATTGGGACAACAAGACCAAGAGTTAATTTAGACCAAATAAGAACTGCCAAAATCCCCCTCCCTCCGCTCTCCGAACAACACATCATCGCTTCAATTCTCTCCCAGACAGATGAAACAATAGAAAAAGAGCAGAAATACAAACAAAAACTTGAGAGCATAAAGCAGGGCTTGATGGATGATTTGCTGACCGGAAAGGTCAGGGTCAATCATTTGATTAATGAAGGTATGGAAAATGTACAACCTGCTTGATGAGGAGCATTATGTAGAAAATCCCTTCCTTGCACAACTCCAGCGAGTAGGCTGGAAAATATACCGGCAGAATAAAGCTGATCCAGAAGACATAAAGGAACTAACAGGATTTAATAGTGGTGAAGAACCTGTTTATGGTGCACAGACAAAATTAAGGGAAAGTTTCAGAGAAGTAATCCTTGAAGACGAGCTTAAAAAATCCATCAAAAAAATCGTACTTGCTCAATAAAAGGTGGGCTTTAGAGATGCATTTTGGGAAATGAGATGAGCCAATCTTGTCATTGCACGTTTTCCTGAAAATATATCTTTGATATAATCAAAGAAACCGACTCCCTGCTTTCTGCAAGTATCCTGCACGGACATCAGATTTTCCCAGGCTGCTTTTCCGTCTTCGCTTCTCGTTCCATTACTGATTTTACGCTTGACCACGGGTTCACGGAGCGCTAGCTCTGCCGGATTGTTATGGAGTGGTATCTCAGGGAACCTTAGCACGAGCAGAAGTTCCTCCTTCTTCTTTTTAGTAAGGGCTATCCTTTTATCCAGTTCCTCGTATCCCGTTTCTGTTGAAAACAACTCGTCAAATTCAGTTTCCAGTCTTTCCTTCTCCTCCTCATCGGGATTTTCCCGGAATCTATCTAACAAATCGTAAAATGCCCACACACGCGTGAGGAACGCCAGGAGTTGGATGCGATGGTAATCGATAAGCGGATTTAATTTCTTGTACAGCCTTATCTCATGTATCCAGCATAAAGCATGATAAATAGCTATGCCCAGATACTGCCTAGCATCATCAGAGATCATGATCTTATCCGTCTTTTCGTCCTTCTCCAATCCAAGAATGCTCTTTATTGTCGCTCTGTCCTTTTTGGGCGTGATGAAGAAAGCGGAAAACAATTCGTTGCAGATCACGTGAATGTGGTGACTTTTCCCCTTATGCTTTAAACCCGTGTCATCGGTGTGAAAGTAATTTGAGTACTCCAAACCGGCCTTTAAGATTTCCACCTTCTCCTCTGTCAGCTCCTCTTTCTTCTCCTGCGTCAGGATATTTGAAATTTCGCCTGCTGAAATGACAATCCCGCTTTCCTCCAATATCCTCTTTATTTTGTTCTCGGTAACCCTGCAAGCGTAATAAAGATAAACAACGAACGCTTTCAGGTCGTCCTCGAACTCGCCGTGTACGCCCTCTGGCAGTTCCGCTTCGTATAATTTGTTTTCAGCGTGCGAATAAAAACGCTCCAGTTTGTATTCCACGTTATCCGTGGTGAATTTGATATTCTGAACCACCACGCTTCGATAACCCTTATTCTCGGCATCAGGCGGAAGAATTTTCCTGTTAACCCGCCTGTGCTCCGTTCTATCTATCTTAATTCTGGACTTCTTCGCACTTTTTCTCCAGTTTTTCTTCCTCTCCGCTTTTAGGCTTGGGATGTCATCTTCTTTTTCCGCTGTCTTAGGTAGGAACTTTGGCTTTCCCTTTTCGCCCTTCAGTCGGTTTATTTCATCTTTCAAGGATTGATTTTCATTTTGTAGCTCTTCATTGAACTGTGCTTGCGATTCTATGATATTGAGAAGTTTGAGTATGAGGGCCTTAACTGCTTCGCTATCACCGAAATCTATGCCCTTTGGATCAAAAGTTATTATCTCTTTAGGGATAGAGGTTGCCATAATAAATGTGCATCGGAAATGTTCCTTAATAAAGCTTTCGGTCGCAACTATTTAAAACCACTGGATATTGAGCAATTACAAAAAATCAATACATGGATTGAAGAAGACCAGATAAATGAAGTTGTGAGAAGAATCACAACACCAACGGCAAACTCAATGTTAGAGGCGAACAGGGAAATCCACGATCTACTTCTTGAAAACACATCAGTATCGGAAAACAGACAGACGGGGGAGAAAAGCCCGACTGTAAGATTTATAGATTTTGAAACCCCAGAAAACAACACCTTTATTGCTATCTCACAGTTTAAGGTGAACATCCCCGGCACTGAGAAGCACATCGTCCCTGATATC
>QBUM01000086.1 GCA_013180585.1 Candidatus Methanophagaceae archaeon GoMg2
CCACAGACGAGGGATAATAAGCAAAGGTTCTGGTCTTTTGGTAAGCCGCAGCTTGTCAAAAACACAAGCAGGTATAGGGCCAATACCTTTGGGTTTTATCCTATAAACGGAAAAGAGGTTGTGGAGTTTATGGAGCATTCAACTGCGGAGTATGTGTGTGCATTCCTTCGTCTAATCCGCGATAAAAATCCTAAAAAGCACATCATATTGATCCTTGATAACGCACGAGCCCACATAGCACAGAAAACGCGTGCATTTGCAGAATCACTACGTATAAGCTTGGTTTTCCTACCACCTTATTCTCCTGATCTAAATCCAATAGAGTTGATTTGGAAAAGCATCAGAAGAAAAATCTCCCAGATATTTGTCAAATCCGAGTGGTCGTTTAAGGAAACCATACGCACCACATTCCACCGGCTCGCCAAGAAGACCACATTCATGACTGGCTGGTTGGCAACATTTCAACCCATTTTGTCTAATTTATTATGACATCAACTATATATCCCATCCTGCAGCCGGGAATACTACAAGTTTTAGAGAACGAATTTACAATAATTGTATAGCCATAGGCATTAGACTCATCAATGGTTTGAGCAACATTTGGCCAATTTTCATCGGGAATATCAAATAGACCTACTTTATCTACTAATACATAAACCCCTTTTTGGGCACAGACAGTGAAAATTGCTCCAAGTTCAGATTGATTATATAATTCACCAGATGGATTATTTGGTAGCGTTAAGACGACTAAATCCGGCTTGTTTATTTCGATATAATCCAGAACGTGGCTGATTGGTGGGAGAGTCGAGTCTTCTGAATGGTCTCCAATCAGTTCTAACCCCTGACATTTGTATGTAGTAATACAGCGGTCATATATCGAATAATTATACCCTAGCAATAATACTTTTGTATGTGGTCGAGTTTTCGATAAATATCTAAAAACGAGGGAAATAGCCTGTGTTGCCCCAATGGTTACACAGCTCTCGTAAGAACTGAAACCTTTAAAAACTGCCCCCCCACATCCTATAGATTCAAAAATATCAATCATTTTAACAATAGTTGGAAATCCTTCTTCCCCGGTATACCATTGATAATACAAATCGTTATCGATATAATCGGTGATTATGGTTTTTTTTGTAAAGACGCGGCATAATAAATTGATTAGCCCCTGAGGACAACATAAAATATTTATCTCGTTGGGGTGTATCTAAAATTTTAACATGGACATTGAATAGATAAAACATATCCATGTCTGGGGAATGAGACATTTTATCGCCTCCCCACATATGGTGTCGATATAGATTCTAGACGAAAACCTGTACCACATGAGGCAATCCCAAATGTTCGAGAACGTATCAACTTTCTGTTGCCATTAGGTTCGATTAAGATTTCAGCTGCTGGACCATGACCACAAAAATAAACCGGAGAATAAGACAACGCATATGCGCCCATATTCAGCATAGCGATATAGTCACCAACTTCGATATCCGGCAGCTCAGCGCATTTATGGGTTGTGTCTATTGGGGTGCAGGTTGGGCCAACGATTGTGAAAGAGTTTTTTTTGAGATAACTATTATGCAACGTTATAATTTCAGGTTCATGCGTTCTATAACACTTTTGCCTTATTCCTATATGGTTAATCCCACCATCTGTTATTAGAAAATGTTTATCTTGTGATTCTTTCTTATCCAATACACGAGATATGTATATACCTGCTGATGCTGTTAAGAAACGGCCGCTTTCAAAGATACATTCTGTATTCTCGCAAAAACTATCTTTAGCATAGGCTTTGAAAACATTATCGAGAAGTACGCGCAATTTGCCCATATCCAAGGGACGTTGTCCAAGACTCTCTGGAACTCCAAAACCACCACCAAAATCTAACATCTGGAGTGGAGCAGAAATAGTGTTACTTATCTTTTTTGCCAAGGCGAATAAATGTTCAGTGTTTTCTGCAATAATTTTTTCATCAAATATTTGAGAGCCTGCATACATAAATACGCCATATAAAGTGTTTTTTGAGTTATATGAAAGCCTTTTGAGGAGGTCCACAACTTTATATTCATCAATGCCAAACTGGCTCGGGCGCCCACCCATAGCTAAACCCATAGATCCTTGGACAGCAGATGGATTTATGCGCAATAGAATACGTGGGAATAATCCGAGCGACTGACTAACTCGGAGAACCGTTTGATTTTCATTTTCCGATTCAACATTTATTGTTTTAATGTGGTTCTGAAGAGCAAGTTTTATTATACTAGCACTTTTGGCGGGACCGCCCACCATTACTTTATTCCCTGACACACCAGAGGCTAAGGCTAGATGTAATTCTCCTTCCGATGCAGCTTCGACATTGATTCCACTGTCAAAAAAAAACCGTATAATATCTGGGTTCGGATTTGCTTTTATAGAATATGCGATTCTTGCTCTATCGGGAAGACCTTTTTTTAAGTTGTTTAAGTTATTTTCTAATTGTTTTTGACAATAAACAAATAATGGCGTTCCATATTCCTCTGCGAGCGAAACAAGGTCATCTTCCTTAACGCCACTTATTAGAGTACCAAACATCTTAATCTTTCTCATATGGAGATTCAAGTAGAATTATTTCATCATTAACTATTTCAGCACGTATTCCATTCGGTAACATGCAACACTCCATGTCATGACCAATATCTGCATTCATCAACACAGGAAAATCATATGGAGACGTATGGCGTTTTACAACTTTTTCAAAAGAATCAAACTTGGCTTGGAAGAAATCTTCAGAAACATTATCTGGTTTCCCAATCACCATACCATTAATTCTATCAAAAACTCCGTTCAATCGAAATTGTGCTAGTATCTGATCAAGTAAATGGATTTGAGTAAAAGCAGCTTCCCAATAAAAAATTGTCCCTGTCCATGCGAGATCATATCCAGTTCCTAGGAGATATACAAGTGCATTTATTGTTCCACCTAATAAGGGTCCGGTAGCGTATCCCCCCCTTATAATTGACCATTGCGAAGCTTTTTCAATGGGTCCGGGTTTTATTTTACCGAATAAAGCATGTCGAATTTGCTTTTCAGTATAATTACCTTTTTTTATAAACTTATCTCGCTTTTCTTGGGTTGCTAAATCACCAAATCCAAAACAAATATCAGAATGTCCATGAAAAGTGACTAGACCTGTTTTAGAAGTAATGACTGCGGCGGGAATTGAATTATCACTAAATCCAAAAATCATTTTCTTTTTATCTTTAATTAAGGTAAAATTAAGGTATGGAAGCATATGAATCGCTGAACCCCCGCCAACGGATGGGATTATTGCTTTAACATCATGATGATTTAATAAGTAATGAAAATCTAAAGCTTTAATATCTCCAAGGGCTGAATAGTGACCCTGCCATTCAAACGTATTTGGTGCTTCGATTATTTTAATCTCCCAATCCTGTAGGTATTTATACCCCCTTTTATAATTATCCATTATTTCCGGCTCAATCCCCGAAGAAGGGGAATATACTCCAACAACGTCTCCAGATTTTAATGCGGCTGGTTTTAAAGTCATAATATTTCACCTCGTTTAAAGGGATACCATACAACATTATTAATAACTTTTTCTTTTGTAATGACCATTAGAAATCTATCTATACAAAGTCCTCCGCCAGCAGCATCGACGGGATGATTTTCAATTTCATCTAAATATATTGTATCTAAAAGAAATTTATCACTATCTACCCCATGACGATCCGAAATGGCCTGTATGCAATGCGATTTGAGCTCATCCGCGTCGTTACCTAGAATTACACACTCCCCTATTTCCAATCCTCTGATATCTAATTCCGCTCTATATTTATAAGTAAATCCGTAACTTCGACCATTTTTAGGAATATGTTTTTGTGTGATGGTTTTAGATGTCT
>QBUM01000085.1 GCA_013180585.1 Candidatus Methanophagaceae archaeon GoMg2
AAATAAATCTTTTTGTGATATGCAGGTGGGATGCTATCTGTGGTTGTTGGATAATTGTGGGACAGCCTCTTTGGCATACAAAAGTCGCGTTTTTATAGTTGATTTTGCTTTAACAGTGGTTATCCCTTCTTTTATATCTGTTCTGATGCTACAATATATAATATGGAGAAGGAGCAATGTTTGACAAGCTGCGAAAGAAGCTAAAAAGCTTTTCTAAGACCATCGAGGAGAAAGTAAAGGCGAAAGTAATAGATAAGGGCAAGGCGGCATTAGGTGGAGAGACGATTTTAGATGAGAAGGACCTGAAAGCCCCTTTAGAAGAGTTGGAAATAGCGTTACTGGAAAGTGATGCGGCATTCTCTGTGGTGGAAGAGTTGATTTCTCGCGTGAAGGGAGAATTGGCGGGGAAGAGAGTGAAATGGGGCGCGGATACGGGGGAATTAGTAAATGACGCGATAAGGGGTGCGTTATTAAATATTCTTTCTGCAGAAAAGCTCGATTTTGATGAGTTCGTGGCGAATAGAGAGAAGCCGATAAATATCGCTTTTATCGGTGTGAATGGAACGGGGAAAACGACTACTATCGCAAAGGTGGCGAAGAAGTTGCTTTCGACTGGGCACTCGGTGGTGATTGCGTCTGCGGATACTTACAGAGCGGGTGCAACAGAGCAGATAGAGATACATGCGTCCAATTTGGGCATAAAAGTGATAAAGCACCAGTATGGTTCCGATCCCGCTGCGGTTGTTTATGATGCTGTGAAATACGCGAAAGCAAACAGAACAGACGTGGTTCTTGCAGATACCGCGGGACGAATGCACACCTCAGTGAATCTCATGGAGCAGTTGAAGAAGATATGCCGTGTGACGAAGCCCGACCTGATTATATTTGTGGATGAAGCGGTTGCAGGGAACGATGCGGTAGAAAGAGCGAAGAAATTCGATGAAATGATAGGTATAGATGCCTCGATACTAACCAAGTTAGACATAGACATAAAAGGCGGAGCGGCTATTTCTATCGCTCATTCTACTTCTAAGCCCATAATATTCCTGGGCACAGGGCAGGGATATGAAGACCTGATGAAGTTTGATGCGGAATGGCTTGTGGATAGGTTGTTGAGTGGATAATACGGAGAGGAGAAGAGAGAAAGAATGAATCCAGAAAAATATAAAAATTTGGTTTTGAGTGTAACAGAGAGCAACGAGGATGCAAAAACACTATTGGGATTAGTCTATGTACTGAAGGAATATGCGTCGGAAGAAGCACTAATGAAAAATTTCGTGGCGTTGAAGGGTAAGGAAGAAGACGGCAAGAATTTGTTAAAATCATTGAGGAGAAAGAGAGTTTTAGGAAGAGGACCTTATGATGAGTACATTTGTCCAGCAGGGCATGAAGATGTCTTTAATGATTTCGCATCCGGCTGTTTACAAGAGCCACCAAAATTATCTAAAGTACTGAAAGAAGAAGTGGAAGCGGGGAATAACGCGGCTATAAAAATGATTGAATTACTTCTGAAGATACACATACACGGAATCACGGGTTTCACGCAATATGAACTCGTAAAAGCAGATATCTCCGATATGTTTTCGCCCGCGGTCTTTCAGTCCTTAGAGAGCAATTTTATCGCCGAGAATGTCTGTGTTTATGGAGAAAGAAGGCCAAAGCATGAATTCCTATGGATATACCATCAAAGCGATGATGAGATAATGAATGCCACAGATATGCTAAAAGAGTACAGAGAAAAGGAGCTCCATAAGATGCCCCAGACAAGAATGGTCGAAGGGAAAATTGGGGAGTTTATACAGGAATCAAAGAGCGAGCAAAAAGGGAAGAAAGAGGAATTTGCAGAGTGGACGCAATTCTCAGAAGCGGCAATAGATACACTTAGCGGATATTTCAGCGGGTTCACTATAAATGATGACTTTCTATCTCTCTACGGAAATATGTACGTAAAAAGAGATACACTTCACCTGGTAGTTACGGATAAATTGTCGAGATACGATATTAGAGAATGGCGAGAGCAACCAGTGGTCTTCATAACCGAGGAGATGCCGAGATGGGTCGAAAGAATCGGACACGTGTTTGAGGGTGCATATCCAAGTTTATCGGATAGGAAACTCGCCATTGCAGTTCCGAATAAAGTTGCATACACAAACTTTAAACAGGAGCTACTTTCTACACTTCTGAGAAGATGGGGGATTGAAAAGGTATTGGAATTATAACCAGGGGTTAGCGGATTTTCAACCATACGATCCTGTCCCTTTTTCCGTGAAAATACACCTCACGTTCTTTCCAACCGCCTCTATCTACCCTTCTGTCTGCCCGCTCTTCTCGTAGGAATTTCATCCTTCCTCCACTTTCCTTACGCCATTCCTCTGCGAACTTTTCGCTCACGATTTCCTCCAATAACATTCCGGAAATTTATGGTAACCCAACATAACCCGAACAACAGGCCGTCTAAGGGAATGACAAGGGGGAACCCCCGTTCTCCACACCCCTTACCTAAGGACAGCCATGAATACTTACTTTCTGACATCAAAAAAGAGTATATGCACATATAAAACATAAGTATTTATATAATAGTTGAAATGACATAATTTATATACGAACTCTCCAAATAAGACTATCCGCATAACTATGTTAGAAGGGATACTTATTGGCGGTGCGGGTGGAACTATCGCAGGTTTAGCAATCTGGGTCATCCAGTGGTTAATGGAGAAAGTAACGGAGCGAGTAGACAAAAAAAATAAGTTTTTATCCCAGAGAACAAAACTTCGTAGGCTTTCAGACACTCACTTAGACGATCTACAATACAGGATATCCACAATAGACATAGGTGTCTCACACTTATCACCATCTTATTTTATTCGCTTCCTTATCACAAAATCACGTAAAAATCGAAAACCTTATATAGACTTTTCATTCTGCATGTATAGAGGTAAAAATATACTACAGGAGCTGATTAAGAAAAAAAAACAGTTCCCTTCGGTTGCCCCCGAGGGGATAATATGTCGTCACTGAATGAACAACAATTTTTATTTGAAGATTTAGCTTATATAAAAGCCTTCGCTTTTATTTCTGCTACATTAATTACTTTTGGAAAGTGTTTAAACATCGATAATAATTTTCTATTGATACTCATATTCCCTTTTTTAGTTCCTCTCTATTTAGAAATTCCAACCGTTGTTTTAATTAAAATAAGAAATTTTAAACACATTTTTAAAAACATTTTTCCACACCAAAAGAGACGTAGACGAAGATAAAACGTAGATTAGAAAATTTTATTACAGATCACCCATTCGCCCAATAATCAGATTTTAGGATTCAAACACAACGACAAAACATAGTGACCCTTCTTCTTGTACCTCTTCTGCAGACCATTGATCAACAAATTCTGCTAACACCTTCGCTTTTGCACTATCATTTTTACGCTTTTTTTTGCTCTTTTCTCACACTGAATAACAGCGTAAGTCGCGAACCCAACATAACCCCGAACAACCGGCCGTCTAAGGGAAGGTCAAGGGGAACCGTGCCCGTTCCCCATACCCCTTACCTAAAGATAGCTATGAATATTTACATTCTGACATCATACATCTACCTGGAACTTTCCGGAAATTTTGGTTTACCTTACGGCGACATCACAACAAAACAAATCCATATAGCTACACATCACAATCAATCGAGAAGAGGGGCAAACCCCTCCGCAATAGGAGACACAATCACATATATTTTTAGGATCGCTTTATCTACGAGAAAACTAAAAAATATGTAGCATGATACTTAACTGCTGGTGGGAAGATATAACATGAATATTATAAACGTTGCAATTACATATTTTACAGATAGTTTCTCGAGGCTGTCCCACAATCCAAAAATAG
>QBUM01000084.1 GCA_013180585.1 Candidatus Methanophagaceae archaeon GoMg2
CCCTTGAACTGTTATACCCCTAAAGCTCTTGAATGACAAAACCCCCACAACCGAAAACAGACAGAAGCTTTTCAAGCTCTGAATAAGGCACACTCCAGTATTTTCCCTCTGGATCCCACCTCTTCTTATCTTTTCATAACTCCTATGCAACTCTCTCAAATACTCTAATGACAGACGTTAAGCAATGTTAGAACAGGAAGTTAGAAAAAAATGGAAAAAGTACAATGTGAAAGCGAAAACCAGGTAGTGCGATTAAATGCCGATATGAGGTTACGAGAACCTCGCCGCTTCCAGTGCCGAGTATGCAGCCATACATTTGAGATGTCGCCCTGCGCTCACGGAATGCGCGGGAAAGATTTAACCTGTCCCGAATGCGGTGGACAGCACAAAAAGATTGATGACTACGGTTGTGAAGGGCATTGCAGTCCTGAAGACTGTGCAGTTTATGGCAAGAGAGAAACATGAAATTTCCGGCGTTTATTATCGTGGCAGGACTACTCGGCATGGTCATCTTCACAACTGGCTGTGTGCAAGAACAACAATCAGATGTCGGCATGGCCGTTGAGTTCAATGACCATGCCGCATGTGCACATGTAGCAAAGGAGAAGGGCTGGTACAAGGAAGAAAGACTCAATTTTACAGCATACGAGAGCTATGCCACCGGAATACGACTTGCCAGTGCCTTAGCGCGAGGCGATATTCAAGTTGCTTATATCTGCCTCTCTCCGGCCATATTGGCATATTCCCGAGGCGTTCCGATAAAGATCGTTGCAGGAACACACAAGTATGGATATGGCCTGGTGACTCAGCAGGGGATAACGAACATCTCGGACCTGACGGGTAAGACCATAGGCTGCGTAAGAGAAGGCGCTCCGGTAGATCTGCTTCTCAATCGCATGATTGAGGAATACAAGCTTAAAGACGTTAAGATTCGGCGTATGAACCCACTGAAACAGGTAGTTGCCTTAGAAACCGGACGGATAGATGCTGCATTTCTTCCTGAGCATCATGCAACCGTTGCCGAGTCAAAAGGCTTTCACATGCTCATAAAAAGTCAAGACCTGTGGCCGGATATGCAGGGCAGTGTCCTTATTGTGAAGACCGACTTGATAGAGAATGACCCGGAGACCGTGCGAAAACTGGTTTGGGTTACCCAAAAAGCAACGAACTGGGTAAATAATAATCCAGATAGTACCGCCATAATTCTTGCCAATGTACTGGACACAGAACCCGAAGTCATCAACAAATCAATGAGCAGGCTGAACTACACGACCGACATAGATGCCGAATCCGTTCAGGAGATGATAGATTGTATGGCGAGACAAGGCTATATAGAGGGAGGGCTTAGAGCCGAGGATATCCTGGATACAAGGTTCTTACAGGGTGAAAGAGATGAAACTTAAAAGATTTTTTGTGGGATTACTACCAGTTATGGTATTCATATTACTGTGGGAGAGCATCGCGCAACTGAATCTGGTACCAAACTACATATTTCCAGCCTTTTCTGACGTGATGATAGAATTTTATCATTTAATAGTCAGTGGTATTTTACTGGCCAATCTTCTGTGCAGTCTTTCCAGGGTACTAATAGGCTTTTTGTTAGGTGCAGCAGCAGGTATTGCCGTTGGAATCGTAATGGGCAGTAAAGATGTGATAGACAAGTCATTTCATCCGATTTTTAGCATTCTTTATCCCATACCAGTCCTCGGCTGGGCGCCATTACTGATGATCTGGATAGGGATAAACGATCTGCTGCCTGTTGCATTAATCTTTCTGTGCTCCTTCTTCCCGGTACTCTACAATACGATTACAGGCATCAAAAGTGTAGACCGCGAAGTAATCAAAGCGGCAAGAATTCTGGGTGCTTCAGATAGGAAGATTTTAAGCTCGGTTGTCCTGCCACTTGCAGTACCAAATATCTTTACCGGATTGAGGTTAGAGGCAGGTATGGCCTGGCGGGTGGTGATAGCAGCGGAAATGGTTGCGATTCCGACGGGTATCGGGGCTTTGATGATGAGGTCAGAGAGTTTACTGCGTATGGATGTGATAATCGTCTGTCTGATGGTTCTTTCAGTGATGTGCCTCACATTCGAGCGGTTTTTTCAAGTCATGGAGAATAGAATCACAAATGGATGGAGGTAGCCTATGCCAACCATAGAATTAAGAAACGTTAGCAATTATGTATTCAGCAACCTGAATATGGAAATATTTGACGGTGAGTTACTGGTAGTGCTGGGATCGAACGGTGCCGGAAAGACTACGTTACTTAATATCATTGCCGGATTGGCTAAGTACACGGGGGCTGTTCTCTTTGACGGTGTGCCCGTTGATAAAACACCAGTAAACGAGCGACAGATTGGCTACATATTCCAGAATCTGGCATTGTTCCCTCATCTCGATGTCGCTTCTAATGTCGGGTACAGCTTAATGATAAAAGGGAAAGATGAGAGAGAGATAATGCAAAAAGTGGATGAATTATTACAGTTGACAAAAATAGAGCATCTAAAAGATAGGTATCCGAAGAATCTCAGCGGTGGTGAGAAACAGCGAGTGGCTCTCGCACGGGCTCTTGCATCTTCGCCAAAGGTGTTACTCCTTGACGAGCCGTTTAACAGCCTGGACCTAGGGATGTGTGAATGCCTCAGAAAGGAGATTCGGCAGGTACAGCGAGAGATGGGCATCACAACGGTGTTTGTTACGCATAATTTAGCCCATGTGGCGGAGATGGGCGATCGGGTTGTGGCACTAAATAAGGGTAAAATCTGGCTGATGCCACCGGAAATGTTTAAGAATGACGGGGATAATGGTAATCGTATCCATCAAGATTGTCTGCATTGTGTGATGGATTGTTATTGCAAACATGCTCAATGAAACGTGGAAAATCGTAAAAATTCTGAAAAGATTGGAAGAGGAATATAATGAATTGGGGGGGATGCAAATTTGCTTGTGAGCGAATATTTTCGGCATTCTCAACTCAACTTCAATGGTTTTGCCTCTGACCACATCTCTTCAAATTTCTCTCTTATCTCTTTTGCCAATTTCACATCCCATATCTTCATCATCGCAAGTATTTGACCCGGATTCTTTGGATTATTCACTTTTAAAACTACTTTTTCACCGTCAATAACCTCAAAGTAAGAAGGAGTTGCTCTTTTCATAACTCTTATTTCAACTTTCTCCATTATTTTCTCTTTTATTCCACGTTCTTTCATGTATTCCATCTTTGGTATTATAAACTCCTCATTCAGCAGTGCTTTTATTTTTACTCCCCTCTCTGCGGCTTTAATCGCCTCATTAGGTACGGTGGCTTCACTATCCTTATAGTTACATTCCTCATCTGGATATGCATGCTGTAAGATGATACAAATTTCTTTTTCCGCCTCTTCAAAATTTGATCTTAGCATTTCAATAGCTTCTTCTACCCCGACTGCGGTTGTCCAGAACGTTCTTTCTTTTGGTGCAGTTGGAATTTTCTTTGAAATAATTTCTTCTATCTGTGATGCCGCTTCAATCGTCTTCTGCAACTGTTCTTCCATATTTTCCCTTTTTTGCTGCAACAACGTCTTAAATGCCAGCCTGGTTTTTCTTGCCGTATATCTCTTTGGTCTGGTATTTTGAACTTCAATCAATCCCTTGGCAGCGAGCGAATTCAATTCCTGATACACTCTGCCAAAAGGAATTTTTGTTTCCTTGCATATCACGCTTGCCTCGGCAATGCCCAATTCTACTATTTTCAGGTAAGCCTCGGTCTCATAATTGCTCAATCCAAGTTCCTTGAGCAGCCTTTTTACTTCCATTTTACAACACTTTTATAGTTGTTTGTTGAGTATAAATCTTATATACCCCCTATGGATATAAATATAT
>QBUM01000083.1 GCA_013180585.1 Candidatus Methanophagaceae archaeon GoMg2
TCACCGTGCTGGGTATTGCAGTGGGTATAGCTGCTATTGTCGCTTTGATGAGTGTTGGCTATGGCATGGAGCATGCGATAACGGGAGAACTGACGGAGATGGCAGACATGATTTCGGTGATGCCCGGGGAAATGAGGGGTGCGACCTATGTGGAAAGGGGGAGTTTCACAGATAGAGACGTAAGCGATTTGCAGCGGATAGGCGGTATAAAGGACATATCAGCAATGACGTTCGATGCCGTAGAAGTGGAGTATCGTAATGAGAGAAAACCCACTTTCGTACTCGGTGGCGATACCAAAGAGATGGAAGGCTTCTATGTGGATCCTGTCGGGCTCAAAGAAGGGCGCTGGCTCCGCGAGAATGATTATAAAGGGTGCGTCATCGGGGACCGGGTAGCCAATGATTTCTTCGATGATGTCATACACGTGAACGATAAGCTGGTAATAAATGGTGAGAAATTCGTTGTGGTTGGCGTTTTTAAAAAAGGGGACATGCTGTACGCTAATGACGTGGATCGCAACATTTTTCTCACGCTGCGCGCGGCAAAGGAGGTTCTGCAAACCGATGAGATAAAATACATCACAGTGCGGATCTATGAGATAGACGAAGCGGAAGTGATAGCAAAGGAGATAGAGGAAAGGATAAATGATAACCATGGACTCGATAATTTCGCCATGGCAATGACGATGGGTAGCATGATAGAAATGATGGGAGATATTTTCAATATTATACGGGGTGTTTTGGCGGGAATAGCGGCAATCGCACTCATTGTTGCATCCATTGGCATAATGAATACGATGCTGATGTCCGTGATGGAACGTACGCATGAGATCGGCGTGATGAAAGCGATAGGCGCAAAAAGCAGCGATGTGCTCTCTCTTTTCCTGCTTGAATCGAGCATAGTGAGTCTGGTGGGCGGTGTAATTGGCTGTTTGCTTGGTTGGGTAGTGGCAAAAGTTCTGAGCTTCTTAGCCAGCACGGCATCTGGATTAGAAATCACAGCGATTGTAAAGCCTGAAGTTTTACTCGGTGGAATCGCGGTTGCCTTGATTGTCGGAGTTCTATCAGGATTCTATCCAGCGAGGAAGGCGGCAAAGATGAGTCCCGTAGAAGCGGTGAGGTACGGATAAAGCTTTACCAAAAGAAAGCAAACCGTAAAAAGAACTAGGGGTACTAAAAATGAAGGATACATTTCTTCTGGTCTATAGGAATATAAGAGAGCGAAAAACTCGTTCTATACTGACGATGCTGGGGATTGTCGTGGGTATAGCGGCGGTAGTCGCAATAATGTCCATCAGCTACGGCATGCAGGAGTCAATAACGGAACAACTAAGCGAGATGGCAGATATTATTATGGTAACGCCAGGGAGTGCGGAATTAGGCAGTTTAGGGGTATTAGGCAGTTTTACAGAACGCGATTTGAAGGATGTAGAACGGATAAGTGGCGTGAAAGAAGCTGCGGCAATGATGGGCGAGATGCAAGAAGTGGAATACCGTGGCGAGAAGGTTATGGTGGAAATCGTTGGTATTGAGCCACGAGATATGGATGCGTTATTTGGAGCGACGGTGAAGCTGGAAGAAGACGTTGACAGTGGGACAAGTGTATCGGGACGAGAATTACGGGAGAATGACCGCAAAGCATGTGAAATCGGGTATAGCGTTGCCAATGATTATTTTGACTATGAAATAGGAGTTAACGACAGACTAACGATAAATGGCAGCAAATTCAGGGTTATTGGTGTATTGGAAAAGCAAGGCGGATTCCGGTCCAATGTGGATGCGCAGATATACGTAACGAAAAGGGATGCAATTAATATTTTCGATACCCGCGATATTTCAAGCATTTTCGTGCGTGTGAGAGATATAGGGGAAGCGGAGGAGATAGCGGATGAAATAGAGGAGCAAATAGACGATAACCACAAATTGGACGATTTTGCGTCTGCAATGGCAATGGGCGGTGCGATAGAGGATTTAAAATCCATCTTCTCGGTACTGCAAGTTTTTTTACTTGCCATCGCGTCTATATCGCTTATCGTGGCTGCTATGGGTATAATGAACACAACGTTGATGTCGGTGATGGAACGGACGCATGAGATCGGTGTGATGAAAGCGATAGGTGCGAAGAACAGGATTATTCTATTTCTATTTCTGACGGAAGCGGGTGTGGTGAGTGGAATAGGGGGTGTATTGGGTTGTATAGTGGGAGTCATAGCAGCAAACGCCATAAGTTTCGGTATATATACTGCGTTTGACGTGGAGATCGCAGTGATTGTGAAGCCAGAAGTTCTGCTCGGTGGGGTTGCGGTTGCGATGATCGTGGGTATCCTGTCGGGGTTGTATCCGGCGCGTAAAGCGTCAAAGATGAGTCCGGTGGAAGCGGTGCGGTATGAATAAAGCTTTTCTTTTTAATAAAAGATTTACCAAAAGAAAGCAAACCGTAAAAAATTGACTGATAAGGGCAGGAAAGAATTGAAGATTCTCGCGGAGAAGGGTATAGGGATAGTCAAGGCAATTATGATAAAAAAAAACTTGCGTTGAAAATACTTGAAAGTATTTATTAGTGATAAAAATTCAGGTGAATAAAATGAGGCAGTGGAAATGAGCAATAGAATTAAAGAAAGACATTGTCGCTCTGACCGTCATATGTCAAATTTTTCTTTCCGAATAATATCTTTGATGCATGACAGTCCACTTCTCCCGCTTTTCAGAAATCCACAGAGGCTTTTAAAGGCAGCCGGACTGAAGCCGGGACAAAAAGTACTGGAAGTTGGGTGTGGTCCTGGATTCTTTACAATTCCTGCGGCTGAAATAGTAGGCGAAGAAGGCTTTGTTTACGCTGTAGATGTGCATCCGCTTGCAATAGAAAGAGTTAAAGAGAAAATTAGGAGAGCGAAAATAAAGAATATTACGCCCATACCTGCAAATGCATCTAATAGTGGACTGCCTGATCAAAGTATTGACCTTGCCTTCCTTTTTGGTCTTCAGTACATCGCCGGCGGACTGGAAGATGTAATATCTGAGATGCACCGTATTCTAAAGCCAGGTGGTGTGCTTTCATTTGAAAAAACGAAGGGGTCAGAGAAGAAATTACGTGAGGAGGTAGAAAGGGGTGGATTTAGTTATTCCGGGAGACAGGCGAGGATATTCTTATTTACAAAGGGAAAAGATAGTGAAAATGGTTGAAACGAACATAAGCATTGGTTAAAGGAAAAATGATTGCATTAATGTCGCTCTTGGTTCATGACTCTGCAGTTGCTCCGCACATATATCCGTGGATAAAAGTGCAATCAAGGATTATTACAAATTCGCTTATCGGCTCTTATTCGCGGACGCTATAGGCCCTTACAAAAATATGCAGGCAATTTACAATACGCTACAATAGTATATTTTTAATGGAATGAACTATTAGTATTTGTATAGCAGGGGTAAACCCACGAGATTTCACGAGATTAGCACAAGATTTTGGGGTTAACATGAGATAAAAAAAAACCAATAGTGCACTTAAGCCTTGCCAAGCTGTTTTTCGATTCGCTTCTTTTCTTTCTGGTCGCCTTTTTTATACTGGCCGATGATCTTTGCTGCTTTATCTTTCCTTATCTTCTCTTTGATGTCTTTGAAAGATTTTGGAAGCTTGTCTGGATCGGTATCGCCATAAATCTGGTCCTCCATCTCATCAATTTCGATGCCTTTTTGAAGTTCCTGGTCAATAGCCTCTTTTATCTCGTCAAGCTCTTCTTTAGAGAGTACGCTGAAATTTGAGGCGGACGCTTTGATCTTTGTGCCATCAATACTCAAATGTCCCAGTTTTACCATGCCCATCTCCCGAGCTAATTTTGCAATCT
>QBUM01000235.1 GCA_013180585.1 Candidatus Methanophagaceae archaeon GoMg2
TTTGCTGTAAAACTTCAGTGCTTCACGCATTAACTCGCTTGGCGATATTCCCAGCTCATCCTTCATCTTTTTGAACGTTCCGAAGGTATCTCCATCCATAGCTATCGTAATTCTTTCCGGGGGTTTCATTTCAACAGCATTAATCTTTTCTGTTTTCTGCATATAAGTTTATTTTTCATAACTTTTATGAAAAGTTCATAAATAGTCTTTACATGCTACATTAGATTATTGAATACCGCTAAAGAAGAAAAGGAGGAAAACATAGTCTATGGCAAACGAAAGAAGCTTTCCGGTATGCTGCTATTGTGGTGCGTGCGCGGCGTTCATACCGGATTTTAAGAAGTATAGCGAGGAAGAAGTGGTGTGGGATAAGGGCTGCGGCGGGACCGTGTCAAAGGGCTTCTGTTTCAGTTTCTGTCCTCGCACATTCGCAGCCTGTCGTTTATGTGAGGGTGAGTGCCCAAGGATGGAATATGGCGTATGTGATTTCAGCCCTTGCGCGTCCTCGCCCGAAGGGCGAATTCTGGGATACTACAATGAAATATTAAGTGCAAGAGCAACGGAGAGAGGCATAAGAGAGGTGGGGCAGGATGGCAGTATTATAACGGCAATGCTATGCGAAGCGTTAAGAAGTGGATTTATAGATGCTGCCGTTGTCGCTACGCGGACAGAAGATTGGAAAGCCGAACCATTCGTTGCTACGACACCGGAAGAAGTTTTGCTTGCCATAGGTCCAAAATACACCGCTTGTCCTTCTGTCCTGGGTGTATGGGAAGCGATAGACCGCGGTTATGAAAATATCGCAATGGTCGGCGTTGGCTGTAATATAGAAGCAGTGAGAAGGCTTCAAGCTCTGCATGACTCCTCTTTAGAGCTTGAGCGAGTGAAAGTCTTAATCGGGCTTTTTGGGGCTGAAGCTTTCTGGCACCGTGATTTGGTTATGTTCCTCGCTGAACGGGAGGGAATAGACATTAGAGAGGTGGAGAGGTTTTACGTTACAAAGGGGAAATTCATGGTGGTTACAAAGGACAAGGAGTTCGGTATTCCAACTAAAGACCTGGACCATTGTGCGCGAGATACATGCAAGATATGTGAAGATTTCTCATCACAGCTTGCGGATGTTTCAGCAGGCTCTTCGGGCTCGCCGGATGGATGCACGTCACTGATAATTCGGACAAAAGTAGGAGAGGAGCTCGTAAAAGTTTCAGAAAAGGCGATACAAACGATGAAGCTGAACGAAGAAGGAATAAAAAAGATAGAAAAATTTGCTTTTAATAAGAAAATGAGGAATTATGGCAGGATACTGGATCAGATGGAGATTTGCTCTGCGTGTTTGACGAATCCGTATTCGTTTACATTGCAGCGAGAAAGAGGTGGTTAAAATGACAGATATATATGCAAATGCGAGGTCTACCACGGGAACGTCCGTGAGAAGGCGAGATGTAAGTACATTGAGTGGAATGTGTCCGATATGCGTGAAAGAGTGTACAGTGCTATGCGAAATAGGAAAGAGTACGTTCAGGGGGCGAGAGGTATTGTATCCAGAGCCGGAGCAGTATGGATGGAGTACTGCCGCGTCAAACAAAGATTACGGACTCGATTGGTCGGATTTTAATATCCTTGCGAGGCTGCGTGGTGCAGAAGGGATAGAACCGAGCCCCGATTTGGCTGTGTTTCCGAACGTGAATATCGAATCGAAGATAGGAGGTATTCCGTTAAAGGTACCGCTGGCAAGTGGCGCTTACGGGTCCACGGACGTGGGGAGGAACAACTGGGATGGACTTGCGATTGGCGCCGCACTTGCGGGAATCGTACTTATCATCGGCGAGAACGTCTGCGGCGTTGACAAAGAATCGGTGTTCACGAACGGAAAAGTAACGAAATCGCCGGAGATGGAGCGCCGAGTAAAACTGTTCAAAGAGTACTGGGACGGCAACTACGGCGATATCGCGGTGCAGACGAACGTAGAAGACCAGAGGTTCGGAGTAGATGAGTATGTAATCTCAAAACTGGATGTGAATATAGTAGAGCGAAAATGGGGACAGGGCGCAAAGGCAATAGGTGGTGAGATACGTGTATCGTCACTGGAAAGAGCATTAGACCTGAAGAAGAGGGGCTATATTGTGCAGCCTGACCCCGAAGACCCCGCGGTTCAGGAAGCGTTCAAAGACGGCTTGTTCAAGACATTCGAGCGGCATAGCAGAGTGGGTTTCCCGGAAGAGCGCGGTTTTGTGGAGGATGTCGAATGGCTGCGTGATATCGGTGCAAAATACGTAACGATAAAAACCGGTGCTTACCGACCTGTGGACGTTGCATGGACGATGAAAGTGGCATCGGAAGCAAAAGTGGATTACATAACGTTTGATGGTGCCGGTGGCGGGACAGGAATGAGTCCTGTGCCGATGATGAACGAGATGAGCACGCCTACCGTGTATTTAGAAGCACAGATATTGAAGTGTGCGCGGATACTGGAGCGAGAAGGTAAATACGTGCCTGACATGAGCATGGCTGGGGGGTTCGTGAATGAGACGCAGATGTACAAGGCGATTGCAATGAGTAACTTCGGCAATGGACCATTTATAAAATCAATAACGATGGCGAGGTCGCCGTTAACGGCAGCGATGAAGTCGCTATATTTCACGGAACTCGCGGAAAAGGGCAGATTACCACGAGATTTTGCAAATAAATACGGCAATGACCCCGAAAAGTTCTTTATCGCTACAGAGGCGTTAAAAACAGAATACGGTAGTAAAATAGGCAATGAGATACCCTGGCCTGCCGTTGGGGTCTACACATACCTCTATGAGCGGTTAGGGATTGGTTTGAAGCAGATGCTTGCAGGCTCTCGGAAGTTCAAACTGGATTTGATAGACCGGGGCGATATCGCGTCAATGAGCAAGCTTGCAGCCGAAGTCACCGGGATACCGATGTTGCATGAACTGGAAGCGGAGCTGTTTGAGGAGATATTGACCTCGTAAAGGTTTTTTGATGTTAGCAAAATAGGGGTGTAAACACACCCTTAATTTTGTTTTTTATTTCTGCACTCAACGATTTAAATCACGCAACACTTTCAACCTCAGCTTTGAGAAATCCTCTTTTATCTCTACGTTGAAGCCCATCCCTGCGAATATCTCCTCCAGCTCGGTCTTAACGAATTCTTTTGGTATATCAGAGCCTAATATTAATGTAAACTCGTTTTTTGACGTTTTATTTAACTTAAAGAAATTGCACGCTTCAAGCCGTTTCAGTATAAACTCTACACGATAAAATTTGTGTTTGAACTGCTCCGCATGCGCCTGGCAAACTTCGCGATGCAATTCCCAGAACTTCTCTTTGTCGGGATGCGATTCGACAAAGCGCAAAAATAAAAACCAGTGGTCTATATCTAAAATGATGTGTTCGCCCGCCGAAAGCATCTCGGCATGCGTATAAACCTTCTTATCTTCTATGAACTCAAATAACGTTTTGTGCTTACTGTAAAACTTCAAAGCTTCACGCATTAACTCGCTTTGTGAAATCCCCAATTCATCCTTCATTTTTTTAAATGTCCCGAAGGTATCTTCATCCATAGCTATCGTGATTCTTTCCGGTGGTCTCATTTTGTCATCATTACTCGTTTTGTTTTTGTAGATATTTATCTTTCATATTTTTTGTGAATCCTTGTGCAGAATTCTCAAATAGTCTAATAGGGGGGTTTAAACAACGTCAGAGCAGGAGAAAAGAAATGAGACAAATAGCAATCTATGGCAAAGGCGGAATTGGTAAGTCCACGACAACACAGAACCTGACCGCGGCACTTTCAACGATGGACAAGAAGATCTTGCAGATTGGTTGCGACCCGAAAGCGGATTCGACAAGGATGCTTGTGGGCGGAAAGAGACAGCCGACAGTGCTTGATACCCTACGCGAAGTAGGCACAGAGAACGTGACACTTGAAGAAGTCGTGCACACAGGATTTGGCGGTATAAAATGTGTGGAAGCAGGCGGTCCTGAGCCGGGTGTTGGCTGCGCAGGACGAGGAGTGATAACAGCGATAAATCTGTTAGAGGAGCTTGGAGCATACACGGACGATTTGGACTTCGTGTTTTATGACGTGCTGGGCGATGTGGTCTGCGGTGGCTTTGCAATGCCGATGCGGGAAGGAAAGGCGCAAGAGATATACATTGTGGCTTCTGGCGAGATGATGGCGCTTTACGCAGCAAACAACATCTGTAAAGCCATAGTCAGATTTGCAAAGCAGAGCGGCATTCGACTCGGAGGTATAATCTGCAACAGCCGAAAGGTAGACAATGAACTTGAGCTACTAACTGCGTTTTCAGAACGCATTGGAAGCCGTTTGGTTTATTTCGTGCCACGGGACAACATTGTGCAGCGAGCGGAGATCAACAAGAAGACCGTGATCGAATATGCCCCGGAATCGAATCAGGCGGACGAGTATCTCCAATTGGCTAAGAACGTCATAGAAAACGGTGATTTCGTGATTCCCAGTCCACTCGAATACGAAGAGCTTGAGGAGTTGATGCTGGAGTTCGGTGAGTTAGCATGAAAATGATAAGGGCGATTGTGAGACCGGAAAAGGTGGAAGAAGTGGTAGATAGTCTGGCGGATGGAGGTTTTGTCGCACTCACGAAACTCGATGTGTTCGGACGGGGGAAACAGAAAGGGATTCAAATAGGTCCAACAAGGTATGATGAGCTTCCAAAAGTGATGCTGATGTTAGTGGTCGAAGACGGCGATGTGGAAACGGTGATAGACACAGTTCAGGAGAGTGCGCGGACCGGCAGTTTCGGCGATGGTAAGATATTCTTGACTGAAGTCGAAGAAACGTACACGATAAGAACAGGCGAGAAGGGGATTTGAGAAGGATGAAAGAAGTGATAGCGATAATCAGGATGAATGCAATACAGAAGACGAAGAGGGCAGTTGCAGATGTCGGCTTACCTTCAGTCACGGCAGAGAAGGTGTTTGGAAGGGGGAAACAAAAGGGGCTGCATCTATTTCCCGCTGCCAATATCAATCCGGAAGATAGCAAGGGCAATGGGATGAGATATGTCCCAAAAAGAATGCTCACAATGGTCGTGCCAGACGAGAATGTCGAGGAGGCAATCGAGGCAATCATGGAAACGAATAGAACGGGGATGATAGGCGATGGCCGTATATTTGTATGCCCGGTGGAGGAAGCTATCAGGATAAGGACCGGAGAACGCGGCGAGGAGGCGATTTGATCTATGCCATTAACTCTTTTAAACTCGGATAAAGCCATACCAGAACGAGAAAAGCACACATATATCAAAGCGCCATCAGAGAATATTCTGCCGCTATCGAATGTTCAGACGACACCTGGTGATTTCACAGAACGTGGCTGCACGTATGCAGGTTGCATGGGTGTTGTGTGTGGACCGATAAAGGATGTGATTCATCTGGTGCATGGACCAATCGGCTGCGCTTACTGGACCTGGGGCGGAGGCACGAGACAGAATCTGTCGGACAATCCCAGCTTCCACGGCAAATATTGCTTCTCCACGGACATGCAGGAAGATAACATCATCTTCGGCGGAGAAGACAAGCTCTATAAATCCATATTAGAGGCGCACGAGGAATTCCCGGAGGCAAGGGGCGTATTCGTCCATTCAACCTGCGCAATTGGACTCATCGGGGATGACCTCAGTGGTGTGTGCAAACGCGCCGAGGAAGAAACAGGAATAAGGGTTATTCCATTCAACTGCGAGGGGTTTAGAGGCTGCAGCCAATCGCTGGGGCATCACATAGCAAATGACACGCTCTTTGAGCGAGTGGTCGGCACAAAGGAGCCCGAAGAGCTGACTGATTACGACATGAACATCATTGGTGACTACAATATCCAGGGCGATCTCTGGGCGATAATGCCGCTATTTGAGCGCATGGGAATCCGAATCTTGTGCACATTCACCGGAAACGCAGCGGTTGATGAAATTGCACAGGCACACTGTGCAAAGCTCAATCTGATGCACTGTCAGCGGTCCACGCCGTATATCTGCGAACTGATGGAGGAAAAATACGGTATTCCTGTCGTGAAGGCAACTCTGTTTGGGGTAGAACAGACTTCAAAGGCATTGCGAGACGTTGCATCCTTTTTTGGCTTGGAAGACAAAGCAGAAGAGATAATCAAAGAAGAAGTAGCGCAAATAGCGCCGAAAATCGAGGAATACCGAAGTAAATTCGAGGGTAAACGCGTTTTCATTTATCAGGGCGCGCCACGAGCATGGCATTGGATCAATATGTTCCATGAGTTCGGAGTAGAAACGATTGCCGCTGCTACAACCTTCGGACACGAAGATGATTATGCGAAGATTTGTGAGCGTGTGAATGACGGTGCGCTGGTGATTGACAATCCGAACTCGCTTGAACTAGAAGAGATTCTGACCGACTTGAAGCCGGACCTGTTCATTTCAGGGCTCAAGGAGAAATATCTAGCATATAAGCTCGGTGTGCCATTCATAAACGGACATGCTTACGAGAAAGGGCCTTATGCGGTCTATTCAGGATTCTTGAACTTCGCAAGAGATGTCGAGAAGACGCTATTCGCACCGGTGTGGGGTTTGATAAGGAGGAATGAACATGCGTAGCGTAACGATTAATCCGGCCAAGATATGCCAGCCAATTGGTGCAATGTACGCGCTCTTCGGTGTTCACGCCGCAGTTCCGCTCGTTCATGGTTCTCAGGGATGCAGTGCATATCCAATGCGGATGTTTAACCGTCATTTCGGTGAGCCCGTGCAGGTGGCGGTGAGCTCGCTCGGTGAAGATGCCTCTGTATTTGGAGGGAAGAAGAATTTAGTAGAGTCAATAAAGAACGTAATTGCGAGACGGCATCCGGAGCTCATAGGCGTGATTACTACCTGCCTCTCGGAGACCATAGGTGATGACATTGACGGTATCATCAGCGAAGGTAATTACGAAGACTCGAAGGTGGTTCCAATCCACACGCCGAGCTATGTTGGGTCGCACGTCACGGGATACGACAACGCACTGAAAGCGCTTGTAACCAATCTTTCTGAAGAATCGGAGCCCGCGAACGCAAAGTTGAATATCCTACCGGGAATGGTGAATCCTGGCGATGTCATGGAGATAAAGCAGATGCTCGATTCTATGAATATATCATACACGATTCTGAGCGACATTTCGGAGACTCTCAATGCCCCGATTATTCTGCCAAAGCCGCCTTTTCCTAGGGGTGGATCATCCGTAGCCGAAATAGAAGATTGTGCAAACGCACGAGGCGTTATTGCATTATGTGAGCATGCGGGTGGTTCTGCCGCAGTATACCTGAAGGGGAAGTACGGTATGGCTGCCGATACGATTTGCCCGATCGGGGTTGCGAATACTGACCGATTCCTGGATGCTGTATGTGATATGACCGGTGCGGAGATACCGTATTCGCTTGAGCAGGGTCGAGGCAGGCTCATTGATGCGATGGTGGATGTGCATATGAAGACATGCGGCAAGAGAGCTGCGATATTCGCCGACCCGGACATTGCACTTGCACTTGCCGAGTTCGTGACGGAACTGGGTATGGAGCCGGTCATCGTTTCGAGCAGCACAGCGAGCAGGAAGTTCTTACAGAAGGCGAAATCGGTGACTGACGGTGAGATATTGAACGGACGCGATTTGTACGAGTTGCAGCGTGCTGTGAAAGACAATGAGGTAGATATTCTGTTTGGAAATACGAAATGCACGCCGATTGCTAAGGATGAGGACGCTGCATTCGTGAGATGCGGATTCCCGGTCTTCGATAGGGTGGGATACCATAGATATGGCTTCATGGGGTATCATGGAGGTGTGTATCTTACGGATCTGATTACGAATGCGATTCTGGAATGGGGGGAGAGGGGGTGAGGTCTAATCCTTCCTTCTAATTATTTTTTAGCGAAGAGTTGAACCCGCCGCCCTATTTATCATTATCCCTCGTATATTCTTGATCTTTTATCAATGTTTACTATCAGCACCACCTTCTTCTCCAGATATATCTCATACAAAATTCTGTAATCGCCCACCCGTACCCGATAGAGTTTTTCTTTTCTGCCCATAATTTTCTTTACATCCAACTGAAACGGATCCTCCACGAGCGTCACTAGTTTCCTTACTAATCTATCATATGTCCTCTTATCAACTCGTTTAAGGAATTTATGACTCCTACTGCTCAGATGTATCTCAAACTTCACTCGGAACCTCTCGTTATCTCTTTGAGGTTTATTGTTTTCTTCTCATCAAATTCTTTTTCCGCTTCTTTTAACATTATTATCTCTTCGTCCGTTAAGATTCTATCTACATCTACCATATGCTCCTTAATGTATGCTATTTCCTTCTTTATCTCTCTTATCTCCCTGAGTATCAAAGTAACATTAGCCTCTTCCATTATCTATCACCTTTCTTTTTTATCATGTACTTCTATTTATAAAAAAATGCTTTTTGGGTAATAAACTTGATGATGCACCTTTCTACTAAGTTTTGAGGCAAGTTCTTCTGATTTATTCATCCTATGATTATCCATAACAACATTGCGCATGATGTCCACGGAGATGCGAAGTCCCGCAGTAGGGCTGGATTTTAGCGAAGGTACCTATCACCGTAGCCGTAGTCCGCTGTTATGTGATCGTTGTTGGGCGTTCTTCATTCTTATCACCTTATAAAAACTGCCGGTTTTATCTCCGATGAAGCACACGATGTACGAAAGCTGTTTCTTGAGTAACAACAAAGCTCATCGGTGACAGTAAATCGTACGGTGCAGTATTTTATTATGTCAATTATCTTCTATCCATTCTAAAGGAACGAGTTTAGTTGTTCCATCCCACCACTTTTTTATAATCATTTCTTGATACCAATTCTGCTGAATGTCTGCATGCTCCATAATAATGACTTGGAAACCGGCATCGCGGACTTTCTCGGAAATGAGTTTGAACATTCGTATCACGGATTCCATGTCGCTATTTCGGACATCCTTGTCAGAGACCTCAGGTGGGAAGTATGCTTGAGTCGGCTGGTCGAAGAATATAAAATTGGGAACAGGGAGGTTTTTCCTCGCGAACCAGCGGTGTAGAACGAGATGGGCAATGAGATGAAGCGAAACCCAGTTTTCTCCACTTCCCATCCTTTCTAAGGGGAGTGGTCCCTTTTCGGTGTCAGCTATAACTGTGAGTTTTTTAAGGTCCAACCGTAAAGGGTTGGCGGAATGCTCCAGTTTGAGCGTCTGAGCCATATCAGAGATCTCTCGTCCAAGTAGTGAAAGAACAGAATTGAGCCGATCCTGCAGGGCATCGTCATCAAGCACCTCTTCAAGTGCTTGAATGCGGGACTTTAGCTTTTCGACTTCATCATTAGTCTCGGAATCGTCCTTAATATCGTCAAGAGTTTCAAGGTAGAGCCCAAGCCTTCCTTGTACGAGGGCTCGTTTGGCATTAAGATCACGAAACTCCTCAATCTGCCGGTTTATTCGCTGGACGGCCTGAATTTGAGCATTTACCTCCTTCTGTTTCGTATTAAGTTCTGCCTGCCTACTTTCTGCTTCAGAGATCATTTGTTCGATATGAGGGAGATCGCGGGTTACATATTCTAGTTGCTTTGTGATGTTTTGGAGATTGGCTCGGATGGCTTCAGTGTCGGGTGTGGGAATTTCCAACTTAGAAGAACAGAAAGGGCAAACAGTATTATCGGCTTCTTCTGAACTCGGCAACAGTCCAACACTGCTGAGCCGGGCTCGTTGCTCCTTCGCTTCTTGGGTAAACCCATCACCACCGGATTTCAAAGCTTGGAGTGCAGATATCTCTTCATTTGCAGCTCTGTGTTCCCTCCTCAAGGATTTTTGTGTTTCAAATAAGCGGTTCAATTCCTGAGCGTACAGTGTTTCAGGAAACTCCTGCTCAGTTCTAGAGTTGACCGCCTTTCTCAATGCTTCTTTTACCTCAATCCATGACTGAGGCCTTTGCTGGTCAGCAGGAAGTAGACCTACAGAAACGGCTTCAGCAATAAGGGCGTGTGCTCTCTCAAAAGACGATCCTTTGAGTCGTTCTTTCTCAGCTTCGCGGATTTCCAGTTTCCGGAGTTCCCGCTTGAGACGGCGCTGATCTTCTTTTTGTAATACCTGTTCCTTATCTACCACCCCAAGGAAAAACAGCATATAATCTTTGATGCTTTGCGGTAAAAATTGCTCTCCCTGCCGATGGAATAGGAAGTGCTGATTTGCTACTTCGCTCTGTTCTTGGAAGCAATAAATCAGTGCTTTGCTGATATCAGCTATTCCCGTTTTTCGCGTTTGTCCCGGCTTCGGTTCAAAGGTATATTCCGAGATACCAGCGAACTCATTAAGCAATTCATTAAGGCTATTTAGATTTGCATTCTTTATCAGACGATCGTGATTGGGAACTTCGAGTATATGGCCTTTCTCTATGTAAATCTCTTCTGATGATGCTTTATCGGTTCCGGGATTGCGCCGCGCCACGAATAGTTCATCCTTTTCTCGCACAAGGTGGATGCCAAACCATGAAACATTTTTTAAAATGACACCTTCGGGAATGTTACTTGTCTCTCGTCCCAAACAGTAATCTACGATGTGAATCAGAGCAGACTTCCCGGTCTTTGATGCACCAGTAATGATATTTACTGAGTTTGTACGAAATGGAAGAACATGAGTCCTCCCAGCGTTGCTGTAAAGTATAATCTTTTGTATCTGAAAACTCATGGCTTGACCCCCCAAGAGTGCCATTACTGTTTCAATCTTGCCTGCTCTAGCCAACCACCGGCCACAAAAGTGAGCTTTCTTGAAGCACTCTAATATTTCATCTGTTATGTTATCGTTTGAGCGTGATGGAATGGCAACATTCTGATTTGTGCTAAATGAACCATCGCTATTACTTGTGAGCAGTTGATTGGCAAGCGCGAAGGCCAAGGCTTCTTTAACGTAAGGGGCAATGGAACGTGTCCGTTCAGGATATCCTATCTTGGCATGCGCACCTTGACGCTGTGTTATCCAAGTTGAGAATGTAGTATTTACGCCTCTAGGGATGTTTTCACGGGTTATCTTGTGCAGAACCAAAGGAGTTACAAGAAACGGAAGTACATAGGGGGCATTAGTCCGAGCGGTTTCACTATAGCCCTTCACGCATTGAAAGATACTAACTGCCAAAAATGCAGGGTTGAGAAGGTTCGCTTCCTCCATACTTCGCTTATGCCAATGTTTCATTCTGCCGCCCCCTTACCTTCAAGAAGGTGCTCCAGCCTAGTGCGAAACTCTGGATGCCAGCCTACTTCCTGTCTGTCAGAAAGAATATGATACGATCCACGTGTTATAAAGAGATCATGACTTCGCGGCCGTATTGGAATATCGGCTTCCTTTTCAACCCAGTCGTATATAGTGCGTGCAGCCTTAACCTTCTCTCGTTCGGCCGCATCGTCACCAAGATCTTCACGCATTGTTTCAAAGTAGGTATCCCATTCATCCACAAGCTGCTTTTCGTAGTCCTCTATGTCGCCGATCAAGATGAGGTCTTCACGCATCCATCTAGAACGCTGCTCGAATGCACGGTAGTAGTTGTTAACGGCAATGGCAATTCGCTTTTTACCAACCTCAATCAGTTTGAGTTGGTGTACGAAAGTGTGGTTTTGATAAAACTCGTGGGCAACAGTGGCAGTTTTTAGATCATCGTGTATGGGCAAGGCATCACTTTTGAATTGCTCGCGCAATTCATCCAAACGGGAATCCAGTTCTTCGCCGAGAATATGCATTGAGGTGTCAGAGCTTAAACTCTTCAGAATACGCTTGAGCCACCACCCCTCCAAGTAAATTAGGAAATTATCTATCTTTGATCGGTGGCATGCGGTCCAGATTTCCTCTTGCAAGAGCTGGTCAATATCTTGATTTAGCGGGCAATGGTCGAGAATGAATGCAGATTCCAGTAACTCGCGCCTTGATTCCTGAGTTAGATTACAAAAACTTAAATATCCCTCTTTGTTTGTTTCGCTGACCGATGTCTGAGCGGTTTGAAGGAGTAATCTTTCGGCCTCAGCAACATTTCTATCATCTACCCTGAGATAAGAAGCTGCAGAACCTTCGGGTGCCATTGATGTTGTCATCATGCATAGGGCAGTACTGCTTTGGACGATTCCTTCTTGATGCAGATCACACCATATCCGGATCGTTTTCCACAGATCTGTGCTTGCGTCGGTAAGGTTGGCTTGGCGGTTGATATGGTGTTTTACCTGGATTATCTCCGTGGGGGTGCCCTCAGTCTCGAAGACTACATCATCCAGTGTTTCGATGGCTACTGTCAGATTGGGGTTTGTCTTCAGTCGTTTGAGGGTTTCCAGGAGCGCAAGACGGCATTGGTACAAGTAACCATGCAGTGATGAAGCTGCCGAATATTTTGATCTATTCATTTCTTCAACCTTATAACCATTTTCTCATGATGTGATAATTCGTTATACCATTTTTTGCATATATTCTGATCGCCACAGATGGTGGGCCAAAAAGACAGGCACTTTTTATTTCTTCTTCTTTGAAATGCCTCATTAATATAGCCCCACAATGCCGCACAACTCGTTCATATGCGACATTGATGTCGTATATACTTCCCTCTGTCCGTCTTTCATTACCCCTCGTTATCCACATCTTTTTCCCTATATGCACTACCATATATTAAATCTAACGAATTTGTAAAGAACTGGGAAAGGGTATGCTGGACGGTGTGAATAAGTTTGGTGTGCCAATGGTCGGGGGGCATCTACATCCTGACACCTCCTATGATGCGCTTGATGTTGCCGTAGTAGGAACGGTAAAGCGGGGCGCGGTAATATATTCAAGCAGTGCGAAACCAGGCGACAAGGTGTTAGCTGCGATAGACATTGATGGCAGGATATATCCAAGTTACAATTTAGCATGGGACAATACGACAAAGAGGACTCCAGCAGAGATAAAAAAGCAATTGAATACAATGGTACAGATAGGTGAGAAGAAGCTGGCAACTGCCGGGAAGGATATAAGCAATCCTGGTGCCTTAGGCACACTGGGAATGTTACTCGAATCGTCGGGTGCCGGAGCGACAGTGGAGGTGGATAAGATACCGAGACCTGATGAGGAAAAAGTGCCTATTACTCTTGCGCACTGGCTAAAGACGTATCCTGGTACGGGATTTGTGCTCACGGTGGAGAGCGAAGAAAAGGGTGAGGAGTGCATACGAATATTCGAATCGGCAGGTATAACGGCTGCAATTGTTGGTGAGGTAGATGCAAGCAAACAGTTGCGAATAACAAACGGCGTTGAGACATCAACGATATTTGATCTTAACAAGGAGATAATAACGGGAATAACAGGCAAGGGCTGAGCATATAAGTACTAAAGAAAGACTTGAGTTTAGAGATGAAAGCTGGTTTTGACGGGTTATACGAGCGGATAAAGCAGGGCGAGATAGAGCGGGACGATGCTGTATTTTTAGCAAGTAATCCGCCCTATTTGTGGAGCATTGCTGACGGGCTGCGGAAGGAGGAGAAAGGCGATATTGTCACTTTTGTGGTGAACAGGAACATAAATTTTACTAACGTTTGTGTGGGCGACTGCAAGTTCTGTTCATTCCGGGCGGAGAAGGAGCAAGGCTATATGCTGAGCATGGATGCAGTCTTGGAAAAGGTAGAAGAGGCGGTGAATAACGATGCCACGGAGATATGTATTCAAAGCGGACTGCACCCCGACCTTAAACTGTCAGATTATTGCGGCATTCTTGACGGCATAAAATCGCATTTTGACGTGCATATACACGCATTTTCACCGATGGAGATCTACCATGTTGCGCATAACACAGGACTGACCGAAGAGGAGGTGCTGAAAGAATTAAAACGAGCAGGTTTAGGGTCTATCCCGGGAACCGCGGCAGAGATACTTGATGATTCTATAAGGGCTGTAATATGTCCCAATAAGATAAACACGGCAAAATGGCTGGAAATAATAAAGACGGCACATCGGTTGGGTATTCCTTCCACGGCTACAATCATGTACGGACACATTGAATCTTTAGAGGATAGAATAAATCATATCTTCAAGATACGAGCGCTACAGGAGGATACGGGCGGATTTACGGAGTTTGTGCTGCTAAAATTCCTGCGAAAGAACAACGAATTGGGGAAGATGGTGAACAGAAGTGTCTCTTCTTTGGATACTGCAATCGTTCATGCACTCGCAAGGGTCATTCTTCATCCGTATTGCAACAATATACAGGCGTCCTGGGTGAAGTTGGGTCTGCGGGATGTGCAGAAGATGCTTTATTTCGGTGTGAACGACCTGGGTGGTACGTTAATGGAGGAGAATATCTCAAGGTTATCGGGTTCGCCGGTAGGTGAGTATATGAGCCCTGAGGACTTCGAGCAATTGATAAAGGATGCGGGAAGAACGCCAAGAAGAAGAAGCACATTGTATGAGTTGTTATAATACCTCAAATTATTTCTGCAACGTATATGTGTACGAAATTGCTTAGAGATAAATACCCGCGGGTAGTCCTGATTCTTATCATTGCCCTCTCGCAAATATCAGTAAAATCTTGTGGTTAGCTACAAATACGGGCTTTGGGATAAAAATAGCATATAACATGATAAAATGGAAAAATAAGCCATGAGAAGAGAGAGCTACGAATTATCTCACCAAACAAAACGAAAGGAAAAATTTATAAAGCATAAACTCCTCTTCTCTATACAGAACAGAAGATGAACACCCTGAAGCTGGTCTTTCTCGCGGCTATGGTAACTGCAGTTGGTGTTTTAATACTGCCGAACGCCGTGTTGTTGATACATGAGGGCGTGAAAGAAGAAAATCCGATACCAACGCCTGCGGAGTCTGAAGACTTATCGCTTACAAACACATCACTTTCAGAGCGGTATGGAGAATACATGGAGCAGGTAATGGCGGAACTACAGGCAAGTAGTGCACATGGGGTCTTCACTTGTGATACATGTCACAATTCGCCTCTCTCCAATTTCGAGTTCAATGTTGAGTGTATGGACTGTCATGGTGATACGGGCAATATAAGTAATCACTGGACTTACCCAGAATGTCGGAATTGCACTGAATGCCACCACGGCAGTAACATCAGTGATTATAAAGATTTCATATCGGCGGGCGGCTTCGGCTTGGATGCAACGGAATTTGACATAGGTGGAATGACGGGACATGAAGGATTAATACGTGAGGCACTGGAGAACCCGCAAATGGCTGGCGCGAATGAAGCCTGCTTCGCCTGCCATACGAATGTTAATGTGAGCGTATCAATACCGAAGAGGAAGTCCATGAGTTTCAATGCGGGCACCGAGAATGACGGAGACTTCTCCGCTCGTGGTGGGCAAGGTGGTTCCGAAGGTAAACTCTTCGGGATAGGTTAAAGAATCTCAACGCAATATCTAAAAAGAATGATTTACAGTATAATACAGTTTTATATACTTAAAGAGTGAAATTAAGAGTATGGGACCCTTATTAGAACTGGTATTAATAGCTATTACATACAGTGTAGCCATAACCATAGTGTATTACATCTTCTACCTGGCGGTAGTAAAAGGCTTTACCCCTCCCGTTCAGGTATTCAATTATTTTAAAGACCGATACATGAAACACTCGCGAAATACACGAGTGAAAGAGAAGATGAAGGAGTACGAAACCATTTGTGGTATGCACAAACCTTCTGTTCTTGGTTCAACCATTGTATTTTCTTTACTTGTTCTCATTATATCGGTGCTTCTTTTTAAACTCGTTTTCTTCGCGGTTGTAACCACTGGTAGTATGAGTCCCACAATGGAGCGCGGCGACCTCATACTCATGCAACGAATATACATTGAGCCCGTTGAGGGCGACATAATAATGCTTGAAAGGAAAGAGAGCATGATTCCTCTAACGCACAGAGTATTTGCCGTGACGGACGAAGGAGTGAGAACAAAGGGTGATGCCTACGGGACAGTGGACCCCTGGATAGCATCAGAAGAAGATATCAAGGGTAAAGCACTGCAAATCGGAACGACCCCGATAGTATTAAGAGATGTCGGCGATTATTTCATCCTCGATACAAGCGTAATGCGCGTGGGTAGATATGGCACGGAATATGCCTTCCTAAAGAACCTATTTTCAACGATACGGATGTATGGTTATGCTTTGTGCATCATTGCTATCTTAGGCTATATATTTTTGACAATGAGGGAGCTGAAAAGTTGATGGGGGGAATTAATAATGCGGAAGTGTCACGCAGATATAGAAGATGAGATGACGAGTGGCGAGAACTGCGTGCATCGCGATTTGACCTGTGCTATGTGCCCTCGGACGGGTCCACGGAGGTGGTTTCTATTAAGCTACGGTACAGGAAGAGCGATCTGTACGAACTGCCATGAGCGATGCTTGGACATCAATGGTAAGGTTTACTACGATCGGATACCTGCGATTCGGTTGTGGGGGCGATAAAGATAAAAGGCAGAAAAGGAACTTATAGAAATATGAATCTGTTGAAAACTCGCTTATAGTCAGTCAACGTTAAAGAAAAAATTGTGATGTGGACAGAAAAATATAGACCGAAGCGTGTAGAGGAAATTGTAGGGCAGGATGCGGTAGTGAAACGGCTAAAAGGATTTGTCAAGGAAAGAACAATACCAAATCTATTGCTCTGGGGACCAAAAGGCACAGGTAAGACCTCTATGGTTTATGCCGTAGCTGCAGAGCTATATGACTCTTATGAAGAGAACATTGTGGTTATAGAATGTTCGGACTTCATGGAGCAGCGTAAAAAATGGCTACGTGATGATGAACGGTTCAAATTATTTTATAATGAGCAGAAATCGGCAATAGACATATTCAAGGGGACAATGCGAGAATATGCAGCGTTAGCGCCTATAACCGCAGATTTTAAACTATTGGTCTTCAATAACGCGGATTTGCTACCTCTTAATGCACAACAAGCGTTGCGAAGAACTATGGAGCGAAGCAACAAGACGAGCCGGTTCGTTTTCTGCACCACGAAGCCAGCCGGTATAATACCCGCTATAAGGTCACGATGCCTTAACCTCTTCTTCCGGTCGCTGGCTAAAAGCGATGCGATGGATACGCTGCTAAGACGGATAGCGAAGGAAGAAGGGGCAGAACTCACAGAAGGTGGGTTATTATTGTTGAAGGTATATGCACGCGGAGATGCGGGCGCCGCTATAACTATGTTAGAAGCGGCATCGGCGATTTCTTTGCAGATTGACGGTAAAGCGATAAAAGAAGTTGTGCGGAATGCGTTTTTTCAAAGGAAGAAAGTAGAAGAGTTTGTGGACTCGATATTCGAGGGGCAGTATGATAAAATCAGAACGGACTTAGAAATCATGATAAAGGACGAGCGGAAGGACGGGCCGGAATTTCTGGTAGAGCTACACGCAGCGTTGCGAAGGAAGATGAAGGTAGGGCGAGGCGACCCTGTTTCATTCGCCCAATTCATGTTATACGAAGGAGAAGCGGATTACGAACTTTGCAATTCTTTAAATAATATGATACACATAGAAGAAATGATAACGAAATGGCGTCAACAGCAAAATTCTGGCGGGAGCAAGCAGCCCGGTATAATTTAGAGGGTACGCACTGTGTGAATTGTGGGACTTTCTTCTATCCACCGCGTATTATATGTCCCAAGTGCAGAAGGCACGGAGCTATCGAAACGTATAAATTCAAGGGGACCGGTGAGGTGGTCACCTATACGACTGTTCATCAGGCACCGCGGAATCTCAATAGGCAAATACCGTACACATTAGCGATTATCGAGCTCGATGAGGGCCCTCGGTTGTTATCAGAGGTGATCTGCGAGCCTGAAGAGATAAGCATCGGGATGCGGGTCCGAAATGTGTTCAGGAAAATAGGGGAAGAAGACGAGAAGGGGATAATCTACTACGGGACTAAGTTCGTACCTGCGTAAATTTGTGTTCCCGTACCGTGAATCAAATGTGATTGTAGTTAGTTACGCAATTATGTTAAGATTTAATTAATCCTATGTCATGTCTAAATTTATGGGTGACGTAAAGACGAAGGAAGAAGGGATAAGAATAGCGCAGGTTTCCTGTGGCACTATCTATGGAAATGTGCAGCACGAGATAGAGCGTGTGGCGGAGGAGATAGGTGCGGAGATTTTTGTGCCCGAAGTTGACCTGGATTATGTGGCAGCGAAGGTGGACGAATTTGGATATGACATGAAGAACAGTATGGGCTTGAGTGTGGCGTTGGCGCGCGGATACGCGGTTGCGGAAGGGTTGGCAGACGCAGATGCGGTATTCGTTGCGGGTTGTCACAAGTGTCCACGCGGTGCGGTGATAAGGACTGAAATCCGGAAGATAATACAGGAAAAGACGAATTTACCGCTTGTTCTGTATCCCTTTTCCGAGCGTACGAAAGCAGGCGAGCTGCTGACGAGGATGGAAGCGCTTGTTACAATAGTGAAACGGAGATGGATATTAGAGCGTAAAGTGCAGGAAGGACTGACGGCGGGTATAGATTCCGGGTCCACAACTACAAAGGCAGCGATAATGCAGGATAACGAAGTGATAGGCGCGACCTGGTCACCGTCAAGGGATGTGGTAAAGACAGGCGAGAAAGTGTTTGCAGAGGCGTTAGAGATTGCGGGCGTAAAACGATCAGATATAGAAGCGCTGGGGACGACCGGTTATGGCAGACACGCATTAGGCGAGCATTTCAAAGCGGATTTAGTACAAGAAGAATTGACGGTAAACTCCAAGGCTGCTATGTATCTTGCGGGAATAGAAAAAGGCGAAGCAATGATAATAGACATCGGTGGCATGGATAACAAGATAATAACGGCAAATAATGGCATCCCTGATAATTTCACGATGGGTGGCATATGTGCAGGTGCTTCAGGACGGTTCCTGGAGATGATCGCGCGTAGGCTTGGTGTAGATGTGGTAGAGATGGGTAAGTTAGCGTTAGAAGGCGATTATAATAATGTAAAGACGGACAGCTACTGTATCGTGTTTGGTATCCAGGACCTTGTGTCGGCGTTGTCGAGTGGCGCGAAGAAAGAAGACATTGCGGCTGCTGCGTGTCATTCAGTAGTGGAACAGGTAAAAGAGCAGTTGTTGCAGGAGATAGACCTAAGGCAGCCTGCAATAGAGGTTGGTGGGACAGCACTGGTGGAGGGCGTGCCGGCGGCAATGAACGATGTGTTGGGATTTGATGTGATTGTGCCGAAGTATCCTCAGTATATAGGTGCGGTAGGCGGTGCATTGCTTGCTTCGTCGTTCAGATAGATACAGAGATATGGTGGTGCAGATGGAGAGTGAAAGCGGAGTAAAAATCGGCTTAGAATGCCACGCACAGCTTCTTACGCGGACAAAACTATTTTGCTCATGCTCCACGGATTATCAAAACTCCGAGCCAAATACGCACGTGTGCGCAACGTGCCTGGGTTTACCGGGTGCTTTACCCGTAGTAAACGGGCAAGCGTTAAGATACGGCATAAAAATAGCACTTGCTTTGGGCTGCACCATACAGCCAGAAGCTATTTTCTATCGAAAGAATTACTATTATCCCGACTTGCCACGCGGTTTCCAGATTACGCAGTATGATTTCCCTATTGCACTGAACGGTCTTGTGACTATAGAGAATACGGAAAACGGTGGTGCTAAAGAACGGGCGGTACGGATAAGAAGGGTGCATATGGAAGACGATCCCGGTAGGTTAGTATATAAAGGCACGATAGATACCGCGAAATATTCGCTGGTGGATTATAACCGGTCGGGAATGCCGTTAGTAGAGATAGTAACCGAGCCAGACTTGAGATCGCCAAAGGAAGCTCGGATATTCTTAGGCAAGCTGAGGAGCATATTGGGGTATTTAGGCGTATTCGCAGGCGACCTGGAGGGTGCAATGCGAGTAGATGCGAATATATCGGTGGCTGGTGGCGACAGAGCAGAAGTAAAGAATATTTCGTCTTATAAAGGTGTAGAACGCGCTTTAGCTTTTGAAATAACACGGCAAAAGAATTTGGTGCGCCGGGGACTCGTAGTAACGCAGGAGACGCGGCATTTCGACGAAGTGCGTGGCATAACGATTTCTATGCGTACGAAAGAGTTCGAACATGATTATAGGTACTTTCCCGAACCGGACCTGGTACCGCTGCATATTTTGGGCTTAGTAGAAGAGTTAAAGCGAGAAATACCCGAACTGCCGGATGAAAAGAGGATCAGATTTGCCACGCAGTATTCCATCACGATGGAACATGCGAATGCGCTCACTTATGATATAACGATAGCGAATTTTTACGAAGAAGTGGCGTCAAAGATAGACCCGAAGTTGAGTGCCGTCTGGATAGCGGATGTTCTGAAAGGCGAGCTGAACTATCGGTCTATCACAATGCGAGAAGCGTCAGAACGGATTTCAACTGATGAGTTCGTTTCTATTCTGAGCTATTTGAAGAAAGGCGTTATTACCGAGCGTGGTGCAACGGAAATTTTAAGGGAGATGCTCGATCACGGTGGTGATCCTGAGGCGATAATAAAGAATAAGGGATTGGCAAGTATCGGTTCGGAAGAGATAGAGACTGCCATATTAAAGGTGATAGATGAGAATGAAAGTGCAGTTGACGATTACAAGGCAGGCAAAAAGGAGTCGTTGAATTTTTTGGTTGGGCACGTAATGAAGCATACAAGAGGCAGAGCGGAGCCGAAAGAAGTTCGGAGAATGCTGAAGGGTCTAATTAAAGAGTAGGTGGTTATTTATCCGCTCCTTTGCAATTGCGGTATCTATCAAAAGCAAGCCGATTTTTGTGATAATGAGGGTTTAGTATCAGACTAAAATCCCATATCAATTTTAATTCCCGTGTGTTGCTAAAGCGCATAATATTACATTAGCCCACTCTTAATTTTGATGCTTCTATGAGTATCTGTCAAGACACTGGCTTTTCTTGGATGGGTCCTGGATCTTTTTACAGTATGAAGGGTCCAATGTTGTTTGTGCAACGCCAAAATAGCAATCATCTTTAACATCTTGATAATAGATTTTATCACAGATAGAAGAATCCACTATATTCTTAGCTATCATGGAATAACATTTATCTCTATAACGTATAGCAATAATTTTATTACATGCGTGCACATTCTCCTTCTCTTTAGCAAAAGAATAATAACAAAGATCTCTGGATTTTGGATCTTGGACTTCTTCACAGCAGGAATAATCATCTACCATTGAAGCAATACCAGAATAACAGGACTCCTCAGAAAAAATTGCACCCTGGACTTTTTCACAGATTGACGGGTCATTGATGGTGAGGGCAACCTCATAATAACATCTATCTTTAATCAACTGATCATCCTGGATTTTTTCACAGAGTGAAGCATCACCTGTCCGTGGAGCTACATTCAAATAACAAGCATCTTTTTTTCCTTGATCTTGGATGTTCTCACAATATGAAGCATCCTTTAGATCTTCAGCAAAATAGGAATAACACGAATCCTTATACACTTGATCTTTGATTTTC